>JAYOUT010000001.1:0-34092 GCA_038151055.1 Luminiphilus sp.
CAGGCACTGCCATCAAGAGCGCGATGGACATCTGTTTTCAAACTAAGGGCGCGGGGGTTGATGGCTCGGGTAACCCAGATATCAGCAATTGCGATGAGGAGGCAGAGATTGGCTACACATTCACGGATGCAGAAGTCGGTCAATATGTCAGTGACGCCACCATCACAGCAGGTACTATTGTAATAACTTCAACCGGTATCGACCCCGCCAACCCCACGGTCACTTTTACACCGACCATTACGGGCTCTGGGTTAAGCTGGGCAACAACATGTAGCGACACCGACCTCTGCTGATAACGTCAACTTGAGTTCAAGAGTGAAAGCCCCGGCCTTACCGGGGCTTTTTATTACATACCTAGTAAGTTGTTGCCCGGTAAAACGCCACTGACAAAGCGGAACCAAAAGAGATAGGCTTTTGAGTAGTCAGTGCACGCGCTCGGAAACTTTTCGAATCATGCGTGCTAACGGAGAGAGCGTCATGAATTCCTCTGCCAATGCTGAAATCCAGTCCACGATTAAAGGCCTTGCGGGTCGCTTGATTGGGGAAGGCGTGCTGACTGCCGATCAAGCCCGAGAGGCGGAGCAAGACGCCAAGGCGATGCGAGTCTCACTGATTCGCTACCTGATCGATACGCTGGATGTGGACAGCCGCGAATTAGCCGAGATGGCCTCGGCGGAGTTCGGCGTGCCGGTCTTTGACCTCGCCTCAATGAACCGCGAGATGCTGCCCGAGCATCAGATCGACACCGAACTCATGGCCAAACATCATGCCGTGCCTTTATTCCGGCGCGGCAACCGGCTTTTTGTAGCGGTATCTGACCCGATGAACCTGGGCGCACTGGACGAATTTAAATTTGCCGCCGGCATCAACACCGACGCCGTGCTGGTCGAAGACGCCGCACTCAGCAAACTCATTGCCGACCTGGGCGAACAAACGGGCGGCTTTGATTCAGACATGGCCTCGTTGGGCGCCGATGGTGAATACGATCTGGAGATCAGCGACGGCAAGGTCGAAGAAGAAGATGAGGACCGCGACAGCGCCGACGACACACCGATTGTGCGCTTCGTGAATAAAGTACTGCTGGATGCCATCAAGCAGGGCGCCTCGGATATTCATTTCGAGCCCTATGAAAAGGACTACCGCGTGCGCTTTCGCACCGACGGCATTTTGCGTGAGGTCGTGAAACCACCGCGTAATCTGGCCCCTCGCCTGGCCGCGCGACTCAAAGTGATGTCGCAAATGGATATCTCGGAACGCCGCATCCCGCAGGATGGGCGCATTCAGATGAAGCTCTCGAAAAAGCGCGCCATCGATTTCCGTGTGAACACCCTGCCGACCATGTACGGAGAGAAGATCGTACTGCGGATTCTCGACCCGACCTCGGCACAGATGGGCATTGATGCTCTGGGCTACGAGGAAGACCAGAAGGCGCTGTACATGGAGGCGCTGCAAAAACCTCAAGGCATGATTCTGGTTACCGGGCCAACCGGTTCGGGTAAGACGGTCTCGCTCTATACCGGGCTCGGCATACTGAATGAGCCCGAGCGCAACATCTCCACAGCGGAAGATCCGGTGGAGATCAATATGGCCGGTATTAATCAGGTTTTGGTGAACCCAAAGGTGGGCCTGAACTTTGCCGAAGCGCTCCGTTCATTCTTGCGCCAGGATCCCGACGTCATCATGGTCGGTGAGATCCGTGACCTCGAAACCGCCGAGATCGGTATCAAGGCGGCTCAAACGGGCCACTTGGTGCTATCCACCGTGCACACCAACAGCGCCGCCGAGACCGTCACTCGCCTGCTCAACATGGGTGTGCCGGCGTTTAACATCGCCGCCTCGGTCACCCTCATCATCGCCCAGCGACTCGCGCGCCGCCTTTGCGGTCACTGTGCGGAGCTCGAGACCAGCGTGCCACAGGAAGCCCTCACAGAGTTGGGCTTTTCGCAGGAACAGCTCAGCACCGCGCAAATCAAGCGCCCCGTCGGCTGCGGCCAATGCAAGGATGGCTATAAGGGCCGTGTGGGCATTTATGAAGTTGTGAAGATCACCAAACCCATTGCCTCGGCCATCATGGATGGCGCAAACTCCTTGGAGTTGGATCGGGTCGCTCGCGAAGCGGGCTTCAATGACCTCAGACAATCAGCGCTCAGGAAGTGCGCCGAAGGTCTGATCAGTCTCGAGGAAGTGAGCCGCGTCACCACTGACTGATCCGTCCGTCATCTAACGTCAGGTCAAGGAAGAAATGGCAGCAGAGAATACGATATTCGTCTGGACCGGCACTGATCGAAACGGCCGCAAGTCCAAAGGTGAGGTACTGGCCACCACCGCCGCCATTGCGCGGGTACAGCTCCGCAAGCAGGGCATCGCCGCCAAATCGGTTAAGAAAAAACCCAAGCCGCTGATCACCTTTGGCGCCAAAAAGATCCAGCCCGCCGATATCGCCATCTTCACCCGGCAACTGGCCACCATGATGAAAGCGGGCGTGCCGCTGGTGCAGGCCTTCGATATCGTCGCCGAGGGCACCGATCATGAAAAGATGCGCGAGCTGATTTTGAGTGTGCGGACCGATGTGTCGTCGGGCACCGGATTGGCCGGCGCGCTGGAGAAGCACCCCCTCCACTTCGACGAGCTGTTCTGCTCACTGGTGGCCTCGGGTGAGAACTCGGGCACCCTGGAGGTCATGCTCGACCGGGTGGCCACCTACAAAGAAAAAACTGAGGCGCTCAAGGCCAAGATCAAGAAAGCCATGACCTATCCCATCGCCACCATTGTTGTGGCGATCGTGGTCACTGGCATTTTGTTGGTCAAAGTTGTGCCGCAGTTTGCAGAGACCTTTCAGAGCTTTGGTTCAGACCTGCCCGGCTTCACGCTTTTTGTGCTGCGGCTCTCTGAGTGGGTGCAGGGCTGGTGGTTCATTATGTTGCTGGGCTTTTTCGTGGGTGGCTATGTGTTCTCTCAGGCAAAGCGGCGCTCCAAACGGTTTGCCGATTGGTTGGATAGCGTTGCACTGAAGCTCCCCATACTGGGCTCGGTGGTGCACGACGCGGTCATAGCGCGCTTCTCTCGCACGCTCTCCACTACCTTTGCCGCGGGCGTGCCGCTGGTCGAAGCGCTGGAGTCGACCGCTGGCGCTGCCGGCAACGCCATTTATGCCGCGGCGATTCGTCGGATACGGGACGACGTGACGGCGGGCACCTCGCTGGCACTCTCTATTCGCACTACAGGCTTATTCCCCACCATGCTGTTACAGATGACGGCGATTGGTGAGGAGTCTGGTTCTCTCGATGACATGCTGGGCAAGGTGGCGGATCACTACGAGGCGGCCGTCGACAATGCCGTCGATAGCCTCAGCTCACTCATCGAGCCCATGATCATGTCGGTGCTGGGGGTGCTGATTGGCGGCTTAATGATCGCCATGTACCTGCCCATCTTCATGCTCGGCTCAGTACTCTGACCGCAGATACCGGGCAATGACTATCCCATGATGACCGCTTTCCACGATCCGGCTTTTTTTACCCTGACCTGCACGGCCCTCGGATTGATCGTCGGTAGCTTTCTTAATGTGGTGATTCTGCGGCTACCCAAAATGATGGAGCAGGGTTGGCAGCGCGACTGCTGCGAAGTGCTGGACCAGCCTGCTCCCGATCAAGAACCGATCAGCCTGTCGCACCCTGGATCGCACTGCCCTGGCTGCGGAGCAGCTATTAAACCTTGGCAAAATATCCCGGTCATCAGCTGGCTCATGTTGCGCGGTCGATGTGCACAGTGCGGCATGGGCATCTCGGTGCGTTATCCAGCGGTGGAACTCATCACCGGCGTCTTGTCGGGGCTTGTGGCGTGGCAATTCGGGTTCGGTATTGAGGCCCTCAGCGCGCTGGCGCTGATCTGGATGCTGGTGGCACTCACTGGCATCGATATCGATACCCAACTGCTCCCCGATAGCATCACGCTGCCCCTTCTGTGGCTGGGATTGGCCGTCAACCTCTTTGCCGTCTGGACGCCGCTGTCGTCCGCGGTCATAGGCGCCATGCTCGGTTATGGCTCACTGTGGAGCGTCTACTGGTTATTCAAGCTCGTGACTGGCAAAGAGGGCATGGGTTATGGCGACTTCAAGCTGCTGGGCGCGCTGGGCGCCTGGTTCGGCTGGCAAGCGGTTCCACTCATGATTTTATTGTCGTCGTTTGTGGGAGCGGCACTCGGCATCGCTATCTTGCTCAGCAAACGGCAGGGACGGGATACGCCTATGCCTTTTGGACCTTATTTGGCGGGCGCAGGCCTACTGACACTCTTCTTTGGCGATACGCTGATCACTGAGTATCTGCAGCTGGTGACGTTCTGATGCTGCGAGTCGGGATCACCGGCGGCATCGGCAGCGGTAAGACCGCGCTCACCGACTGGCTGAGCACACAGAGCATTGTCATTGTCGACGCGGATCTCGCGGCTCGGGTCATCGTAGAGCCCGGACAGCCCGCACTGGCAGAAATCGCCGCACAATTTGGTCAGGAGTACCTATTACCCGACGGGCATTTGGATCGCGCTGCGCTCCGCAAGTTGGTCTTTGCAGATGACGCCAAGCGGCAGACACTGGAGTCCATCACGCACCCCCGAATTCGCGACGAGCTCACTCGGCAGATGGCCGCAGCCCAGTCTCCCTACGTGGTGCTGAGCTCACCCCTGCTGTTGGAGAGCGGTCAGTCAGAAATGGTCGACCTGAGCGTGGTGGTCGATGTCCCAGAAGCGGTGCAAATTGAGCGGACCATGGCGCGAGATCAAAACGATCGCGCGTTGGTCGAGCAAATCATGGCCGCACAACTCGATCGTGCCACCCGCATTAGCCGGGCCGACATTGTCATTGATAACAGCGGCTCCCTGGAGGCACTTCATCTGCGCGGCGCCCAGCTACATCGAACGCTGCTGGCCCGGGCCAGCGCCTAACGCGCAAGCAGGCGCGCCAGTATCGGTGCGTTAGCTTCGGGAAATGGCCAATTCACCATGGCTGACGGTAACTGCCAGGCAAGCGGTTGCCCTTCCACACCCCGCGCTTCACCCTGCCACCGTGTCACACGATGGACATCGAGCCGCACCTGCTTGTCGGCATAGTCATGATCCAGAGTCATAAACGGTTCGCTCGCTTCGACACAAATCCCCAACTCCTCAGCCAGCTCTCGCACCAGTGCGGTCTCGACTGATTCACCCACCTCAACCTTGCCACCCGGAAACTCCCACAGCCCGCCCTGATGCGCATCAGGTGCCCGCCGTGTCACCAACACGCGCCCGTCCTCATCGATCAACAAGCCCACGGCTACCGTCACCCGCGCCATATCAAGTGCGGTATTCGGCGTTGATTTTGACGTAGTCGTAAGAGAGGTCCGTGGTCCAGATCACGGCCTGCGCGTCGCCGCGATTCAGGGCGACTTCAATGACCAGATCCTCTGCGGCCATCGCTGCCTGGCCCAGCGCTTCGGTATAAGAAGGCGCCCGCGCGCCACGCTCTGCGATCAGCACACCATTGAGGTGAATCGAGACCTCATCGGTGTTGAGGTCAGACAATCCCGCGCGACCGATTGCCGCCAAAATGCGACCCCAATTCGGGTCAGAGGCAAACAGGGCGGTTTTCACCAGCGGCGAGTGGGCGATAGTGCGGCCGACGCGATCACAGGCTTCAGTGCTTTCGCCTCCCGATACGCGGATTTCAACGAACTTGCTGGCGCCTTCTCCATCGCGGACGATGTCCTGTGCCAGCTCAATCATCAACCCGGTTACCGCCTGCGCGAACTGCTCCGCCTGCGGAGTTCCTTCCTCAACCTCGATGCCACTGCCGCCGGTCGCAGAGAGCGTCACAGCATCATTGGTCGAGGTGTCGCCGTCGACGGTAATGCGGTTAAAGCTGGCCGCCACCGCATCACGGAGCGTGGTCTGCAATAGAGCAGGTGACAGCCTCGCGTCGGTCGCCACGAAAGCCAGCATGGTCGCCATATCGGGGCAAATCATGCCCGCCCCTTTGGCCATGCCGGTCACTCTGCAGGTCTGACCCCCGAGCTCAACGTCGACGCTTCTGAGTTTGGGTCGGGTATCTGTCGTCAGGATGGCGCTGGCGGCCCGTTCCCACTGATCTTCTTGCAGGGCGTCTAGAGCCGCCGGTAGCGCAGCGCAGATCTGATCGGCTGGCAGGGGTTCGCCGATGACGCCGGTAGAAAATGGCAGTACCGCGCTCGCGGCTGAAGCGGTCAGCTCAGCCAGTGCATCGCAACACTGGTTTGCAGCCGCCAGACCGGGCTCACCGGTCCCCGCGTTGGCATTACCGGTGTTGATAATGAGGTGCGTCGGTTGACCCTGATTGGCGCTCAGGTGCCGTTCCGCTAACACAACAGGCGCCGCTCGAAACGCATTGCGCGTGAACACGGCCGCTGTCTGCGCACCGGGTGCCAGCGCGATCACCAACAGGTCGTCCTTGCCCGCTGATTTGATACCCGCCTGCGCCACGCCCAGACGAACACCCGTCACGGCAACACTCACCGATGCTGCTCCTGCCACGGGTTGTGGCCTAATGCACGAGGCACGGTCAGCTCAGTGCTCCATGGCACTGCTTGTATTTCTTACCACTCCCGCAGGGACAGGGGTCGTTCCGCCCCACTTTGGGTTGCGCGCGGGTCACTGGCTGCGGCGGAGCAGGCGGCTCAGCCGTATCGGCTGACTCGGACACCGCCGAGCCCGCCTCTGCGTGCTCAAACGCCATCTTTTGCTTGGCCGCTGCTTCGCGCCGCTGTTGCTCCATCGCAGCAGCCTCGTCGGAGCGTTGCACCTGCACATTACTGAGGAAGCGCACGACTTCGTATTTCAAGCGCTGCAGCAGGCTTTCAAACAGGGCAAACGACTCGCGCTTGTATTCTTGCTTTGGATTCTTGTTGGCATACGCGCGCAGGTGAATACCCTGCCGCAGCTGATCCATCACCTGCAGATGCTCCTTCCACAAGGTATCCAGCACCTGCAACATGATCTGCTTTTCCAGTTGTCGCATCCCGGCGCCAATACTGGCGGCCTTCTCGTCATAGGCAGATTGCACTGATGCCACGATCCGTTCGCGCAGGGTCTCTTCGTGGAGGCTGTTGTCCTCGTCCAGCCACTGCGCTACCGGCAGCGTCAGGCCAAACTCCGCCTCCAGCTGTTTCTCCAACCCCGGTACATCCCACTGCTCTTCCACGCTCATCGGCGGAATGAAGCCATCAATCGCGTCGTTCACCACATCCTCGCGGATAGCGGTAATGGTCTCCTCGATCTCGTCATCCGAGAGCAGTTCGTCGCGCTGCCGATAAATAATCTGACGCTGATCGTTGGCGACGTCGTCATACTCCAGTAGCTGCTTGCGAACATCGAAGTTGCGCCCCTCGACCTTGCGCTGCGCCTTCTCAATGGCATTGGTGACCATACGGTGCTCAATGGCTTCACCGCGCTCCATACCCAATGCCTGCATAAAGCTCTTGACGCGTTCTGAAGCAAAAATGCGCATCAAGTTATCTTCAAGTGAAAGATAAAAACGCGATACGCCGGGGTCGCCCTGTCGTCCGGAACGACCGCGCAGCTGGTTATCGATGCGGCGCGACTCGTGACGCTCGGTGCCGAGAATGTGAAGCCCCCCGGCTTCGATCACGGCGTCGTGGCGCTGTTGCCACTCGCTGGTCAGCTGCTCGCGGGTCGTATCGTCCAGCGACTCATCCTGCGCTGCCAACTCGGCCTCGAGATTGCCCCCGAGCACAATATCCGTACCCCTGCCTGCCATGTTGGTGGCAATGGTGACCACGCCGGGTCGCCCCGCCTGGGCGATAATCTCGGCCTCTTGCTCGTGATACTTGGCATTCAGCACTTTATGTTCGATGCCCTGTTGCTGAAACGCCTGTGACAGCTCTTCAGAGGTCTCAACCGACGCCGTGCCGACCAGAACGGGTGCGCCGCTTTCGATACAAGCGCGCACGTCGTCAATGATGGCCTCAAACTTTTCCTCGCGGGTCAGGTAAACCAGATCGTTGAGGTCATCGCGACGCATGGGCACGTTGGTGGGGATCACCACGCAGTCCAGCCCATAAATTTGCCGGAACTCAAACGCCTCGGTATCCGCGGTACCGGTCATGCCCGCGAGCTTGTCGTAGAGACGGAAGAAATTTTGGAATGTTGTGGAGGCCAGCGTCTGGCTCTCGCTCTGGATCTTCACGCCCTCTTTCGCTTCGATCGCCTGATGCAGACCTTCGGATAGGCGACGGCCCGGCATCGTGCGGCCGGTGTGCTCGTCAATCAGAACGACCTGTCCGTCTTGCACGATATATTCGACATCGCGCTGAAACAGGACATGGGCCCGCAATCCCGAGTGCACGTGGTGAAGTAGCCCGAGGTTGGTCGCGGCGTAGAGGGAGTCATCATTTTGTAGCAGGCCTGCCTCCATGAGCATGCCCTCTACTTTTTCATGGCCGGCCTCGGTCAGCTCGATACTGCGCTGCTTTTCATCGACGGTGAAATCACCGTCTTGCTCTTCTAGCTCTGGAGAGAGCTTGGGAATCAGCCGATTGATCGTCTTGTACAGCTCTGAACTGTCCTCGGCCGCACCTGAAATAATGAGCGGCGTCCGCGCCTCATCAATCAGGATCGAATCCACTTCGTCAACGATGGCGAAGGCCAGCTTGCCCTGACTTTTATCCGCCATGCTGAAGGCCATGTTGTCGCGGAGGTAGTCAAAACCGAATTCGTTGTTAGTACCGTACACAACGTCACAGGCATAGGCCGCTTTCTTTTCTTCGCCGCTCTGACCGGACCGCACAACCCCCACGGACAGCCCCAAAAACTCATAGAGCGGGCCCATCCAGGCTGCATCTCGCCCTGCCAGATAGTCGTTGACGGTCACCAAGTGCACGCTGTGGTCCGGCAGTGCGTTGAGATAAGCGGGCAATGTTGCCACCAGCGTCTTACCCTCACCGGTCCGCATTTCCGCAATTTTGCCGTCGTGAAGTGTCATGCCGCCGATCAACTGCACGTCAAAGTGACGCATGCCCAGTGCTCTGACGCCCGCCTCGCGCACGACCGCGAAGGCTTCAGGCAACAGTTGCGCAAGCGTTTCGCCGTCTGACAGACGCGATCGAAACTCCTCGGTCTTGGCGCGTAGCGCGTCGTCGTCGAGGGCCTGCAGGGCTTCTTCGAGGGCGTTAATTCGGGCGACCACTTTGCCCATTCGCTTTAGCTCCCGGTCGTTTCGGGTGCCAAAAATTTTCTTCACGGTTGAAATCAGCATGGAAAGCTCACTGGTAAATCACAAGGAATTAGGGTGTTGCATGGCGCGATGGCGCCGGCGGTTCCTTGTCAGCGATGCGTGCGGCGAACGTACGAGGCGGGATCAACTGCCCGGCCGTTCTTGAAGACCTCGAAATGGACGTGGGGGCCGGTCGATCGACCTGTGCTGCCCATCAGGGCGATGACGTCACCGCGACGCACCAGATCACCGATCTCGACCAGATTCTCTTGATTGTGGGCATAGCGGGTGCTGAGACCGTCGCCATGTGACACTTCGACCATCGTGCCGTAACCCGATCGATAGCCGCTCCAACTGACGACGCCGCTGGCCACAGCCAAAATATCGGAGCCTTCTTGACCCGCAAAATCGGCGCCATCGTGCCAGGCGCGTTCACCTGTAATCGGGTCAATGCGCTGACCATAGGACGAGGACTGCCATCCTGAGCGGATCGGTCGCCCTGCCGGTGTCGCCTCGGCTCGCAGCTGCTCGGCAGAGAGCAGTCCCGCCAGCACGTCGAACTGCGCCTCGCGGCGCGCAAACACGGCATCCAGCACGCTGAACTGTGATTCCACTTCGGTGACGCTAGGTAACCCGGCGCCCGGCAACGGAACCGCGGGTCCACCCAGTGCGGGGGGCCCTGAAAAGTCGAATTCTCCCGACTCCAATCCGGCCATCTCGGTCAGATGACTTCCCAAAGCGTCGAGTCGGGTCACGTGCGCCTGCAGCCCTGCCAAACGACGCGTCATGGCCGTCAAGCGCGACTGCGCCTCGACGCTCAACTGCGCCAGAGCCTCCGCACGCTCGATGGCCTGCTGCTCCTGCGCTGAGATGCGCGTCGCCTGCTCAGATGCGACCCCCTCGCCAAATCCGAGCTGGTAACTGACGCTCACCAGCCCCAGCGGCACGCCAATAAAGCAGGCTGACAACAGCGCCCACGACCACTTCCCCAGCTCGAGGGTGCGCGACGCCGCATGGCGGTTAAGAAGAATCAGTTTCAAGGTCAAAAATCGTGGAAATCAGAGCCGGCACTATGCCATTTTCATTGGTTCAGGGAAACCGGTAGGCCGAACCAAAGGTCGTTTTTACCGCTAAAAAGCGATCCATCAGGCTAACTGCAGATCTTGCGGAAGCGTCCAGTCCAACGGAGCCTCGGAGGCGTCGTCAAACGTTGCCCACTCCCAGCTCTGGGGCGAGGCAAACAGCTCTCGAACCAACCGATTATTGAGTGCATGGCCTGATTTGACACCCTCGTACTCGGCCAGCAGCTGGTGGCCTGCCAAATACAGATCGCCCATAGCATCGAGCATCTTGTGCTTCACAAATTCGTCGTCGTAGCGCAGACCGCCATCATTCAGAATCCGGTAGTCGTCGATCACAATCGCATTGTCCACACTGCCGCCGCGCGCCAATCCACGTGAGCGCATGTACTCGAACTCATGAACAAAGCCGAATGTGCGCGCGCGACTGATTTCGCGTACAAACGCCTCGCTGCTGATATCGAGCGTGGCGCGGCCACTTTGCTCACGAAACACCGGATGATCAAAATCAATCGCGAAGGTCACACGGAAGCCGTCGTAGGGTCTGAGCGTCGCAGACTTGTCGCCGTCGCTCACCGTAATCTCGTCTGTCACCCGAATAAATCGCTTGGCCGCCGACTGTTCGCGCACACCGGCTGACTGCAACAGGTACACAAAGGGCCCGGCTGAGCCATCCATGATGGGCACCTCAGCGGCGTCAATATCGATATAAAGATTATCGATACCCAGCCCACACAGGGCGGATAACAGATGCTCTACCGTGGTGACCTGAGCGTCACCACTGCCGAGACTGGTGGAGAGGTCGGTCTCATCGACCCAGTCCGCCCGGGCGGGGATGTCCCGGACTGGACTCAGGTCGGTGCGACGAAACACAATGCCCGTGTCCACTGGCGCCGGACTGAGCACAATGACGACCTTGTTGCCGGAATGAAGCCCTACGCCAGTCGATTGGATCGACTCTTGCAGAGTGCGCTGCCGAAGCATGGTTTTCCCCTCTCGTTGAGGCGAAACATTACTAGGGCGCGCTACCGCAATCCAGCTCTCCTGCCCCGACTATTTACACCTTTCCAGCCTTTACAGCGGCTTGAAATGGGCCAAATCGGAGCCTTGATGCCGTCAGTCTGCCTGCCGCCTCAGAAAAGCGGGGACGTCAAACAGCTGCTCGTCCAGGTCGTCATCCATCTTCAATGCCGCCTGACCGTCCACCGCGCCGGTGGCCGGGTGCCGCTTTCCGGGTGGCAGATCATAGTCGTCATAATCTGCGCCGGTAGCCGCGGGTCGCGCCGGTGCAGTTGGCTCTACCGTCGTCAGCGCTGGCCTTGATTCAGCACTGCGCAACCCGGTGGCAACGACAGTCACCTTCAGGCTGTCTGTCATCTCCGGATCGATAACGGTACCCACGACGACCGTTGCATCCTCGGAGGCAATGTCTTCGATGGTCGCGCCCACCTCTGAAAACTCACCCAGCGAGAGATCCAAACCTGCCGTGATGTTCACAAGAATCCCTCGGGCGCCACTGAGATCAATATCGTCAAGCAGCGGACTGTTGATCGCGCGCTCAGCGGCGTCGCGAGCGCGACCTTCACCGCTGGCAGTGCCGGTGCCCATCATGGCGGAGCCCATCTCAGACATGACGGTGCGCACATCGGCGAAATCCACGTTTACGAGACCGGGCCGAATGATCAAATCAGCGATACCCTGCACGGCGCCCAGCAGGACATCGTTTGCTTCCTTAAAGGCATCGAGCAGCGTGGTATTCGAGCCCAGCACCTCGAGGAGCTTTTCATTCGGAATCGTGATCAGAGAGTCACAGTGCTGAGCGATCTCCTTGAGACCCTCCTCCGCCGTGGAGAGGCGCTTTTTGCCTTCAAAACTGAAGGGTCGGGTGACGACTGCTACGGTGAGAATGCCCAGCTCACGGGCGACTTCAGCCACAATGGGCGCCGCTCCGGTTCCGGTACCACCACCCATTCCGGCGGTCACAAACACCATATCCGCACCGTGCAGTGCATCGGCGATGCGGTCCTTGTCCTCGAGCGCGGCCGCGCGGCCGACCTCGGGATTGGCACCGGCGCCCAGCCCCTTGGTAATGCTGGCACCTAACTGCAGCACCGTTTTGGAGCTGATATCAGAGAGCGCCTGTGCATCGGTGTTGGCACAGATGAAGTCAACGCCATCGACCTGATGATCGATCATGTGTCGAACGGCGTTTCCGCCGCCGCCACCGACCCCGATCACTTTGATCACGGCACTTTGTGGTGCACTGTCTACTAGTTCAAACATTGTGTTTCTCCCCTTTTTTTAAAAAAGCCCCAAACCTCAGGACTCTGCCAAAAACTCAAATCTGCACACTTTCAAAAATGTCGCGCGAACCACTCCTTGACCCGCGCTGCAAAACTCAACCCGCCGGCATCACCGTCCAAGCGGTCCCGCGTTCCCTCCTGGGTTTCCTCAGCGCCGTACAGAAGAAGCCCGACCGCCGTGGCGTAAATGGGATTGCGAATAATGTCGTGCAGCCCTCTCGCGTATTGCGGCGCACCGACCCTGACGGGCATGTGAAAAATCTCTTCTGCGAGCTCGACGGCGCCCTCCATCTTGGAAGTGCCGCCGGTGAGTACGACCCCGGCAGGAATCAGCTCTTCGTATCCAGAACGACGCAGCTCGGCCTGAATCAGAGTGAACAGCTCGTCGTAACGCGGCTCTACCACCTCGGCCAACGACTGCCGGGAAAGATCTCTTGGCGGGCGATCGCCAACGCTGGGAACCTTGATGGTTTCATCGGGACCGGCGAGTTGCGTCAGCGCGCAGGCGTAACGAATCTTGATTTCCTCAGCGTGCTGGGTGGGCGTGCGCAGCGCCATGGCAATGTCGTTAGTCACTTGATCGCCCGCGATCGGGATGACACCGGTGTGTCGAATCGACCCGTCGGTGAAGATCGCGATATCCGAGGTGCCGCCACCGATGTCTACCAGGCAGACGCCCAGATCGCGCTCGTCTTCGGTGATCACCGAGTAACTCGATGCGAGCTGTTCGAGAATAATGCCGTCGACCGACAGGCCACATCGCTCGACACACTTCTCGATGTTCTGCGCAGCATTCACCGCGCAGGTGACAAGATGCACCTTGGCCTCGAGGCGCACACCGGACATGCCCAGCGGCTCGCGAATCCCCGACTGGTTGTCAATCACATACTCCTGAGGCAGCACGTGCAGCACCTTTTGGTCGGCGGGAATGGCCACCGCTTGCGCCGCGTCGATCACCCGATCCACATCTTGCTGAAAGACCTCCTGATCACGAATCGCCACGATGCCGTGGGAATTCACGGAGCGGATATGGCTACCTGCGATGCCGACATACACCGAGTGGATCTGACACCCGGCCATGAGTTCAGCCTCTTCAACGGCACGTTGAATCGCGTTAACCGTTGACTCGATATTGACCACGACACCTTTCTTCATCCCTCTTGAGGGGTGAGAGCCAATGCCTATCACTTCCAGTCCCCCGTCGGCATCGATCTCGCCCACCACCGCAACGACCTTTGACGTACCGATATCGAGTCCGACAATCATCTGTTTGGCGTCTGCTTGGGCCATCACCCTTCCCCCCTCTTCTGAGCGGCCTGCATGGCCAGCCCGTTTTCACTCAATGTCACTGCAGCCCCGTGCTCGTATCGCAAATCCACTTTGGCGACTGCCTCAACCGGCAACTCCTCATCCCACAACTTGATAAACCGGGCGATGCGGTGAGACATGTCCTTGGCTCCCAACAACAAGGTCAGTCCGGTGTCGAAGCGCATCGCGATCTGCCCCAATGGATCGAGTGACAGTTCCCTGATCACCAATCCCGTCGGCGCGAGTAATCCAGCCAGCGTCTGATAACGCCGCATCAGCGCGGTCTCGCTCCCCTCGGGGCCTTTCAGCCACGGCAGGTCGTCATAAAGCGGGTCGGGATCTGCAGAGAAATACTGCCCTTCATGATTGAGATAGCCCGCTTCGCCCCAGCGCGCCAGCGGGCGTTGCTCAATCAGGCTGACCTCAATTTCCGCCGGCCAACGACGACGCGTATTCACTCGATACACCCAAGGCAAAGACTCCAGCTCATGTCGCAGAGCCATCAAGTCCGCCGCAAGAAACCCCTCTGCGACGCGCGGCGCCAGTCGCGTCTGCAGTGCACCAGTATCAATGTGCCGGACGTCGCCAACGATGGTGAGGCGTTCAACCTGCCGTGCGCCGAGCCGCTGACTGCCCTCATAAATGCCCCCACACAGCAGCACAACGCCCGAGGTCAACACGGCGCGATTCAGCCAGCGCCGCAGCTGTGAAATCGGCGGAAAAGACGGCATCTTGCGAACCGGCTTGGATTTGGCCGCTCGACGAATGACAACCGGCTTAGGCCCGGGCATGACGCACCTCCATGCTCAAGTCATAGATCTCACCCAACAGGTCAATGAGGCTTAGGCCGGCGACTTTGGCGGCCAGCGGCACGAGGCTGTGAGAAGTCATACCGGGGATGGTGTTGACCTCAAGTAGCTGCCACTGCCCCGTCTCATCTCGGATCACGTCGACTCGTCCCCAGACAGAGCCGCTCACTGCACGAAAAGCCTGTAGCGCGCAATGAGCAAGATCCACTTCAGCCTCTGCGGTCAGATCGGATGGGCAGCTAAAGCGGGTCTCATCAGAGCGGTACTTCGCGTCGAAGTCATAGAAATCACCGGCAACATCAATGCGGATACTGGGCAGTGCTCGCTCACCGAGGATCGCGACGGTGTATTCGGCGCCGGCGATGAATTGCTCGGCCATCACCGGCGCACCGAAACTCGCGGCATGCTCATAAGATGCCGCCAATTCCTCCGCGGTCTCAGCCTTGCTCATACCCAAAGAGGAGCCCTCAAGAGCTGGCTTGACGAAGACTGCACCGAGATCGTCAATCACCGATTGCCAATCGGTCATCGCTTCCAGCTCGCGCCAGGCGGGCGTTGCAAGGCCTGCGCCCTGCCAGAGTAATTTGGTGCGGATCTTGTCCATGGTGAGTGCGGAGGCGAGCACACCACAACCGCTGTAGGGCAACTTCATGAGCTCAAAGAGCCCTTGCACCGTTCCGTCTTCGCCACCGGGGCCGTGCAACAAATTAAAGACAAAAGCGGCGTCTTTGAGTCGCTCCGGCCAACCTGCCTCTGCCGGATCAACCCGCAACACTGCAGCACCCGCTTGCTCGAGCGCTCGCGCAATATTTTCGCCGCTCTCCAGCGAGATACTGCGCTCGGCCGCAGTGCCACCCAGCATCACTGCCAGCGTCTTGCCTTCAAAGCGATGCGCACTCACAGCAATCCCTCCAGGGTCGGGCTGCTGGCCAACTCAGCCGCCAAACGGCCAATGTCACCTGCTCCCTGCATGAGCAGAATGTCGCCATCTTGAAGAACGCCCAGTAACGCCGCGGGTAGCTGACGTTGATCGGAGACTACGATCGGATCCGTCATACCCCGGGTCCGAATCGCCGCCGCCAAGGCCCCGGCATCTGCCCCCTCGATTGCATCCTCTCCCGCTGCATACACCTCAAGCAGGATTAAGACAGGCGCTTCCGACAGCACCGTGGCAAATGCCTCAAAGTGATCCCGGGTTCGGGTGAAACGATGAGGCTGATAAACCATGACAACACGCTGACCAGCGAAGGCATTGCGGGTCGCTTCCAGTGTGACTGCAACCTCTGTCGGGTGATGGCCGTAGTCATCAATTAACCTTGCGCCGCCCTCAGACCAAGGCAACACGCCGAGATCAGAGAAGCGTCGACCAACGCCGGCAAACTCCGCCAACCCGCGAATAATCGCGTCGTCCGGTATCCTCAACTCGCAACACAGTGCCGCGGCACCCGCTGCGTTCTGCGCGTTATGGAAGCCGGGCATACCAATGGTCAGCGGCAGAGGCTCAGCACTGTCAGGGCGCATCAACTCGAAGTGACCGTTCAGGCCATCAGCCTCATACTGCTGCAGGCGGTAATCGGCGTCAGGGTGAGCACCATAGGTCACCACCCTGCGGGACAAATCCGGTAACAATTGCCGGACGCCGGCATCGTCCAGGCACATGACCGCTGAACCATAAAAAGGCAGGTTATGCAGGAACCCGTCGAAGGCCTGCTGGTAGCGCGCCAGATCGCCTTCGTAGTGCTCCATGTGGTCTGCTTCGATATTGGTCACCAAGGCCATCATCGGTTGCAGATGGAGGAAGGACGCATCGCTCTCGTCGGCCTCTACCACCAAATACTGACCTTCACCCAAGCCGGCGTTCGCTCCCGCTTGATTCAGTAAGCCGCCGATCACAAAGGTCGGATCCTCACCTGCCTCACCGAGAATGGCCGCGATCATGCTCGTAGTGGTGGTTTTGCCGTGGGTACCGGCTACCGCAATACCAAAGCGGTAGCGCATGAGCTCCGCGAGCATCTCGGCGCGGGGCACCACAGGAATCCGCTGCGCTTTCGCAGCGAGGCGTTCAGGGTTGTCTGCGGGGACGGCCGCCGATACCACCAGCACATCCGCCTCGCTGATCTGCTCCGCGCGGTGGCCGATATAGACGGTCGCGCCCAGAGAACGCAGGCGATCAATGACCGGGGACTCGGACTGGTCTGAACCAATAACGGTGTACCCCAAGCCCATCAGAACCTCGGCAATGCCACTCATACCCGCACCGCCAATGCCGACCATGAAGATGCACCGGGTTCGCCCCATTCCGGCTGGCGCAATCAACTGCGGATCAAGCCCGACCATGTGCCACCCGCTCAAGTTCAGCTTTGACCCGACCTGCCGCACCTTCAGCGACAGCGTTGCTTGCGGACGCCGCCATCTCCGCCAATCGCGCCGGTGTGGTAATCCACTCAATCAAGTGCCGGGCGAGCCGCTCGGGGGTCGCCTCTGCCTGAGGCATCAACACCGCAGCGCCAGTCTCAGACAGCACCCTCGCGTTTGCGGTCTGATGATCGTCAATCGCGTGGGGTAACGGAATCAGAATCGACGCAGTGCCGGTCGCCGCCAACTCAGATACTGTCAGCGCGCCTGCTCGGGCAATGACGACGTCTGACCAGCGATAGGCGCCGGCCATATCGTCAATGAAATCGTCACATTGCACCGCCGCAAAATCAGACTGTTGCCAGGCGGCATCAGCCTCTGCCCGATTGCGCTCACCACACTGCTGCCACAGTGAGAGTGATTGCTCAAAACCCGACCCGATCAAATAGTTCATGGTGGGTGGCATCAAGGCATTGAGAGGAGCTGCGCCAAGACTGCCGCCCAGCACAAGCACCCGCAGCGGTCGTTCAGGTGAAAAACACGCCAACTGCGCCAAGTCGTCGCGCCCAACCGGATTCAAGGTGTTACGAATGGGATTGCCTACCACCGGGGCTTGGCGATGGGCGGCGAATTCGCCCGGCAAACCACACAACACTGACTTTGCCAGTGGCGCTAACCATCTATTGGTTGTTCCCGCCACTGCGTTTTGTTCGTGAATCACTAACGGGCGTCGGGTCAACCAGGCGGCGAGGCCAGCTGGCCCAGCGGCATACCCCCCCATTCCCAGCACCACATCCGGGCGCACTTTGCGCATGATGAATAGCGACTGCACGAGCGCCACAAAAAGCCTGAGCAATCCTGCTAACCGGGCAATCAGGCTCTTACCGCGCAGCCCCGATACGGTCAGATGATGCAAAGGGATCCCGGCGTCCGGCACCACGCGCTGCTCGATGCCACGATCAGTGCCCACCCAATCAACCGACCAGCCGTGCTCAACCAATAGCCCGGCCACCGCCAGCGCCGGGTAGACATGCCCTCCTGTACCCGCCGCGGCAATCAGCGCCCTCGATCCATTGGCCGGCATAGCAGTCATCGGCCGCCCGCCTTCAAAGACTGTGTTACGTCTGGCACGTTGCCGCGCAGTGACTGATCAATCCGCAGCACAATACCCAGCAACACGCAGCTGACAATCAGGCTCGAGCCTCCGTAACTCACGAACGGCAATGTCAGTCCTTTCGTGGGAAGCAATCCTGAACTGGCCCCCATGTTGACGAACACCTGCCCCGCGAACATCAGCGCCACGCCGAAGCACACATAGGCTTCAAAATGATGGCCGCGCGCTGCAGTCTGCCACCCTGTCTGAAGGATGCGGGTGATCAGCAGGGCAAACAGTGCAATCAACGCGGTGGCGCCGACCAGCCCTGTTTCCTCTGCCCAGATAGAGAAGACAAAATCCGTGTGCGCCTCTGGCAAATAAAACAGCTTCTGCACGCTGTTGCCCAAGCCGACCCCCAGCCACTCACCCTGACCGAAGGCGATCAGGGACTGGATCAGCTGAAAACCAGAGCCGAAGGGGTCTGACCAGGGGTCCTGGTAGGCGGTGAGTCGCTGCAAACGATAAGGGGCGCTGACCACCATGACCGCCAATGCAACGGCAACCGCCAGCACCATCAGCGCGACATAGAGCAGTTTCGCGCCGGCCAAAAACATCATGCCCACCACCATGCCGATCGCAATCACGGTGGTGCCGAAATCCGGTTCCAAAAGAAGCAACAGCGCGACAATGGCGAGAATCGCAATGAGGCGTGCGAGGCCACTCCAATGGTGCCGGACCGCGTCCTCCTGCCTCACCAGATAGCCCGCGGCATAGAGCAACAGCGCCAGTTTCGCGAACTCGGACGGTTGCAACGTCACGGGGCCCAACGGCAGCCATCGTTGAGCACCATTCACCTCACGGCCGATGCCGGGCATCAGAACGAGAATCAACAGTGCAAAGGCGGTGAACAGACACCACGGTGACAGCCGCTGCCACAAGTCGGTGGGCACCATGAACGCGAGACCACCTGCAATGATGCCCATCATCAGATAGGTGACGTGACGCTCGGTGTGATGCCACGGGTTACCAAAGTGGAAGTCACTGTATTCAATCGAGGCCGAGGCAATCGCAATCAGGCCGATGCTGATTAGCGCGACACCCGCGATCAGTAATACAGGATCCCCTCGGTAGACGGCCATGCGGCTAAGTTGGCTCACGCCGCCACCTCCAACGCCTGCACCGCGTCCTGAAAGCGGTCGCCGCGCTCCTGATAACTCGAGAACATATCGAGGCTGGCGCAGGCGGGAGAGAGGAGCACCGTGTCGCCAGCTTTCGCTTGCGCAGCGGCCTGTTGCACCGCCGCCTCAAGGCTGCTCACCCGCGCAATCGACGCAACGTCTCCAAGCTGCTCTGCAATCTCTTCGGCGGCCTCGCCCAACAAAATGAGACCAGCGCAATGCGACGCTACCAATTCACGCAATGGCGCGAACGATTGCCCCTTGCCCTGCCCCCCCAGAATCAACCAAATGCGACCTGCTCCGGACAGTCCGTGTAATGCCGCCACCGTCGCACCAACGTTGGTGCCTTTACTGTCGTCGATAAATCGTACGCCGTTGACGTCGCCCACCAACTGGCACCGGTGCGCTAATCCTGCAAAGCGCTTCGCACCCTCCAACAATCCCGCCATGGGCATACCCAGCGCAGATCCTAGTGCCAGTGCGACAAGCACATTGGCTTGATTATGGGTACCGGGAATCCGGATCTCATCAACGCGCATCAAAGGAGTCAGTCCCTGGCAAAGCCACTCAGCGCCATCGATCTCACGCAGACCAAACTCATTCAGGTCAGGCTCTCCAAGCCGCCACCACGTCACCGGCACACTGTCTGGCAGCAGCGGAACCGTCAGCGGGTCGTCGCGATTGGCGACAACGTGGTGGGCCTGCTTGAAAATGGCGTGCTTAGCCTGGTGATACTCTGCCATTGAGCTGTATCGATCGAGATGATCTGCCGACACGTTAAGCACCGTCGCCAATTGCAGGCCCAACGGTTCGGACCTCTCCAGTTGAAAACTCGATAGCTCGAGCACAAACAGATCGGGGGCATCAGCCAGCAGATCGAGGGCCGGGCGGCCCAAATTACCGCCGATAGACACGGTGATACCGCAAGCGTCGATCATCGCTCCCAAAAGCGATGTGACCGTGGACTTGCCGTTCGACCCGGTGATGCCAACGACCGGCGCAGTCGCGGCCTCCATAAACAGGTCGATGTCGCCGCGGATCCGACACCCCCGCTCAGCAGCGCGGGCAATCAACGGGTGATCCAATGCCACTCCCGGACTGACAATCATTTCTGAGCAACCCTCAAAGAGGCTTGCGTCCGGCTCACCGAATACCACTCTGCTTGAGCCGATCTCGGCCCGCACGGCGGGGTCATCAGCCATTTCTTCGCGGGTATCCAGCGCGTCAAAAACAACGCCTTGCTGGCGCCACCACCGGGCAACGGATCGGCCCGTTTCGCCCAGACCAAACACAAGGCGATTCTCGGAAGTGGCAATTGTGGAGGGGTTCGCCGTCATACCATCACCGCAACTTGAGTGTCGCCAGGCCGAACAGGACCAGCATCACGGTGATAATCCAAAAGCGAACAATGACCCGGGGCTCAGGCCAGCCTTTCAACTCAAAGTGGTGGTGGATCGGCGCCATGCGGAACACGCGCTTGCCGGTCAGCTTGAACGATCCCACCTGAATGATGACCGACATCGTCTCGAGCACAAAAATGCCGCCCATAATGAACAGCACAATCTCATGACGGGTCATCACTGCGACGACACCCAGCGCCGCACCCAGTGCCAGCGCGCCCACGTCGCCCATAAAAATCATGGCCGGATAGGTGTTAAACCAGAGAAACCCCAGACCGGCGCCCGCTATAGCCCCACAGAACACCATCAGCTCGCCGGTACCGGGCAGGTAGGCGATGTTCAAATAATCTGCGAACTCGACGTGCCCTGCCAGATAGGCGATCACCCCCAAGCCCGTCGCCACCATTACTGTTGGCATAATGGCCAATCCATCGAGCCCGTCAGTCAAATTGACTGCATTGCTCGACCCCACCACGACGAAATAGCTGAAGGGCACGAACAACCACCCCATGGCCCAAGCCACATCCTTAAAAAACGGCACGTAAAGCGTGGTCTCCTCGGGAATCAGCGCGGTATCAAACAGATACAGCGTGATGCCAAACGTGCAGAGGGACTGCCAGAAATATTTCCAACGCGCTGGCAGTCCGCGAGTGTCCTTCCGAACCACCTTGCGGAAATCATCTACCCAACCAATGGCACCGAACGCCACCGTGGTGAATACCGCCACCCAAACGTAGCGACTCTCCAGATCCGCCCACAGCAATGTTGACCCAAGCACGGTCACCAAAATCAGGGCGCCGCCCATTGTCGGGGTCCCCGCTTTTTCAAGGTGAGAACGCGGACCCTCCTCGCGAATGGTCTGCCCAATCTGGAGCTGGTTGAGCCGAGCGATGACGAACGGACCTACCACCATTGAGATCACTAGGGCGGTGCCGGCAGCCAGAATCCCCCGCAGCGTCAGATACTGAAAAACAGCAAAACCGGGATCGATGGCGATCAACTGCTCACTGAGCCACATCAACATCGCGGCACCTCCTCCGACGTCAAAAGCCAAGCCACGGTGGCCTCAAGGCCCGCGGCTCGCGAGCCTTTTACCCAAATAGTGTGTTCAGTGGGTAAAGCAGGAAAGCCATCACACAGAGCGCGCTGATCGATGAAGTGCTGCGCCCCGGAGCCGTAAGCTTCAGCCGACGGCGCTGCCTCTTCGCCGACAGTGAGCAACTGATCAAGGCCCGCTGATTTCGCGTAAGCTCCGATCTCGCGATGGTAGTCCGCACTGTCAGCACCCAACTCCATCATCGGGCCCAAGACCATGAGCCGGTGGCCTGGCTCTCGGGCCAACACATCAATAGCCGCTCTGACAGCAGCAGGATTCGCGTTGTAGCTGTCGTCTACGACCCGCCCCCCGCCTGGTCGGAACGACAGAGCACCACGACCTGCTGCCGGTGCGACTGATGCGACCGCCGCGGCGGCCTGAGAGGCCGCCACGCCCAATTCGATCGCCACTGACAGCGCCGCCAAGGCATTACTGACGTGTTGCTCGCCCGCCAGCTGCAGTGACACTGACTCGCGACAGTCGGGCCCCTGCAGCTCGAAGTGAGTGCCTTGAATGCCGCCATGACGGATGTTGCGCGCGCAATAATCTGCGCTCTGCGATAGGCCAAACGTCACTTGCCTCGCGGACCCCGCTTGTTCACGCCACCCCGAAAGCCAAGGCTGATCCGCATTCATAATGGCCAAACCTTCAGCGCCCAACCCCTCGAAGATTTCGCCCTTGGTGTTGGCAATCGCGGCGACGCTGTCGTAGTTGGCGAGATGCGCGGCCGAAGCATTAAGACAGACTGCGACGTTGGGTCGGGTGATGTCGCAGAGATAGCGAATATCTCCGGGCTGTCCTGCGCCCATCTCGATGACACCAAATTGATGAGCCGCGGAGAGGGCGGCGAGCGTCATAGGTACACCCAACTCGTTGTTCTGATTGCCCGATGTGGCATGTACCGACCCCAGAGGCGATAAGGCCGCAGCCATCAGATTTTTGCTCGTGGTTTTACCCGCGCTTCCTGTCACCGCAATGACCGCACCGGTAAACAACTGCCGCTTCAAATAACCAAAGCGTCCCGACGCGGTCGTGACGTTGGACACCACCAACTGGGGAGACAACCCGTCGAGCCGCCGCTCGGTCAATAAAGCTGAAGCGCCTGCCTGTAGCGCATTGTGCGCAAAGTCATGCCCGTCGACCTGCTGCCCCTTGAGCGCGGCAAATAAATCTCCCTCACCGACGCGCCGGCTGTCTATCACCAAATTGCGCAGGGGTACGGACTCTCCAATCAGCTGTCCACCTGTTTCATCGGCGAGCGCTTGCAGGCCCAGAGCGCTCATCAAGCAGCACTCCGCAACATCAGCTGCTCTGCAGCATGATGCGCATCGTCGAAGGACGAGCGAACACCGTCGACTTCCTGATAGACCTCGTGGCCCTTGCCTGCGATCAAAACCGTATCACCGGGCCTCGCCCGAGATACCACCAGGGCAATGGCCCGCGCCCGGTCTACTTCGACGTGCGGCGCCTGATCAGCACACCCCTGAAGAATGTCTTCAATAATGGCTTCGGGTGACTCGGATCGCGGATTATCACTGGTCACCACAACGTGATCGGCCAGACGACAGGCCACGGCACCCATCTCTGCACGCTTGCCTCGGTCGCGATCACCACCGCACCCGAACAGCACCCAGATTTGGCCGGAGCGATCTGATTCCAACAGCGACTCCAGCGCGCGTTCGAGTGCGTCCGGTGTGTGCGCGTAGTCGATCAAAACAGTGATGTCGGCCTCGACGTCCACCGACTGCAATCGCCCGCGAACGGCCTGCACCGATTCAGCAGCTGCCACAGCCTCTGTGATCGGCACGCCCAGCGACAGAACAGCGGTTAGTGCGGCCGTCAGGTTAAAGGCATTGAACCGGCCCAAAAGCGTTGTGTTCATGTCGCCATCACCCCACGGCGTTTGAACATGCAGGGCAAGCGGTGCGACCTGTCGCACGGTGAAGCACACCTGAGCGCCCTGGCTGTTGGCCGATATCCCGATGCCACCGTCGCGCGACACGCCGCTCTGACCTGCGACACTCGGATCGTCCGCATTAAAGATGCGCACCGCGGGATCGAACTCTTCAAACAGGCGCAATTTGGCCTCGCAATAACGCGCCATTGAGCGGTGGTAATCCAGATGATCACGGGACAGGTTGGTGAACACCGCCACGTCAATATGCAAACCCCGAAGCCGCCCCTGATCGAGGGCATGACTCGAAGCCTCCAGCGTCACGTAGCGAACACCCTGCTCCCGCCAATCCCGAAGTTGACGCTGCAGCGCAAAGCAGTCGGGAGTGGTGTTGCGCGCCTCCAACGGCTGCTGATCAGTTCGCATGCCGAGCGTGCCAATGGAACCGGTCTTGCCCGACGTCTTGCGCAGCAACTGCGCTGTCAGGTCCACCACTGACGTCTTGCCATTGGTGCCGGTAACCGCAATGAGGGTGAGATCTTTTGAGGGCGAGCCATAGAAACGATCCGCCATGACCCCGAGCCGAGATTTGAGCTCGGGGACAGCGATCACTCGCTTGTCTGAATTGAGTAGCTCGGGACCGGCCTCGGCGAGCACCGCCGCTGCGCCGTTATCGAGGGCAGATGCGATGAACTGCCTGCCATCCCGAGCGGTACCCGGCACGGCGATAAAGGCACTCCCGGGCTTTGCGTCGCGGCTATCCAGTACCAAATCCGTCAAGATGACATCAGGCGCGGTGGCGTCATCCAGCAAGGTCCGCAAACTCATGCTCACGAGCCACCCCCCGCCGTAGCTAGCAAGGCACCCAATTCCGTTTGCTCGGGCTGCGCATTGCGAATCCGCAAGACTTCCTCAGTGATACGGGAATAGACCGGCGCCGCCGCCAGACCGCCTCCGTAATGGTCGCCCCGTGGCTGGTCAATCAATATCGCGGTGACATAGCGCGGCGCGCTGAGTGGCGCGATGCCAACAAATAGCGCGATGTACTGATCGTCCAGGTAACCCCCACTGCCAACCTTGTGCACTGTGCCGGTCTTGCCACCGACCGAAAAACCGGGCACTCGGGCCAGAGTCGCTGTGCCGCCCGGCTCGGTGACGCGATCAAGCACCCGCAACACATCGTTGGCGATGCCTGGATCCAGCACGCGCTCACCCGGGACGGGCTGATCGGGATCCTGCTTGAGCAATGTCAGTGGTCGGCGAATGCCGCCGTTGGCGATGACGGCGTAGGCTCGAGCCAGTTGTATGGGTGTCGCGGTCAGGCCATAGCCAAAAGCCAAGGTCACTTTTTCGATCTCGCTCCAGCGTGCCATATCTGGCAGCTGACCAGCGCGCTCACCCGGAAAACCGGTCCCGGTGGATTCACCCAAACCGAATCGCGCCAACACATCGAGAATGGCCTCGTGGCCCACTGTTTGCGCCAGCTTGGTAACACCGACCTGGCTCGATTTTTCGATCACGTTCGAGACCGATATCTCGCCGTAGTTCCGGGGGTCATGGAGCATTTTAGAGCCGACGCGGATGCGCCCCGGTGCCGTATCGATCACGCTGTCGATATGAAACTGGCCGCTCTCCAGTGCAGCCACCAGTGTCAGCGTCTTGATGGTGGATCCGGGCTCATAAGCGTCGGTGAGCGCGCGATTACGCGCACCACCAAAATCCAAGGCATCGCGACTGTTGGGGTTGAAGACCGGGTAATTGCTGACCGCAAGCACCTCGCCGGTCCATGCATCAACGGTAACGGCCGACCCCGCTGCAGCTCCGGTTTCCTTCATCGCGCGCTGCAGCTCCCGGTGCTGGGCGTACTGAAGGCGAAGATCGAGACTCAGGGCCAGCGGCTTACCCGGACGCGGTTCGTCAATGACACCGAAATCCCTGACGGCATCGCCATGAAGATCTTTGATGAAGCGCTTTTTGCCCGGCACCCCTTTCAGCCAGTCCTCAAATGCCATCTCAATACCGGCGATGCCTCGCCCGTCGACATTGGTCAAACCCAGCACCTGCGCCGTGACTTCTCCAGCGGGGTAATAGCGACGATACTCGCGTTCTCCGCGCACACCGGGAAATTGCTCTCGCAAAATCGTCCTGGCAAAGTCCGGGGTCTGGTGCCGGGCGAGATACATGAACTGCTTGTCCCCATAGAACGCCAGCTTGTCCCGCAACGTTTGCTCGTCCAACTTCAACATGCCGGCCAGCTCACCGAGCCGGGAGCTGTCTTTAAGGTGTTGAGGATTCGCCCACAGCGAGACCACGGGTGAGCTGACCGCCAGTGGCGTGCCATTTCTATCGGTAATCAGCCCCCGGTAAACAGGGATTTCTGCCGAGCGGACTGTCCGCAAAGCACCTTGCTCACGAAGAAAGACCGCACCCTGCCCGCCATCGGTGACCTGCAACATCACCAGACGCCCCACTAAGACCACGGCAAGCAGCGAGAGCGCTACGCAGACGATCTGGAAGCGCCAGCGGGGCAATGCCTGTCTGGACCGACTGCGGCTCACTCCGGAACCACCTGCGACAGGCTCAGATCCGGCGCCTGCATGGACAGGGACTCCGAGGCAATTTGATTAATGCGATGTGGCGCCGCCCAGGTATTGATCTCCAGTAACAGCTGGGTGTACTGCTCTTGTAGCTCCCATCGCTCGAGTTCGAGATGCTGCAAGCGCGCGTAGCCTTCGCGCACATGATGTGTGCTGGCCACCACGCCTAACGCCGAGCCCACAAGCGCCACGCTGAGCATCACCACTGTTAACACCGAAGACGTCACCGCGCCCTTCATTGCTGCCGGCATTGCTGCCGGTCCGCGCCTCTCCGCAATTGCGATGCTTGTCATGCCAAACGCTCCGCTACGCGCATGACTGCAGAGCGCGACCGGGGGTTTTGGGCGATCTCCTGTTCCGAGGGCATCACTGCCTTGCCGATTGGACGCAGGTCACCTCGCTGCGCGTCGTGCTGAATCGGCACACCGGGGGGCACGTATTGCCCCCTCGCGGCGTCGCGGATAAATCGCTTGACGATGCGATCCTCCAGCGAGTGAAAGCTGATCACGACCAACCGACCACCGGGCGCCAGCGCGGTCACACTCGCACTCAAGACTGATCGCAAGGCATCCAACTCGCCATTCACCTGAAGCCTGATCGCCTGAAAGCTGCGGGTTGCAGGATGCTTGTGCTGCTCCCACTTGGGATTAGCCGCCGCGACGATTTCTGCCAGCTGGCCGGTGCGCTCAATCGGCGTCTCATTCCTTGCCGTAACGATTGCGGCGGCGATGCGGCGAGCGAACCGCTCCTCTCCGAACTGCTTCAATATTTCAGCAAGCTCAGCTTCATCCACGTGGGCCAACCAGGCCGCAGCGGACTCTCCCGTGTCGGGATTCATCCGCATATCCAGCGGTCCGTCATGAGAGAAACTGAAACCCCGCTCGGGGTCATCGAGCTGCGGCGAGGAGACGCCGAGGTCGAGCAACACGCCCTGAAGGCTGGCGGGGGCCACGCAGTCTGCCAGCGCACAAAAATTCACGGCTTGAAAAGTAAAGCGGGGGTCCTGCTGCGCAAACTGCTCCGCTACTGCTGCGGCTTCGGGATCCTGATCCAAGGCCAACAAAGATCCTTGAGGAGACAGCGCTTCGAGGATACGAGCGCTGTGCCCGCCTCGGCCAAACGTGCCATCCACGTATGTGCCATCCGTCGAAACCATTAATGCTGCAATCGCCTCCTCCAGCAGAACCGGCTGATGAACCCGGCTCATTAAAGATTGAGCTGCATAAGCTCTGCCGGGAGCTCTTCGGCAGAGTCGGTCGCCAGGGCAGCGGCACACTCCTTCTGCCAAAGATCCTCGGACCATAGTTCCAATTTATTGCCCTGCCCGACCAACACAGCGCGCTTCTCCAGCTGGGCGTAGTCACGCAGAGCCGGTGGCACCAGCACACGTCCGCTACCGTCCAACTGCAGATCGCTGGCATAGCCCAGCACCAACCTTTGAAATCGCTTTACCGCCGGATTCAGGGCCGGCAATGCCTGCACGTCCTGCTCAATGCGCTCCCACTCGGGTAACGGATAGAGGGCAAGACATGGGGTTTGGGTATCCACTGTCAGCACGATGTGCCCCTCACCCATCACAGACAGGAGCTCACGCTGACGTGAAGGCACCGCCATGCGGCCCTTCGCATCCAAGCTGATGTGCTGCACCCCACGAAACATGCTGACGCACCCACTGACTTCCGCTGATCTCCACAAAGTGGTTATTTTTCCCACTTTGCTCCACTATTCACCACTATACGCCCGGCCACAGTGACGGTCAACGCAGGAAAATAAAAAAACGTGGCTTTTCAGTGCCTTACGAGCCTCTCAGGTCTTCTTTTTCGGAGCAGAATCGCATTCGGAAAAACGCAACAAAACAGCTTTTTAACCTCGTAAGCGAGGTTTCGCCTGAAGTTATATATTTAGAAAGAATAAAAAATAACTGAAAAGCGTTATTTGTTCTAAGAATTCAGCACGAGGCCTTACCGATAAGAATCGACAGGCCGTCAAAGCGCGGGTCAGGGAGAGCAGGAATCCAGGAGTCATTACCCATCGATCGACAGGGATGCCTGGGTCCTAGACAGTCATTGAGAAAGCAGTAAGAAAGTGGAACCCCCCTCATGGAGGGGGGTGTAACGAGTCGGTCGATAAGCCGGGTTCTGTCGTGGACGATCATTCATCTGCGACGAACGTCACCGTTCGCCTGAAGCGACCTACCCGAATCCGCCGAGGGTCACGGCATCGGATTCCTATTTGGTCTTGCTCCGGGCGGGGTTTACCATCGCCACGGTTGTTACCAACCGCGCGGTGCGCTCTTACCGCACCTTTTCACCCTTACCTGCAAAGCAGGCGGTTTCCTTTCTGCTGCACTTTCCGTGGGCTCACGCCCCCCAGGCGTTACCTGGCGCTCTGACCCGATGGAGCCCGGACTTTCCTCTGCCGCAATGCGACAGCGATCGCCTGACCAACTCGAACGCGAGGCTACCGGTAAGCCTCACAGCCCGCAACCTCAGGAATCGGTCTTTTGATTCAGCAACCACTGATAGAGCAACTTGGATGGCGCCCCTGTCATATCAGACACTACTGCCGCCGCCCTCCTCGGGGGCAGCTCATCGGCCAGTCTCTCTAACCATGCCCACGCCTCGGGTGCTATCTCAGATTGGCCCGGATCAAACCCGGCAACCAACACCACTGACTCACCCTTTTGCTGGTTCGGATCCGAGCGCACAAACGCTGCAAGCGCAGAAAGGCCGTCGCGACGAATCGTCTCAAAGCTTTTGGTTAGCTCTCGACAGAGGGCCGCCTGCCGATCTCCCAACTCGGCACACATCATCTCCAGCGACTCCGGCAAGCGGCGTGGCGATTCAAAAAAAACCAGCGTTGCCTCCATCGTGCGCAAATCCTGCAATCGACGACGACGCTGTCCGGCCTTGGCCGGCAGAAAACCTTCAAAATAGAAGTGATCGGTTGGCAAGCCCGCCGCACTGAGCGCCGCAATGGTCGCGCTGGCGCCGGGAATAGGCACGACCGGAAAGCCCGCGTCCTGGCATGCCACTACCAGCCGATAGCCGGGATCTGACACAAGCGGTGTGCCAGCGTCCGAAATCAGGGCGACCTTTTCGCCGTTGCCAATGCGAGTCAGCAAGCTATCCAGCACCGTCGCGTCGCTGTGATCGTGGTAGCTGACCAACGGGGTTCGGATATCAAAGTGCTGCAGTAGCTTGACCGAGTGACGGGTATCTTCCGCAGCAATCACATCCGCAGCCATCAAGGTATCGATCGCCCGGTGAGTCATATCCCCGAGGTTACCGATGGGTGTAGCAACAATGTAGAGACCCGCAGACACCGCATTGCTCCATCTTGGGCCAAGCCGGCCCGGTTGCGGCTATACTGCCGCGATGAAGGCGATAGGTCACCCCATGTGTCGGCTGAGTCAGCAAACCTCTGCACCGTCACTGTTTACCGTGCCCCTGCCATGGGCAGCACTGACCGGCAGGAAACCACTACTGGCGTGCTTGATCCTGATAGTGGGCTGCGCAGGCGCGCCACCCGAGACTCCCCAACCTGAGACCTCGTCCCCCGTCGTTGAGCGGGTTCCCGTGCCGCTAGAGGGCGAGCAGCTGGACACAGACCGCGTAGAGCAAATGACTTCCCTCGCCAAGTCTACCTCCCTGCTAGTCGCTCGACATGAACGAAATCTATTGTCGCTGGATGACACCGATGCCTCGACACTGGTGGCCATAGACAGCCGCCTGGCCTGGTTGGAAGGCGACCTGGAGCGGACTGATCTGCTACTCAATACACTCGCACGCGACAACACGCTAGCCCGAGACTTCGTCTTGCGGGAGCGGGAGCTACACGCAGTGCTGGCGGCAGATTGGCTGTCAGCGGCTGAGCTCGTGTTCCAGCGAGCAAAGCAAGAGCAGCCCTTCTCGCGCGGCACCGGATTGCGCCCCGATGGTGGTAGCAGTGCCGAAAGCGACAGGCTGTTCGGCTATTTACTGCGCGTTGACTTTGAGGCACTGCGGCAGCAGCGCGCAAGTAGCAGTGACCCCGAGTGGCAGAGCTGGCTTGAAATGCTCATTGCCTATCGATCAGGTCCGCAGGCCTTTGCAAGCTGGCGCGCAAGCGCGGGCTTGGAGTCGGCGAATTTGCCCATGCCTGCGCATCTCGTAGAGTGGTCCGACGCGCGAGAAATCGCGCGCGTCGCGTTACTGCTGCCGCTTGATGGAGATCTGGCAACCGCCGGCGAGGCCGTTGTGGCTGGCGCCATGGAGCAACTGTACCGGCTGTACCCGGACCCCAGCGATCGTCCCGCACTGAGCACAGTCGATGTGAGTCAATACAGCGATATTCGAACCGCTTACGAAGACGCCGCGAACACCGGAGCCAATATCATTATCGGCCCTTTGACCAAGGCTTCAGTGGCCGACCTGCAGCAACTTCGCTCGAGACGGATACCCGTTATCGCACTAAACCAGCCCGATACGTCGCGCACAACCCGCCCAAAAAACTGGATGAGTCTCAGTCTCGCGCCAGAAGACGAATCGAGGCAAATCGCGGACATCGCCTTCGGCAAAGGCTGCAGGAATGCCATCGTCATGGGCCAGGACAGCATTCGAGGGCGGCGATTACTCGGTGCCTTTGAGGATCGCTGGCTCGCGCGGGGCGGGCAGCTTAGAGGCACCCTGCTGGTTGACGATCCCACCGAAACCAATGCTGGCCTGGGGAAGTTGCTGGGTTCAGGCTCCAGCGATCAGCGGATTCGTGCCATCGAAAATGCGTTCGACTTACCCGTCGACGCGCGAGGCCGGGGCCGCAGCGACTTCGAATGTATCTTTATGCTCGCGCCTGATGCCGCCACAGCGAGAGCGTGGCGCCCCCTGCTGGTATTCCACATGACGGGCAGCGTCCCTGTATACGCCACATCGGCGATCAACGATGGACTGGACAACACCCGAAATCGGGATCTGAACGGCGTGCTCTTTGTTGAAACACCTGCCATGTTGCCGCCCAATACCGCTGATCGCCTGGGTCGGTTGCGCGCCTTGGGCGGTGATGCGCTCACACTGGCGCAACACTGGAATCAAATAAACGCCACTGAACAGTGGGTCGTTCAGGGCCAAACCGGCCTGCTACGGCGTAAAACTGACGGAGCGATCGAAAGAGCATTGGATTTGGCCACCTTTGATCGCGCCCAAATTCGACGCGAGCCGCTACCCTGATACACGAACTCATTGATGAGCGAGGACACTGTGCGGGAGACAGGTCTGCGCTGGGAACGACGCGCCGAGGCTTTTCTATCTCAGCAGGGGCTCACTCTTGTGGCGCGCAACTTTCGGGCGCCCCGCGGGGAAATTGACCTGGTAATGCAAGAGGCGCTGCACCTGGTATTTGTCGAGGTGCGCTACAGGGCTCGCTCCCGACACGGCAACGCGCTGGGTAGCGTCACGCCAGCGAAACAACGCAAGCTACGACAGAGCGCCACGAACTTTTTACAGCGATATCCGTCGTGGAAGAATCACCCTTGTCGCTTCGACGTGATCGCTTATGATGGAGCCGTCTCGCGGCAGGATCCGGTTTGGATTCGCGCTGCATTTGAATAGCACGTCAGGTGTATCACAGCGATCACAGTGGATTTTTACCCCCTCATATCGGAATTCTTTCAGCGACACTTGAACACCGCGAGCATGGCGGTGGACGGTATTGCAGACGCACTCAGCGAGGCGGTCGTATCGGCTTCCGGCGCTATTTTAAATGACAGGAAGTTATTCAGCGTGGGACTGGGCGCTGACTGCGCCAGTGCCAGTGCCTTCGCCAGCTTGCTTCACCGCGGACTCTTGCGCGAACGACCCAGTCTGCCGGTCATTGAACTGGCGGAACACCACATCGAGTCGGTAGAGACCGGAACCGTCTGGGCGAGCCAACAAATTCAAGCACTGGGCCAGGCAGGTGACGTGGCGATCGTATTTGCGGCGTCGTTAAGTGAGCAGGATATTTCACAGCTGCATCACGCGGCAGAGCAGAGACAGATGCAATTGGTCTGGGTGGGTAACCTCGGTCCGGGCCTCTGCGTCAGCACAAACGACGACAACCTCGAAACCCGCATCACACTAAACCAAGTACTGGCCGTCTGTTTGGCGCGCCTCATCGATATCCACACTTTTGGACCCATGGAGAACTAAACTGTGGCGAGACTGACTCATCTTGCAATGGCCATTGTACTGTCGATGGCTATGACAGGCTGCGGCGCAATCATGTCGAGCGCCGGCGCCGGCCCCATCGAGGAGGATCCGGGAGAGCGCACATTCGGCCAACAGATGACCGACGAAAGCATCGAAACCAAAGCCGAGGTCAATATTAATGCGGCTGCCGAGGGCTACGACGAGGCGCACATCAGCGCTGTATCGTTCAATGGCTTCGTGTTGCTCGTGGGGCAAGTGCCCTCGGAAGAATTGAAGTCGCTTGCCACTGACGTTGTGCGCAAGATTGAAGATGTGCGCAGAATTTATAACGAGCTGGATATTGGCCCGGCGACCAGTGCGGGAACGCGCACCAACGACACCTGGATTACGACTCAGGTCAAATCAAAATTGCTGGCCAGCTCAGACACACCAGGCAGACGGGTCAAGGTCGTCACGGAAAACAGCGTGGTATACCTGATGGGGCTGTTGACCGCAGAAGAGGCAGATAGGGTTTCGTTGGAAGCCGCGGAGGTCAGCGGCGCGGAGCGCGTGGTGCAATTGTTCGAGCTGATCCCAGCTCCCGCTATTTAACGACCTTTAGACTCGGTCGCCCCTTGCCAGCTGGCGGGTCGGGGGGGACATCGGGTTCCTCGGCAGTATCGAACACCATGCCCTGACCATTTTCCCGCGCGTAAATACCGAGTATCGCTCTGACAGGCACAGTAATGTCCGTTGCAACGCCGCCAAAACGGCCGTTGAACGCCACCGTTTCATTGCCCATGTCCAGACCGACCACCGCCGTTGGGGAAATGTTCAGAACAATTTGTCCGTCGCTGACATACGCTTGGGGTACGTCCACACCCTCTATATCAACGTCGACAAGCAGATGCGGAGTACATCCGTTGTCCACTATCCATTCGTAAATGGCGCGGATGATATAGGGACGGCTGGAATTCAAGTGGGAGCGGCACCGTCAGGGGCGCATTTCCCGCTCTTGTATAGACAAACTCTCCTGAAAGGCCTCTCGGCTAAACAGGCGGTCCATGTAATCGAACAGAGGCTTGGACTGTTTACTGGCCCGGATGTCGACGCCCAAAGATGGCAAACGCCAGAGAATTGGCGCTACACAGCAGTCAACCAAAGAAAATTCTTCACTCATGAAAAACGGCTTCTCTGCGAAGATCGGCGCGACGGCCATGAGGCTCTCTTTCAGTTCCTTCGTCGACTTCTTGACGACATTATCACTGCGCGACGACTGAATCGCATCGACCAGTGCGGCCCAGTCACGCTCTATTCGGTAGACAAATAAACGGCTCTCAGCTCGCGCCACCGGATAAACGGGCAATAGCGGCGGATGAGGAAATCTCTCGTCGAGATACTCCATCATGACTTTGGACTCATACAGCACCAACTCACGATCGACGAGTGTGGGCATCGAATTATAGGGGTTCAGATCTCCCAATTCGGCGGGCACCGCTCCGTTCTCAGATTCGACCAGCTCAACGGTGACGCCCTTTTCGGCGAGCACCAACCTGACTCTGTGGCTGTAATGACTGGTGTTGTCGGAGAATAGGGTCATGG
>JAYOUT010000001.1:34192-78083 GCA_038151055.1 Luminiphilus sp.
ACCAACCTGACTCTGTGGCTGTAATGACTGGTGTTGTCGGAGAATAGGGTCATGGAGGATCGTTTTGAAACGATCCCGGAAGCATCATCTGACATAGGGTTTCAACTGATCAAAGGGTGGCGAAGTGTACCACTCAATAGGGGGCAGTGGTTGCCCCCGCGGCTGAGTTCGTGCTCAGTGGACGTCTTTCCAATATTCCCGATTCAGCAACCAGGCGAAAATAAAGAACACCACCAAGAACAGTAATACGTAGGTTCCAATCCGGATCCGGTCCGTTTTATAGGGCTCCGCGGTGTAGGCAAGGAAATTCACCAGATCATACATGGCGCCATCAAACTGCTCTGCAGACATCACGCCAGCCGACGCCACGCTCACTGTCTTGCACTGTTCAGCTTTGGCAGCGGGAGATCCCGTCTCGTCAGCGCAAGCGGACAGCCCTTGTAATTCCATCAGCACATGAGGCATTCCCACGTTGGGGTACACCCGGTTGTTCACGCCATAGGGCCGCAGCTCGTCCTCGTAAAACGCTCGCAAATAAGTGTAAAGCCAGTCTGGCTGCCTCGATCGCGCGACCAGAGTCAAATCCGGCGGTGTTGCACCGAACCATACCTTCGCCTCACCCTTATCCATACTGTTGGCCATCAGCGACCCCAGCTTGATCTCGGGATCAAAAACCAGATTGGCCTTGTAGAGATCTTCGGGAATCCCCAGATCCCTAGCCACCCGGTTGTGCCGCGAATACTGCAGTGAATGGCAGCCCATGCAATAGCTCGCATACAAAGCGGCGCCACGTTGCAGAGACGGTTTGTCCGTCGCGTCCGCTTCGAATGCATCGCAGGGGATGGTGCCACAATCATATGCCGACTCCGCACCCACCGCCTTCAGGGGCAAGAACGTCATAGCACCGATGAGGGCCAGCGTCGCGAGGCTCTTCCACATTGGCATACCGCCATCCATCGTCACGCGCTCGGGGACCGGCTTGTTGCGATCCAAGCGCGACCACCAGGGCATGGCGAGGAAGAAGAAGAAGTAGAAGATAGTGCAGATCTGGGCCAGTACGGTTCTTTCTGGCGTCGGTGACTTGACGCCGAGCACCCCGAGAATGATGAACGACACCACAAACAGCAGCAGCATGACGCGATTCATCATGCCCCGGTAACGCCAAGACTTAACGGGGTTGCGATCCAACCACGGCAACGCGAACGGAATCACCACCGAGATCGCAAAGAACACAAAGCCCCAAAACTTGTCCGGGACGGCTCGGAGCACCGAGTAGAACGGAGTGAAGTACCACACAGGCGCAATATGCTCTGGGGTTTTCAGCCCATTGGCTTCCTCGAAATTCGCATACTCGAGGAAAAAGCCGCCCATTTCAGGGGCGAAAAACAAAATGCCGCAGAAGAAGAACAGGAATACGGCAATGCCCTGTACGTCATGGACCGAGTAATAGGGGTGGAACTTGATACCATCCAGCGGCACGCCGTCTGGCCCCTTGTTCTTCTTGATCTCAACGCCATCTGGGTTGTTAGAGCCCACTTCATGGAGCGCAAGGATGTGCAACACCACGAGCGCCAGCAACACGATGGGCAGGGCCACCACATGCAAGGCGAAGAAACGGTTCAGCGTGATGCCTGAAATCAAGTAGTCACCACGAATCCACGTGACGATGTCTTCACCCACTACGGGAATCGCGCCGAACAGAGAAATAATGACCTGAGCGCCCCAATATGACATTTGGCCCCAGGGCAAAACGTAGCCCACAAAAGCCTCGGCCATCAGCACAACGAAGATCAGCATGCCAAAGATCCAAATCAGCTCACGCGGCTTCTTGTAAGAGCCATACAGCAGTGCCCGCATCATGTGTAGGTAGACCACGACGAAGAAAGCAGACGCGCCAGTGGAGTGCATGTAGCGCAGCAACCAGCCGTAATCAACGTCGCGCATGATGTACTCAACCGAGGCAAACGCTTCCTCGGCGGACGGTGTGTAATTCATGGTCAACCAGATACCGGTCAGGAGCTGATTGACCAGCACCAGCAAGGAGAACACACCAAAGAAATACCAGAGGTTGAAGTTCTTGGGCGCATAATACTCAGCCATGTGCGTGTTCCAGGTCCGCGTCAGCGGCAACCGGTCATCAATCCACGACATCAACCCTGTTAATGCTTTTTCCATCACGCCACCTCCGCATCAACGCCGATCACGAGGACGTTGTCGTTTTCAAATGAGTAGGGGGGTACTTCCAAATTCGCGGATGCGGGCACGCCTTTGTAAACGCGCCCCGCTAGGTCGAATTTGGAGCCATGGCAAGGGCAGAAGAAGCCACCCAGCCAGTCATCACCACCTAGGTCCGCAGCGCCCACCTCGGGCCGAAACTTGGGCGCACAGCCCAAGTGCGTGCACAGCCCGACGATCACCAAAAATTCGTCATTAATCGCCCTGCCCTCGCCGGCAATGTAATCGGGCTGCGCCGAAGATGCCGACTGAGGATCTTTCAAATCGTTGTTCAAGCCCGGCAAGCCTGCGATCTGCTCTTCGGTACGCCGCAAGACGTATACGGGCTTGCCACGCCACTCAATCACGACCATCTGGCCGGGCTCTAACTTGCTGATGTCAGCACGCACTGGTGCGCCAGCCGCCTTCGCCTTCTCTGAGGGGTTCCAGGAGCCCAAAAACGGGACCGCCACGCCAGCCACACCGCCAATACCAACGGCAGAGGTGGCCGCGGTCAAAAATCGTCGGCGGGTTTGGCTGTCGCCAGCATCAGAATGGTGGGCTTCGGTTGTATCGGTCATTTATGAGCGTCTCCCGTTGGGTCATATCGCCTGCCATAACGCCCCACAAAAAAGCAGCGGTGCGGGGAAGTCAGTTTGGTTTGACACGCAAGATAAGTTCAGCGCGCGAAGTGTAATGGTCGTTACCGCCACCAGCAAGTTGAATTACGCGCTGCGATCTCGGGGAGATCAGCTCCCTCCTCCATCAGGTTATCGGTTCGCCACGACGCCATTCACCAGCACCACACCGATCACTATCATCACCAACCCCGCGATGGCCCGCCACGCCAACGCCTGTTCGAAGAACACGTAGCCAAATAAAGTAATCAAGAAAATACCGAGGCCTGACCAAGTGGCATAAACCACCGCAATCGGCAGCGTGTTGAGTGCGAAAGTCAGACAATAAAACGACGCCGCGTAGCAGGCGATCAATGACACCGTGGGCAGAGGCCGCGTGAAATTTTGACTCACGGGCAGCAACATCGTGCCGGAAACTTCCAGCGCCACTGCGATCAGTAAATACAGGTAAGGCATGCTCAATCCCTCGCTGTTTTCGAGCGCCCGGCCAAGTGCAATCGACATCACGGTCGGTTTGGGCGTCAGCGCCTCTGCAACCTACACGCCGAACCTCACTTGCGCAGCAACCCTGAATCGCGCTCCAGAGACTGTAGCGCCGCGATCTCGTGCTAGCGAGCAAAAAAAACGCCCGCATTAGCGGGCGTTTTGGTGTTTGGCTGATATTTAGCGCTTGGAGAACTGTGGACGGCGGCGAGCTTTTCGCAGGCCCACTTTCTTACGCTCAACCTCTCGCGCATCGCGAGTGACATAACCGGCCGCTCGCAGGGTTCCGCGAAGGCTCTCGTCGTACTCCAGCAAAGCGCGCGTCAGGCCGTGTCGGATGGCACCTGCCTGCCCAAAACTGCCGCCGCCCGTCACCGTCACGTTAGCGTCAAAGTTACCGGTGTTCTCGGTCAACTCCAGCGGCTGCCGCACGATCATTCGCGCGACTTCGCGGCCAAAATACTCGTCGATAGAGCGGCCGTTAATCGTGATGTTGCCGTTGCCATTGCGTAAAAAGACGCGCGCCGTCGAAGTCTTGCGTCTTCCTGTCCCGTAATACTGTGCGGTTGCCATCCAGACCTCCTCAGATCGTCAGTGGCTGCGGCTGCTGCGCCGAGTGTGGGTGCGTGGGCCCCGCGTAAACCTTAAGCTTTTTCAGCATGGCGCGGCCAAGAGGGCTACGGGGCATCATGCCCTTCACAGCGCGCTGGATGACGCGCTCAGGAGCGCGTGAAATCAACTGCTCGAAACTGGCCGAGCGGATGCCGCCCGGGAAGCCCGTGTGGTGGTAGTACATCTTGTCGGTCTGCTTCGCACCGGTTACCCGAATTTTCTCGCAGTTCACCACAACAACGTAGTCGCCCATGTCCATATGTGGGGTGTATTCGGGCTTGTGCTTGCCGCGCAGCCTGTGTGCAATTTCAGTGGCGAGACGACCGAGGGTCTTGTCCTCAGCATCAACAACCAACCAGTCGTGATGCACGTCTTCTGCCTTGGCGCTATATGTTTTCATGACCAAAGCCCTGAGGGCGGTTCAAAAGGAGCGCGGATGTTACTGGAGACCCCAAAGCCTTTCAACCGTTATTTTGTCAGGCCCGCGTCAGGGGTGATGCTCTGCCTGAAGGTACTCCTGGGTGCGCATTTCCTGAAGCCGCGATACCGTCCGCTCGAACTCAAAAGCCAGCCGCGTGCCCACATACAGTGACTCGGGCGGCTCGGCCGCCGTCGCGATGAGTTTGACGTTGCGGTCATAGAACTCATCTACCAGATTGACGAAGCGCCGCGCCGCGTCCTCTCTGTCTTTCCCGATTACAGGGATATTCTCGATCAGCACAGTGTGATACTCGCGTGCGATCTCCACGTAATCTGATGCACTTCTGGCATCCTCACACAGAGTGCCAAAATCAAACCACGCCACACCCGTTGCACCGGCAATCAGTGGCAATTGTCTCTGGTTCACCTCGATCACTACTGCATCGCCCACAGGTCGCCCCGTCAAGGAAGTGAAGTACTCCTCGAGTGAGGCCCGGGCAGAATCCTCGTGAGGCACATGCCACAAATCGGCGCGACTGAGCGTTCTAAAACGATAGTCCGTCGTCGAGTCGAGATGTGTTACCTGCAGGTGCGACTCGAGCAGGGCGATTGCGGGCAGAAAGCGACTGCGTTGCAGTCCGTCACGATAAAGATCGGCAGGCGGAATATTAGAGGTGGCCACCAAAGTCACGCCCCTGCGAAATAACGCGTCGATCAAGCCCGCAAGAATCATGGCATCGCCGATGTCGCTCACGAAAAATTCGTCAAAGCACAGCACCATGGCGTCATCGGCAATGTCTTCAGCGACCTGCTCGAGCGGGTTTTTCGCACCGCCATGCTCAGTCAGCGCGTTGTGCACTCGCTGCATAAAGCGATGGAAATGCACTCTCAGCTTGCGCTCAAAGGGCAGTGCGTCGAAGAAGATATCCATTAAATGGGTCTTCCCCCTGCCGACACCGCCCCACAGGTAGAGGCCTTGTTCAGGCACGCGGGGACGCCCCATCCACCTCGCCACCCGCGCCGACAGACCGCGCTCACGCGCCAGCCTGGCGCACAAACGGCTGTGCAGCTCATCCAACTGACCAATCGCCTCGGCCTGCGCCGGATCCTCTAGGAGCGTGCCGGCAGCCAGTTCTTTCTCATACCGTTGTAAAGGTGAAAGCACGAGTTTTATAAGCCTTTCGAGCGGTTGTCTTCAGCGGCGCGCAGGTTAGCACGCGATGTTGATGCGGCCGGCCCACCCAGATGGATCACTGCCTTGATAACGTCTGCAGATACCAGCGCTCCAAGGCCCCTGAAATCTCTCGGGGGAGCATCAGCGACGCCACCGCTCTCTTGCAGTACACTGTGAGGCAAGGTGTGCCGACAGCGCCGCCGGCTCTGAAGAGCAGATCAACGCCTGAACAACCAGAGGATCATCGCCGCTATGTACACCATGTCTCATCTTTTGATCGCGCTGTTCATCGGTGGCGGTATCGGCGGTTTCATTGGCTGGTATGTCGCCATGAACAACAGAGGCGACAACAAGCGCAAGGTTATCATGGACTTGGAGAGCCAGCTCGATCAGGCGGCGCAAAGCCGCGCTGATTATGAGGCCGAAGTTACAGAGCATTTTGCGCAAACGGCAGATTTACTGCACAAGCTCACGGACGACTATCGTGCGGTCTACACACATCTTGCCGATGGCGCTGAGCAACTCTGTGGCGATCAAGTCAGCATCTCGGAGGCCGCTTTGACGGCGCCTGCCGAGGATGCCAAGCCACATTTGGTCGAAGTGGCGCAGCCGCTGGATTACGCGCCAAAAAAACCCGACGAGCAGGGCCAACTTTCAGAAACATTTGGGCTGGACAAGTCCAATAGCACCGCTGCCTGACTCCGATCAGGCGGGGTTATCGATATCGATGAACTCGTGCCGGATGCCCAGCGCACTGGCGACGGTCTCACCCACTGCCTGAACACCATAGCGCTCTGTCGCATGATGACCCGCAGCGATAAAGGCGATGCCGCGCTCGCGGGCAACGTGCACAGTCTGCTCAGACACCTCCCCCGTCACATAGACGTCGGCTCCCGCGTCGGCTGCTTGATCGATGTAGCCCTGACCGGCACCCGTGCACCACGCCACCGACTGCACTGACCCGTCACCCACCACAAGGGGCTGACGATCCAGCGCAGCGCCCAGCCGCTCTGCCAGCGCGCTGACCGGCATGGGCGCCTCCAGAGACCCCTGAAATACGGGCGTGCCCGGGTCGTCAGGGTCAATCGGTGCCGACGTCGTGACCCCCATGAGCTGTCCTAACATGACATTGTTTCCGTATTGCGGATGGCAATCGAGGGGCAGGTGGTAAGCGAGCATATTGATATTGGCGCTCATCAGTGTGCGCACCCTCTGTGCTTTCATGCCCGTAATGCGCGCATCTTCAGAGCGCCAGAAGTAGCCGTGATGCACCAGAATCGCTTCGGCGCCGCGAGTCCGTGCCTCATCTAAAAGCGCCTGACTGGCTGTCACACCCGTCACGAGGTAATCGATTTCCTCCGCTCCCTCGACCTGTAACCCGTTGGGGCAGTAATCCCGGAACCGCTCTGGCTGCAGTAATTCATCCAAAAAGTCGCACAGTTGCTGCCGCGTGCACGCCATAAGCGATCCAAAATGTTTTCGAGTGTAGAGAGAATAACCAGCGCACCATGATTTACAATGCTTGTTCGGGGAGACGAATGTGAAACAAGACCTGATTGCTTTTATCTGGCCAGCTTTAGTCGGCGTCTTGGGCGCCGCATTGATTCTGGACAGGTGGGTACTCCCCGAGGCGGGAAGCGGCAATGCGCCGTCAACCGGCAGCTTCCGAGAGGCGGTTGCGCTCGCCACCCCCTCTGTCGTCAACATTTACACCGCCAAGCTGGTGGAAACGCGCACCGACCCGCGCCTGAACTCCCCAATGCAGCGTCGATTTCGATCTAATCGGGGCCGGGGACAGCGCATCGAGCGTTCCCTGGGCTCGGGTGTCATCCTTCGGTCCGACGGGCACATTGTCACCAACAACCACGTGATCGAGGGCGCAGACGCTATTCAGGTGTTGCTCGCCGACGGTCGCTCAGCCAGCGCGTCGGTAGTGGGCACTGACCCCGAAACAGATCTGGCCATCCTTCACATCGACCTGCCAGACCTGACCCCCATAGAACTCGCCGACACTGACAATATCGCGGTGGGCGATGTCGTGCTGGCCATTGGCAATCCCTATGGTTTTGGCCATTCAGTGTCTCAGGGCATTGTCTCGGGGGTCGGCCGTTTTGGCCTGCAACTGTCGACCTACGAGGGGTACATTCAGACAGACGCGACTGTCCATCTGGGGAGCTCGGGCGGCGCGTTAATCGACAGTCAGGGAAAGTTGGTCGGAATTAACACCCTCATTTATACGGCCGGCGCAGAGCGCGGCGAAGAGACCCCGGGCATTGGCATCAATCTGGCCACACCCAGTGATTTGGCAGCATCTGTATTGAGCGACATTGTCAGTTATGGCCGCGTTATTCGCGGCTGGCTGGGAGTGAGCGTAGAGGTGCTGCTTAGTGAAGGACAATCCGGCACGCCTGCGCAGCAGCTGATCGTGACAGATCTCGCGCCGGGCGGGCCCGCGGAGCGTGCTGGTATCAGACTGAACGACATCATTGTTGCGATGGATGGTGAAGCCGTGGTGGATGGCCGCGCCGCGATGATACAAATTGCGCGACTTCGTCCGGGGCACCTACTGCGGGTCAACCTTGACCGTGACGGGTTGCCGGTCGAGCTGGAGGCCGTGGTCGGGACCCGCGCTAACTCGGGTTAAATCACCCTTTTTTTCCAACGCGCATCATGGCACTGAGACCATGGGCTTCGAGTGATTCAGCCTCAGCCAAAGTTGAGGCCACGGCGCCCAATCGCTGCGCACCCTCCTCAGAGATCTGTATCACGCTACTTCGACGCTGAAAGTCGTAAACACCCAAGGGTGAGGCAAAGCGCGCTGAACCCGCAGTCGGCAATACGTGGTTGGGTCCCGCGCAGTAGTCACCCAGAGACTCTGAGGACATGGGGCCCATGAACACAGCGCCGGCCGCACGAATACCCTCGAGCAAAGCCTCAGGATTGTCGACCGCCAGCTCAAGATGCTCAGGCGCAAGCTGGTTGCTCAAATCGACTGCGGCTTCAAGGTCGGGAACCTGAATGAGGGCGCCTCGATTTCTCAGCGAGGCGCTGACAATGTCGCGGCGCGCCATAGAGGGCAGTTTTTCATCAATACAGGCAGCGACGGCATCCAGATAATCGGCGTCAGTGGCGATAAGCACCGCCTGAGCAAATTCGTCGTGCTCGGCTTGAGCAAACAAATCCATGGTGACCCACTCGGGATCCACGGAACCGTCGGCAATGATTAAAATTTCCGAGGGGCCTGCCACCATATCGATACCGACACGGCCAAACACCTGACGCTTCGCCTCTGCCACATACCGATTTCCCGGCCCGACAATCTTGTCTACTCTGGGAATCGTTTCTGTACCGTGCGCCAGGGCAGCCACTGCTTGAGCGCCACCAATTGTGAATACCCTGTCGACGCCTGCCAGGCCTGCTGCTGCCAGTACCACCGCATTCAATTCGCCCTCGGGCGCTGGAACGACCATCACAACATCCGGCACCCCTGCGACCTTCGCCGGGATCACATTCATCAGCACCGAGGACGGATAACTGGCGCGCCCCCCCGGTACATAAACGCCCACCCGGTCGAGAGGCAAGATTCGCTGACCCAGAACAGATCCTGTGTCATCCGTAAACTGCCAGCTGCTCGCCAACTGGTGCGCGTGAAAATCACGGATTCGCTGGATGGCTTTTTCCAAGGCCTCTCTGACCGCGGGGTCGATTGACTCCACCGCCTCTGCAAGCGCCGAGGGATCGACGCAGAGTGACCTCACATCCTCAACAGATCGATGATCCAGCTCGTTAGTCAGTTGTAACAACGCTTCGTCGCCCCGCTCTGCAATCCGGGACACAATGCCTGTGACGGTTTGGGTCAGCGCCGGATCAGCGTCCGCTGGGCTAACCAACAGCTGCGCAAACCGACTGTCAAAGTCCGGTGAAGGATATTGAAGCCGCGTTATAGGAGCGTCTGACATCAGGATTCTCTGCTATTCACGGCGCTGGACAACGCCTCAATAACGGCCTGCACAGAACTGTGACGCGTGCGCATAGAAGCCTTGTTAACGATCAGCCGAGAGGACACCTCGGCGATAAGCTCCCGCGGCGCCATACCGTTCTCGGACAGCGTCTTGCCCGTGTCGACAATATCGACGATCTCATCCGCCAACCCCATCAACGGAGCCAGCTCCATCGAGCCATACAGCTTGATGAGGTCAGCGTGCATCCCCTTTCTGGCGTAATGAGCCCGGGCAACGTTAACGAATTTGGTAGCCACTCTGACGCGCCGACTGGCATTGTCGCCTGACGCGGTCGAAGCAGGTCCGGCAGTCATCAACCGGCACCGGGCGATGCCCAGATCGAGTGGCTCATAAATCCCTGCACTGCCGGACTCCAATAGCATGTCCTTGCCGGCGATGCCCAAATCGGCGGCACCGTGGCGCACATAGGTGGGCACATCCGATCCTCTAAGAATGACCAGGCTCACCCGCGACAGGCTTGTCGGGACGATCAGCTTTCGACTGGCCTCAAGGTCCTCTGCGGGCTCGATCCCTGCCGCAGCCAATAAGGGCAACGTCTCTTTAAGAATCCGGCCCTTTGTCAGCGCGATGGTGATGTCGTGGTCAATGTTCATGGCTATGCTCTCTGCCTTTAGGCCGATATACGACGGATATCAGCGCCGAGGCATTGCAAATTGCCCTCAATATTTTCGTATCCGCGATCAATATGATAAATCCTGTCGATACGCGTCTCACCCGAAGCCACGAGTCCAGCAATCACCAGACTCGCCGATGCCCTCAAATCCGACGCCATCACGGGTGCGCCCTGGAGGGCGGGTCGGCCGGTGATGCGGGCGGTATCGCCGTCAATATCAATCTCGGCACCCATGCGCTTCATTTCATGAGCCTGCATCAGTCGATTTTCAAAAACCGTCTCAGTCACAGTGGACTGCCCTTCAGCGACCGTATTGAGGGCGGTGAACTGAGCCTGCATATCGGTCGGGAACCCTGGGAAAGGCGCGGTCACGATATCGATTGCTTGGGGGCGTCGACCCTCCATGTCGAGGCAGATCCAATCGACTCCCTCTGACAGCACCGCCCCCGTTTGCTGCAGTGCGTCCCTCACCACGCCGAGCACGGCAGGCGCGACTCCCTCAATTCTCACTCGACCGCCCGTCGCTGCGGCCGCCACCAGATAGGTACCGACTTCGATACGATCCGGCATGACGTGATAGGACGCACCACTCAATGACGCGACGCCGTCAATTGTCAGGGTATCCGTCCCGACCCCGTCAATCGTGGCGCCCATTTGTTGCAAAAAACCCACCAGATCGGTGATTTCAGGTTCCTGCGCGGCGTTCCGCAATACGGTCGTTCCCGTTGCTAGAACCGCCGCCATCAGGGCATTCTCGGTGCCGCCGACGGTCACACCGTCGAAAGTGAATTCTGTGCCGCGCAGTCCGTTTGGCGCGTCCGCAATGATGTAGCCCTCTGCCACCTCAACGACTGCACCCATCGCTTCGAGCGCACGAATATGCAGATCAACCGGCCGGCTACCGATGGCACAGCCGCCAGGAAACGACACCTCCGCTCGGCCGTAACGCGCCAGCAACGGCCCAAGCACCAAAATCGACGCGCGCATTGTTTTGACCAGTTCGTAGGGCGCCTTCAACTGGCGCAATGCACTGCTTTGCAACACCAGAGCCCCATCGTCATGCCGAGAAATCTCTGCTCCTAGGCTTGATAACAAGGTGGCCATCGTATCGGTATCACGGAGCACCGGAACCCGGTGCAGTGTGCAGGATTCAGGGGTCAGCAGTGTCGCGGCCATGATGGGTAAGGCCGCGTTCTTGGATCCTGAGGCGGTGAGCGTACCGTGTAAGCGGTTACCCCCCCGGATAATCAGACTGTCCAAAGCCGACCTCGTTCCGCCAAGCGCTCAAGGCGTTCGCGCAGTGATGTTGACTGCGTGCAGAGTACCGTCAGCGATCAAATCAGATAGCGGCGCATACACTGCCTGCTGGCGCGCCACCGGTCTCAGCCCCTCAAATGCGGCGCTGGTCACAACAATGTCGACATGCCCGCCGTTGAGTGCCACCGTAATATCGCCGTCAGGGAAAGCCCCTGCGAGCCGCTCAGTGATTTCCTGCTCAGTCACGGGCCAGTTCCTCTGCTTGTTCGGCAATCGTTGCATTCCACTGACTGATCACCACATCGAGATCATCGTCAGCCTCTTGGGCCAGAGCACTGAATTGATTGCGGTAGATTTCACCGAGGTTAATGGTCTCGATAATTAAGTTGCGGAGGCGCCAAGAGCCGTCTTTGTATTGACCCATCTGGTAGCGGATGGTGTAGACCCTGTCGGCCTCTCCGTAAACGAGCTGTGTCACGGAGGCGATGCGCGCGCTCTGGGGCGACGCCTCTGCACCTTGCACCTCCATTTTTGCCCCGCCGAACGCGAGCAACCCCTTGGCGTAGCTGCGGATCAAACCCTCTCTGAGCGTCGTCGCAAAGGCGTCTCGCTGGCGCTTTAATTGCGACCGACCGGCCGCGTCCATGCTACGGCCGCGGCTGTAGTAATCACCCATCACAGCGGTCGCAAACCCGCGCCAATCAACCAGGTCAGCCAGCGCCGCGTCAATCTCTTGGTAATAGCGATCCGGATCTTCGTCAAAGTAATCATTGGCGTCGGCCACCACTGACATAATGTTCTCGGTCACATCGCGGATGACCTCGGCAGGGCCCGCGCTTTTCGGACCCGATTCATCAGCCATTACCCACGAGGGTATCGCCCACAGACAGGCGATCAGCAGAGTGGCCGTCAGGCCCAAAAACTGTCGGTGGTCGGCATGGATTCCCATCACAATCGGTACATCTCCGTTATAAGGCTCCCTGCCAGGGCGTGGCGCGTTGGTGACTTCATGACCAACCAATACATGCCAATCAAGGATTTGACTGGGTTAGACTGTGCGTCGCGCGAGAAATTCCACAAATCTCTCTGAGCAGGTTTGTCGCGGCACATAATACCCGATCAGCGCGAAAGCCTCTCGCCCGGCGGCGTGAATAAGGAAACAAGATAGTGTTGTGGTACTCGGCAGTGATAGCGGCTGGACTGGTCGCCTTGGTATGGAGTGCTGATCGTTTCGTAGACGGCGCCTCGGCGATCGCCAAGCGAGCGGGCCTGACGCCCATGGTGATTGGCTTGACCATCGTGTCGGTGGGCACCTCGGCCCCGGAAATCCTCATTTCAGTTATGTCTGCTCTGGCAGGATCCGGAGAGCTCGCTGTGGGTAACGCTCTGGGATCCAATATTGCCAATGTCGGGCTGGTGCTCGGTGTCACCCTGTTGGTGAGCCCTATTACGCTGGGCCGGAGCACGACTTTAATCGACTTGCCGCTGCTGATGGCCGTGGTGCTACTCACCTGGGGGCTCCTGTCAGACCATCAATTGGACCCCGGCGACAGCCTTGTTTTACTCGTGACCCTGGGACTTTTTTTCATCCGCATTGCGCAGCACGCCAAGACGCCCGATATCAACAGCGAATCTCGTGAAATTCCCGAAATGTCCAATACGGCAGCGTGGCTGTCGTTTCTGGGCGGCCTGATCTTGCTGATCGGCTCCTCACGAGTACTGGTATGGGCGGCGTCACACATCGCTCAGGCGCTCGGCGTGTCTGAACTGGTGATTGGCTTAACGATCGTCGCAGTGGGTACCAGCCTGCCCGAATTGGCAGCGGCGATCATGAGCGCGGTCAAAGGTCATGCCGACATGGCGATCGGCGCCATTGTCGGCTCGAACATGTTCAACATCCTGCTGGTGCTGGCAATCCCCGGTCTCTGGGGGACCCTGCCGCTTGAAACCGCCGTGGTGAGTCGAGACATGGTCGCGGTATTTCTCACAACCCTGATCCTTGCTATGGCCGCGTTGTGGCGTTGGAATGGGTCGCTCGGTGCGGGCACACTCGGTAAGGGGACGGGTGGAACCCTGCTCACACTCTACGTCGCCTACTATGGGTGGCTTTTTTACCAACCCTGAATAAGCCCCTGTTACGGTAAGCCATGGACAACCAACCCGATCAGTTCTTCATCGACTCTGCGCGACGGACAATCTCCCTCGAGCGCAGTGCGATTGATTCGCTGGAGGGTGCACTGGGCACCGGATTTGCCGAGGCCTGTCGGCATATCGTGGCGACTGACGGACGGGTGGTCGTGACTGGCATGGGCAAGAGCGGGCATATCGCCGGCAAAATTGCCGCGACGTTAGCCAGCACTGGCACTCCCGCCTTTTTTGTTCATCCAGGCGAGGCCTCACACGGGGATATGGGCATGATTACCCGGCAGGACTGTGTGATCGCCCTCTCCAACAGCGGCAACACGCAAGAAATTCTGACCCTGCTACCCCTGATCAAGCGTCTGAACATTCCGCTTATCAGCATCACAGGCAACGCGGACTCGGAGCTAGGGCGGGCATCGGATGCGCACCTGTTAGCCTCTGTTGAGTCTGAGGCCTGCCCGCTCAATCTGGCACCCACCTCGAGCACAACGGCCGCGCTCGTTATGGGGGACGCGCTGGCCATCGCAGTACTGGAGGCCAAAGGCTTCACCGCCGAGGAGTTCGCTTTTTCGCACCCGGGTGGCTCATTGGGTAAACGCCTGTTGCTGCGGGTCACCGATGTCATGGTGCAGGGAGACGACGTACCTCGCGTCGCACACGCTGCAACGCTGGCCGATGCACTCTATGAGATGACCCATAAAGGTCTGGGCATGACCACTGTCGCCTCAGCAGAGGGTGCGTTATTAGGCGTTTTTACTGACGGTGATCTGAGACGAGCTGTCGAAGAAAACAGCGACCTGCAGACAACACCCTTGGCCGCGGTCATGACAGAAGGCGCCAGAACGGTCACCCAAGATCTGCTGGCCGCCGAAGCGCTGAGCCTCATGGAGCGTCACCAAATCAGCTCGCTGGTCGTGGTCGACAATGCATCGCAGATCGTCGGAGTCGTGACCTTATTGGCTTTGCTCAGGGCAGGTATTTCATGACGGGTCGGGCGGCACAGAAGGCAGAATCGATCGAATTGGTCGTGCTGGATGTAGATGGCGTGATGACAGATGGCACGCTGCTTTACGGTGGCCCCGACGACCCAGAGATCAAGGCCTTCAATATTAAAGATGGTCTCGGCATTAAGTTGCTACAGCAATGCAATATTGAAGTGGCCATTATCACGGGACGCGCTTCGCCTGCCGTGGAACGAAGAGCTCAGGAACTCGGCATCACCGCTCTGATCCAGAGCCGGGAAGACAAAGGTCAGGCGCTTGATGAGTTGCTGAAGTCATTGCAGTTGCCAGCCTCGGCGTCTGCCTACATGGGCGATGATTTACCCGACTTGGGCGCGCTTCAACTCGCCGGGCTTGCGACGTGCCCCGCCAACGCGGCTGATGCGGTCATAGCCTGTGCAGACTGGGTGGCGCCAGCGCCGGGGGGACACGGTGCGGTGCGAGCGCTGTGCGACTTTATTTTGCAGGCGCAAGGTCACATACCTGATCTGTACGATCGTTTCCGATGAAGCTCCTGATTATCGCTATTCTGACCGCGAGTGCTGGTATCGCTCTCTGGCAATCTGCACCCCGCATGGACACCTTCTCACCCGTAGAGGAAACCGACGACGTAGTGATTTCCAGTTATCTAGAGGCTGGCACGCGCACATTTTTTTCCACGGAGGGCGACAGATCTGACGTGCTTGAGATTGGCTCCGCGACGCGTTGGTCTGACAGTGACGAGGTTTCCCTCAGTGAAATCCGCTACCGTGCAAAAGGTGACAATGACACGGCCTGGGACATCACTGCCTCCGCCGGCACCTTCTTTGAAGACATTAATGAACTTGTGTTGCAAAACGGGGTCACAGTCATCGAGACCGAACGACAGGCGACCATGACCACCGAAGCAATGCGGCTCTTTATGGATCAAAAACGTGCCACTGGGGAGCAGGACGTCTTGCTGACAGGACGTGGCAGTCGCACTTCCGGCTCATCGTTTGAGTTAGATCTGCAAACCAACACTGCGACACTCAAAGGCGACGTCGTAACGCAATATGAATAAATCTCTCTATTGTTGCCTGTGTGGTGTTGTCAGTGCGCTGATGTTGTTGCCGGCCTACACACATGCGCTGGACTCTGATCGGGAGCAACCCATCCAGATTGTTGCCGATGTGGCGATCCGCGATGAGATTGCCGGGGAGACCCGCTACGAGGGCAACGTTGTGCTCACCCAGGGATCTCTGAAGATCACAGCTGATGAGCTGACTATTCTCCACAGCACTGAGGATGCGGATCGCATCATCGCCACGGGAAACCCCGCCACGCTGGTGCAGCAACCAACGCCAGATCAACCGCCGGTTGATGCTTCAGCGCTGCGCATTGAATACGTTCGCTCTGAGGACCTCGTGCGCCTGCTCGAAGACGCTCGCATCGCTCAAAATGGGTCAACCCTGTCGGGTAATCAAATCGATTACCTGGTCAGTCAACGAACAGTGAAAGCGGCGGGTGGCGCTGACGGTCCCGGACAGGGACGAGTCGAGGTCGTGATCCCGCCTGAGAATCTGCGCGACCCCTCTTCTGATGCCTAGCACCCTCAGCGCCCATAACCTCGCCAAGGCCTATGCCGGCCGCCCGGTGGTAAAGGATGTCTCGCTATCAGTGAGCGCAGGAGAGATTGTGGGTCTTTTAGGGCCAAATGGTGCCGGCAAAACCACCTGCTTCTACATGATTGTCGGCTTAGTGGACGCGGATGCGGGAGATATCAGACTCGATGAGCAGTCCTTGATGACCCTGCCGATGCATCGCCGCGCGCGCGCCGGGATCGGTTATTTACCCCAGGAAGCCTCGGTATTCAGGCAACTGTCCGTAAGAGATAACCTGCTGGCTATTTTGGAGACGAGGTCCGAGCTCAGCCGGGCCGAGCGACATGACACTGCCGAGGCCTTGCTGGAAGAATTCAATGTGGGGCATCTCGCGGAGTCTCTGGGGCAAGCGCTGTCTGGCGGTGAACGCCGACGCGTAGAAATCGCCAGAGCTCTGGCGACCGAACCCACGGTGATTCTGCTGGATGAGCCTTTCGCTGGCGTCGATCCGATCTCAATATCAGACATTAAAAATATCATTACCCACCTCAAAGACCGCGGCATCGGTGTATTGATTACCGACCATAATGTGCGAGAAACGCTGGATATTTGCGAGCGCGCCTACATCGTCGGTGAAGGCCACGTGATTGCCTCAGGCAGCCCGGACGAGGTGCTGGCCAACGACAGGGTCCGTGAAACCTATTTGGGTGAACACTTCTCGCTGTAACGTCTCGCTGCAGATATCGCACGGTATGACGCAGACACTGACTCCACGGTTAAGGGGGTTGCTGATCCGCCCACGGTCGACGAGGCTTCCAGCAATGCAAATTCCTTGCCAATTCATTGGCATCCGCTGGCCCCGGCGATACACTGTATTTTCGTGGAGCCACAGTCAGCAGTATGAAACAGGCGCTTCAGCTCAAGTTAGGGCAACAACTCGCCCTCACACCGCAGTTGCAACAAGCAATCAAACTGCTGCAGCTCAGCACCATCGACCTGCAACAAATCATTGAAGAAACCCTTGAATCCAACGCCTTGCTCGAGCGAGAGAGCGAGGAAACAGAACAAGAAGGGCTGGATTTTGCCGAGACCGCCGCGATAGAAGACGAGTCTGAGGGCTTGGCCGTCGATACGGTGTGGGAGGATGCGCTCCCCTCGTCGGCGCCACCCACGCAGAGCAGTGCGGCTGACTATGATTTTTCAGAGCAGGACTCAGAGGAGGAATCTCTTCGCGAGCATCTGCTGTGGCAACTCAATCTGACACGATTTTCTGATAACGACCGACTGATCGCGCTCGCTTTGATTGACGCGGTGGATGAAGACGGCCGACTCGGTCAAACACCTGAAGAGATCCATCAGGATCTGGCGCTAGAGGAAATTGATCTCGACGAGGTCATCGCAGTACTGCACCGACTCCAACATTTCGAACCTTCGGGGGTGTTCGCGACCGACCTCAGAGAGTGCCTGCTGATACAGCTCAGGCAACTGCCCACCGATACACCTTACCGCGACATTGCCGGAGCGCTTGTCAGTCGCTATCTGCAGCAGCTTCCTACCGCGCCGCCCAGGCAACTCGCCCGCAAATTACGCACCTCGGTCGAGGAATTGGAGTGCGCTATCCAGCTGATTCGAACCCTCGACCCTACGCCTGGCGCCTCGGTTGGCAGCGATCGAACTGAATACGTGACACCTGATGTTTTCGTGCGGCAGTTGGACGACCGGTGGCAGGTAGAACTCAATCCCGACGTTGCGCCAAAGCTGAGAGTCAATGATCACTACGTGAGCATGCTCAATAATGGCTCTGCGACGGATCGTGGCTACGTGAAGGAGCAGCTTCAGGAAGCACGCTGGTTTATGAAGAGTTTGCAAAGCCGTAATGAGACACTGCTCAAAGTAGCGAGCAAAATTGTCGAGCACCAGCAATCGTTTCTTGAAGTAGGCGAAATCGGTATGAAGCCGCTGGTGCTGGCTGACATCGCAAGCGAAGTCGACCTGCACGAGTCCACCGTGTCGCGAGCAACCACCCGAAAATATATGCACACCCCAAGAGGGACGTTCGAATTGAAATATTTCTTTTCGAGCCGAGTGTCTGGAGACCAGGGTGACGATATCGCATCCACTGCGATTAAAGCGGCCATCCGTAAGCTGATCTCAGATGAGGACGTCCGCAAACCTCTGAGTGACGCCAAGCTGTGCGCCCAACTCAAGGATCAAGGCATGACGGTGGCTCGCAGAACCATCGCAAAGTACCGGGAGCAACTTGCGATCCCGCCGTCTAATGAACGCAAACGTCTAAACTAACGGTTGATTGATAGGAGTATCAAATGAATCTAACCATCAGCGGCCACCATATGGATGTCACACCCGCCATACGCCAGCATGTCGAAGGAAAACTGGAACCCATCGAGCGCCATGGCGACCACATTACGCGCATTGAAGTCACGCTCATCGTCGAAAAACATCTTCATAAAGCAGAGGCCAACTTGCATGTGGCCGGGGCTGACTTGTTTGCGTCATCAGAATCGGATGACATGTATGCCGCCATCGATGCGCTGGCTGACAAGCTGGATCGGCAGGTCATCAAACATAAGGAAAAACACCGAGGCCATTGATCGATGTCTGATCTCAGCCAACTGAAGCACGAGCGCGTACTGGCACTGTGCGGCCAGGCTCTTCAGAGTAAAAAAAGACTGTTTGAACGCGCAGCAGAAGCCATGTCAGCAGAATTGGATCTGGACGCCGAGTCCATCTATCGCGCGCTACTGGCCCGGGAAAAGCTTGGCAGCACAGCTATTGGCGAAGGTGTGGCGATCCCTCACAGCCGCGATGACCACTGTGACGACGCCGCAGGCTGCTTGATCACCCTCGAGGAGCCTATCGACTTTGCCGCCGCAGACGGCAAAGCCGTCGATATTGTTTTCGTGTTGTTGGTGCCGGCAGAGGCCACGCAGGAGCACCTCAATCTTCTGGCCGGGCTAGCAACAGCATTTTCAAGCAGCGACATCCGCTCGGCGTTGCGTGACGCTAAAACAGCTGAACAAGCAAAACAGACGCTACTCTGCGGCACTCATCCATGACGCCAAAGCTCATCATCATTAGCGGCAGCTCTGGCGCAGGCAAAAGTAGCGCACTGCGCTTGTTGGAGGACGAGGGTTATTACTGTGTCGATAATCTGCCACCCCGGTTATTGCCCGAGTTTTCCGAGGAAATACTGAAGCACCCCGAATACCAGCGATTTCATGGTATTGCGGTAGGCATAGATGCCCGCACTATTGGCGTAGAACATGAGCATGAAACTGCAGCGCTTCAGCACCTGTTGGCCTTGCCCGATCGACTCATCGTTTTCATCGATGCGCAGCCACATGTTCTCCTGAAACGATTCAGCGAAACACGTCGCCGACACCCGCTCGCGGGGCCGAATAACTCTTTGCCTGAGGCCATTGCTAAAGAGCGCAAGCACTTGGAATTTATTGCCGCCCAGGCAGACCTATTGGTTGATACGACGGATCTGACGCCTCGCGGCTTACGAGACATGATTACCAGTAGAATTGTGGAGCAGCGCGATGGCTTATCGATCTTGTTGGAGTCATTTGCCTTCAAACGCGGTGTACCCACCGATGCGGATTTTGTGTTTGATGCGCGTGCCCTGCCCAATCCTTACTGGCGCGAAGATCTCCGCGGTCTGACGGGCATGGATGAACCCGTAAAACACTTTTTGGATGGCGACGAGCGCTGCGTCGCGTTCTACACCAAGCTCAGCGCCTTTATTACAGATGCCCTGCGCGAGTTCGATCAGTCAGATCGTAGCTATGTCACGGTAGCCATCGGCTGCACAGGGGGGCAACACCGATCGGTGTACCTCGCAGAAAAACTTTACACCGACATGGTGTCTCAGTTTCCCGCTGCAAAAATTCGTCACCGTGATCTCCCTGAGGCGGCGGCCTCATGAGCACCTCCATCCTCACCGTGGTGAACCCCCTCGGACTTCATGCCAGACCCGCGGCGAAGCTGGTCGACTGTGCGGCCAGATTTACCAGCGATATCCGACTGGCACATGGTACTCAGGACATTGATGCCAAAAGCATCATGTCGGTTTTGATGCTTGCTGCACCCTGCGGTGCAGAGCTGACGCTGACAGCGACCGGCCCTGACGAGACGGCAGCTACCGAGGCATTAGCGGCGCTTTTTGCCAGCGGGTTTGGTGAGCTGGAATAAGTCACAAAGGACACTTGGTAGCTAGACCTTCACGACCGGTGACGGATAATGGCCGCTCTAAAGGAGGCCCTGCCGTGAACTCACCTGGTCATCTCCCCACCAAGACAGAGCGTCTTGAGCTGGCGTTACGCTCAGGGACTCTGGCCGACGTGGCCGGCATGCTGGCAGAGATGTCTCCGGGCGATGTGGCCTATCTGATCAGCTCATCACCCCCGGATTATCGTGACTTGCTGCTAGGGCTACTGGAGCCCGATCAAGAAGTGCTGGTGGTCAACGAACTCCCAGACGACCTCCGCAACGCCACGCTACTGGACAGAGAGCCAGAAGCGCTGGCGGAAATCGTTGAGCAACTCGATGAGGATGACGTCGCGGACATTCTCCACGAGCTCCCGGACGAGGTCACCGGGCAGGTGCTCGCCATTCTGGATGAGCAGTCCCGGCAGCGCTTACAAAAAGTACTGAGCTTCCCCGACGATGTGGCGGGCGGCCTGATGAGCACCGATGTCATCACTATCCGCGCAGATCTGACGTTAGATGTTGTATTGCGCTACTTGCGTCGACACTCAGAAATACCCCCCAACACCGACAACCTGATTGTCGTGAACCGCAACGATCGCTTTGTCGGCTTACTGCCACTGAGTACGGTCTTGGTCTCTGACCCGGCCATATCGGTTCGCGAAATGATGATTACGGACCAAGATGCGATCAATGCAGAGGTATCTGCAACCGAGGTTGCACGACGCTTTGAACGCAATGACTGGATTTCGGCGCCAGTAGTTGACGACGAAGGCAAACTACTGGGCCGCATCACCATCGATGATGTGGTCGACGTGATCCGGGAAGAGGCAGACCACTCTCTCACCTCTCTCGCTCGCTTGGCCGAGGAGGATACCTTCGCCACCGCTTGGCAATCAGCGCCCAGACGCGCAGTGTGGCTGGGCGTGAACTTGGCGACGGCATTACTGGCGTCATCAGTTATTAATCTCTTTCAGGGCACGATCGAAAAAGTGGTCGCACTGGCAGTACTGATGCCGATTGTCGCGTCGATGGGCGGTATCGCGGGCACGCAGAGTTTGACCATATTGATCCGCGCTATGGCAATGGGCCAGATCAATGACCGTAATCAACTCTGGCTGGTGGGGCGCGAATCGCTGGTGGGCCTATTGAACGGCGCACTCTGGGCTCTGGTCATCGCGGTCACTGCGTCTCTTTGGTTCGACGATGCCGTCCTGGGGATCATCATCGGTTGCGCCATGCTCATCAATCTCATTACCGCAGGTGTAGCGGGTGCAGGCCTACCCATTGTGCTGCGGAGGCTACAGGTAGACCCGGCTTTGGCAGGCGGTGTGCTGGTAACCACCATCACCGATGTCATCGGATTCCTAGCCTTTTTAGGTCTCGCAACCTTGTTTTACGCCTGAGCTTTTCATGTCTGAATTTATCGTCTTTGTGACAAGTAACCATGGTTAGCGACCCTGACGATCTTCACGAGGAAGTAGCGCGGCCGAGCAAGAGTGAGCGCAAACGAGCAATGCTGGCGCTGCAAGAGATGGGGGAGCGGCTCGTTTCGCTGCCGCAAGCCGACCTTGAAAAGATATCGATCGAAGATGAGCAATTGCGGGATGCGATCGAATTGGCTCGTCGCATCACTGCCAGAGGCGGTCGCAAGAGACAGCTACAGTTTATTGGCAAACTCATGCGATCTGTCGATGTCGAATCGATCAGAGAAGGGCTGTCGGCGCTAGATCAGCAGCACGTTCAGCGCGCTGCCGAATTTCATCGTATCGAGAAGGCGCGGGACAGACTGCGTGATGAAGGCGACGATGCGGTAGGCGATACACTTGCTACCTGGCCCCAAGCAGAGGCCTCGTGGCTCCGTCAGTGGATACGGCAACACCCCACTGAGGTGGCGCGGGGAAATGAGAAAAGCCACCTGAGGAAACTGTTTCGCTATCTGGCAGATTTAGATCAATCGGCTGAAGCCGAATTCTGAGCCTCTGCCTGGGTGACGCGCGATTGGGCGTCGAAAACACGCTCGAAGACGACCTCCGGTTCATTAAGACTGCCCGTCACAGAATAGACGCCGCTCGATAGCTGGTTAACCTGATCTTCAAACACTTTACTCACCAGATAGGTGCCGGCAGCGACGGGAAGCCCTCCTGCTAACGCCGCGACCCAAGGAATATTTTCGACCAGCGGTAGCGTGACAACGAGCTCCCCGTTGACGGTCTCGTCCCGCAGATTAATGTCGCTGGAGAAATTAAAATAACCTCCCGAACCCTCCACTGAGAATCCGGGTATGTTCAGCATGCCCTCATTGAAATCGAATCGCCCCTGGGCGCGGTCAAAGGTCACTCCCGCATCAAACAATTGAGTGACGTTGGCCCGCCGAAATAGCCCAGACAGATTCATCAGGCTCAGCAAACGGAGTGCGCCAGAGGCTTCAGCATTTGCTGACGTGAAAGACCCGGTCCTCATTTCAAGATCCATATGGCCCGTGACCTCAACCAATTGGAAATCATTGGGCCGCCCGGGCCACTGCCACTCAGCATCAATACTGCCACTGCGCGTGGCAACAATAGGCGCCACCCCAACAAGGCTGAGTGACTGCGCAATGTCGTTCAACTCTGCCGACAACGACAAGGTCGTGGCCTCCTCCCCCTCGATGCGCCAATCAATATGCGTACTCGGTAGCCACTTGATGCCCAGAAAATCGCCTGCAATGTCACGGAACTGCCAACCCTCCCCGTCGCGGTAATCGACGACGAGGCTCAACGCGCCGAGATCGGTATCACCCCGCCTCACCTCCTCAACATAAATCGGTAACTGCCGCATCCAACCGCCAACTAACCCCTGAGGTTCAGGAGGTGCGGCGTCGGTTATTTCTTCGCTCAACGTCGGTAAGCCCTGCAGATCGAGAGAAGACAGCGTCAGGGCGCGCTCCGTTTTGACTTCCATTCCGGCGTCAGACTCTGAAACGGGCAAGCCCGCGCTCTGTGTGTACTCGCCGCTCAGCCAGGGTAAATCAAACCGCGCGGACCAATCAGATCGATGCGCACGCACGTTGAGGCTGAGGCCGCCGAGCTCCTCCCCTCTCCAGAGTAGCCGACCCACCCGCAAATCCTGAGCCTGCAGCGGCACTGAAGCCCCATCGGCACTGAAGGGGAGCCCAAATTCGACGTCCTGCCATTCCGCAGGATCCAGAGAGGGTATAAAGCCACTCAGGGTCAAGCCGGGATCGGGGGCCCTGGCTGGCCAAGAAGGGGGCCGGGTTCGCGGTGTCACATCGATAGCCGTTGCCAGGTCGCCCATGGCAGGAAAATCGCCAACCGCGGACAGACGACCAAACCAAAAAATTTCCCATGCCGCCCAGTCTCGGTCCCGCCAGGTCACTCTGAGGGGGGCTCGAGACGCTTGAGCCTTACCCCAGGGCGATGGCAGGTCCACTGCTACGCCGGTTAAATCTGACTGCATATCAACCGTGACGCTGTCGGCGACGGTCACTTCAACCTCGACCGGGGTCGTTCCCTCTGCAGGCAGCGGCATTGTCACCGCTTGCCATGATAAAAGGTCGGTCACCGCGACCTCCGTCTGCACGCGAGCCGCGAGCAATGGATCGGGCGTACTCGTTAAGTGCGCCCCCATCTCAACCTGAAGCGGTCGGTCAAACACGGTCCCTCGTAGCTCGTCGCTGACAAACCCTGAATCGGTACCATAACTGAATGCACCGGTGACCCCGTCAGCTTCCAAGTTGAGCAGCGCGGAGGCAACACGCACGCTGTCGAGCCTGGACGTGACGCGAACATCCACCGTTTGGTCGATGCTGCGGAGATCGAAGGCCAGATTCAGATCAGACACCACATCGGCCTCCCCCGCCACGGTCAAATCATCCATGACTGGCGCTGCGACCGCGAGGACCGGGAGTTGGCGCAGCGTATTCAAGACTTTTACCGGTGTCGCCGCTGCCCGAGCTTGCAACGCAAGAGGAATGCCCTCAGATGCAATCTGAATACCGACCCGGGTGGCGTCTATTGCCACATCGGCAATCATCCCTCGTGAGGACCAGACATCAATCTCGGTGTCATTGAGACGTAGCTGGCTGGTGACCAGAGACGCATCAGGCCAATCTGGCTGATAACGTAAGTTAACGTTGGACAAATTAGCGGCGAGTTGCATGGTTTGGCTGGGGTGACCATAGGGGCGAAACCCGCCGTGCCAGAGAAAAATTGCGTCGTCTAAATACCCCGAGGGCAGGGCTTCGGCTAACCAATCATAGGCAGCTGGCGGCATTCGGTAGGGCACGTAGGCCTGACGGATGGCGGCAGGGGCATTTTGTACCGCCGCCGCCAAACGCATCTCCAAGGGAATCGCAGGCGGCTTGGAGAGCGGAATATCAATTTCAAACTGAATCACCGCATCGTGGTCCGTGGCCTCGGCAAGTAACAGCCCCTTCTCCAGAAACAGTGCACCGCGTTGCCAGCGGCCGTCCAACCTTCCCACCACTCCGGAAGCATTAATGGGGTTCTCATAAACATTGGGCAGCCCGAGGGTGAAGTCGGTCGTCGCGATCCAGGCAGTGGCACCGGTCTCATCGCCGGACACGGAGGCGTCTATGCCCTCTAACGCAGGCACATTGCGAAAAGCAGCCGTCGACGCGTCAGTGACTTCTACCTGCCCTGCCCAATCACTCAACGGATTTTCAAGTGACGCGACATCAAGCAGCAGGCTCTCAATCACACCACGAGGGTTCAACGCCGCGAGCACGGCGCTCACCTTTTCAGGCAACACGCCGCTCTGCACGAGCGCATCCACTGCAGGGGCCACTTCCCATCGCCCCGTGAGAATGCGCCAACCCTGCTCGGGCCGCGTCACCTGCACCCTGGGAAAAGCGTGTAACTGGGAGCCAATCGCCACCGAAGCCTGATCAATCCATATCTCGGCCTGCTCGGGCAAGCCCGCAAAGGACGCGTTCAGCCCCAGCAGGTCGATCCTCACATCTCGCGCACCCTGCACCTTCAGATTGTCTAAATCGATCTGAATAACACCGCTGGGTTGACCCTGAGCCACGGACAGCCAAAAGTCCGCTCCGCCCTCCGCAGCCGCTTCAAAACCAAACCAGCGCGCTAACAAGGCAGCACCCCGACCACTGAGGTGTCCGTGCGCCTCACCCATAAACTGGCTGAATTCAAAGGGGTTGCCGATTCCCGAACCTTCTGCGGAGAGCACGACGCCCGCCGGTGCTTCAACCGCCAGCCTGACCGTTCTGACACTGCGATCCCGCACCAGATCCAGATCGATTCGAAGTGAATCCAGATTGTCGACGGAACCGGTCGCACCGCCTTGTGCCACGATCTGGGCATCGCGAATGTGCAAGCGCTCAAAACTATTGAACAGATCACGCAAGCCGGCGGGCAGACGTGGCGCCCCGGCGTCCGGGTCGGGAGACCAGCGAATGCGCGGCGCAGTCAATATCAACTCATTGAAACGCAGGGCGCGACTGAGCAGCGTGTCCCAGGGGTCAATCCTGACGCTGGCGGAGGGAAAAACGACCCGGTCACCCGTGACGGCATCCATCAAAGCCAAGTCGACCAGATCCAGCCGTGGAGAAAAACCGTCCATGGCGCCGGTGATGGCGCCAATGGTGATCTCTGCATCAAAGCGCTGGGCAACGGCCGCTTCGATGTCGGTCTGAAACTTGGGTAGGGCGCCGAGTAACACGCGCCCGCCACTCACATAAATGGCGAGCCCGATCAGCGCTAAAACCATCGCCGGCCATACGATCCGGCCCATATTGCGCGGGATGGCTCTAACCATGTCGCAACGTCACACCCGAAGCCACCAGTAGTGCCCGCGTTTCGCAAAGCGGCAGGCCGACAACAGCCGAATAACTACCCTCAATTCGTTCAACAAACGACCCCGCATAACCTTGAATACCGTAACCTCCGGCCTTGTCCCAAGGTTCGTCAGTCATCAGAAACCGGTTGATGGCCTCTTCAGATAACCGGGTGAACGTCACTGTGGTAGAGACAACAACCGTTTGCACCGTCTCAGTCGAGGCCAGGGCAACAGCTGTATGCACTGCGTGTGTGGTATCCGAGAGCAAACTCAGCATACGGTGCGCATCCTCGGCATCGGCCGGTTTACCCAGAATCTCCCGCCCTAGGCAAACGGTGGTATCAGCCCCCAAGCTCAGTGTGCCGGCAGCCGCGCAGTGAACGGCCTTGGCGGCCGCTAAACGAGCGACATAATCATGGGGTTCCTCGTCCTGATGATGTGCCTCGTCGACCTCTGGCGAGGCAATGTCGAACTCCGACACCAGCATCGAAAGCAACTCCCTTCGGCGAGGGCTTGAGGACGCGAGTAAGACGCGCATCAATACACCTCGTAGTGTCGACGAGAGTGGCGCAATATCGACCTCACCGGAATCCAACACAACATGGAAAGCAGCAAAGCCAACATGCCGCTTAGTGGGATGACCGGGATGTCGATGCCGTTCCTGAGCCATTGCTCGACACCCGAGCTCAGGAGCAGTAACACCAGCATGACGAAGCTTTGCTGTGCCACATCGTATTGCCGGACCCTTTGGTAACTGAACAAAAGGACCAGCGTCGCCAACATTAAACCCGGAGAGGATAGCCCCAGCGGAGCGCCTTCAATCAGGTCTTGCAACAGACCTACCGTACAGGCGGTTGCCACCCCCACACGGTGAGGTAAAGCCAGCGTCCAATAAAAAAGCGTGAGCGCGGCGATCTCCGGTCTGAGTATGCGCCACTCCAGTGGCACGGGTATGAACATCACTAAGAGCGCAGCGACCAGCGAGAGGTAGATGACCCATGAAGCGTGTGCCCTGTTCATGGATTGGTCGATTCGGATTGTTGGGCGGCTCTGGCGACAACCAGCACATGGCGACCGCGGTCCAGCGCGGACGAAGGCGCGGCGTTAACCATCGCGAATGCGTCGCCGGGAGTGATGGTCACATTCGTCACTCTTGCCACGGGGTAGCCATGTGGGAAGCGCCCCCCTAAGCCCGAGGTCACCAATAAATCGCCCACCCTGATATCAGTGGTCGCAGCAAGATGACGAATGACCAAACGATCGATAGCGCCGCTTCCTTCTGCAATCGCTCGCAGGCCCGAGCGATTGACTTGCACGGGCAGTGCGTGGGCGCTGTCAGTGATCAGTACCGCTCGACTGTTGTACTCGCCCACCAGCACAATCTGGCCGATCAAGCCCTCGGCGCCCAAGACAGGCTGTCCCTCCATCACTCCGTCGGCAGCGCCTTTATCCAAAATCACCACGTGGCGAGCGGGGTCGGGCGAAAGAGAAGTAATTTGCGCCACCACTAATTCGTCCTCGATGTCCCGGGCCGAATTGAGCAGCGCTTTATACCGCGCGTTTTCCGACAGCAGCGAGGCCAGACGCTGCGTCTGGCCTTTGAGCACACGGTTCTCCTGCTCCAGACGCAGCACCTCATCCTGGAGTGCGTTTCTGGATTCAAATGCCGCGACGAGGCGATCCCATGCATCCAGCGGCGCCAGCACGAGCCCCGCGGTGAAGGCGACGGTGTCGGTGGCACCCCGTTGCATGGCTGCCACTCGCGGATGATCCCTGAAGAAAAATAGCACCACCAAACACAGTGCCGTGAGCACAAGGAACCTTGCGCTGATCGGATTCTGTTTCAGGAAAAGCGGTTTGATGACGCTGCTCCGTTCGTGCGGAACTTACTCCGTGGAGAGCAGATCCAAAACGTGGCGATCCATCAGCTCAAGCGCCTTACCGCCACCTCTTGCGACGCAGGTCAATGGGTCCTCGGCAATATAGACAGGCAGGCCTGTCTCATTTGATATGCGCTTATCAAGGTCGGTCAGCAGTGCCCCACCGCCTGTCAAAACGATGCCCGACTCCGCAATGTCGGCGGCCAGTTCAGGGGGGGATTGCTCCAAAGCCAACTTGACCGATCGCATCATGGCGTCCAGCGGTTCCTCGAGCGCGGTCAGTATTTCGTCGTTAGTCAGGGTAAAGCTGCGCGGCACACCTTCAGCAAGGTGGCGGCCTCTCACGTCGATTTCTTTCAATTCGTCCGACTTGTAGCCGCAGCCGACCTCCTGCTTGATGCGCTCAGCCGTTGAATCACCAATCAAACTTCCGTACTTACGCCTGACATAGGAGACGATGGATTCGTCGAATCGATCGCCACCGATACGAATCGAATCACGGTACACCACCCCGTTCAGTGAGATGATCGCGATTTCGGTCGTGCCACCACCAATATCAACGACCATACAGCCGCTGGCTTCTTCCACCTGCAACCCGGCGCCAATTGCGGCGGCCATCGGCTCTTCGATCAATTTGACTTCCCGGGCGCCCGCGCTCAGGGCTGATTCCCGGATAGCTCTGCGCTCCACCTGAGTGGAAGTACAGGGGACACAAATGAGTACTCTGGGACTCGGCCGGATGAACTTAGACTCATGCACTTTAGCGATAAAGTGCTGCAGCATTTTCTCGGTCACCTGAAAATCTGCGATGACCCCATCTTTGAGCGGCCGGATAGCCTGAATGTTGCCGGGGGTTCTTCCCAACATCCGCTTGGCTTCTTTCCCCACCGCCTCGATAGATTTTTGACCGTTGTGCATTCGTATGGCGACGACTGACGGTTCGTCGAGAATAATGCCCCGCTCCTTGACATAGATCAGTGTATTGGCCGTCCCTAGGTCAATAGACAGATCGGTGGAAAACATTCCTCGGAGGCGCTTGAGCATCATCGTTCCCTGATTGTGAAATCATTATCTGGCGAGGTTGGCTTCGGAGGGGGGTCTGGAGACTGGGCGAATCGCCGCAGCCTACAGGCGTGTGACGCCAAAAATGCCCCCAAATCCAGCGCTTAAGACGCCAATATCGCGATGAATGTAGCAATGCAAGGGTTTTTGGGCAAGCCGCAAGTATGTTAGTTTTCGCGGCCTTCGACGAGGATAGCCCTTATGTCCGTGACACCCCAAGATGTCGAGAAGGTGGCCCTGCTCGCCCGCCTGACCATATCGGAATCTGAACTGCCAGAGGTGACCGAGAGATTCTCACGGGTACTCAATCTGGTCGATGAATTGAATACCATCGACACCGCCGACGTTGTACCCATGTCCAACCCGCATGACATGGAGCAGCGCCTCAGGCCCGACCAAGTGACGCGCGAGAACAATCGAGAAGCACTGATGGCATCAGCACCGTCACAGGAACAGGGCTATTTTCTCGTGCCAAAAGTGATCGACTGATGGCCGACACCCAGTTACTTACCGCATCGGTCAGTGAGCTTCGTCAGCTACTGAGCGATCGAGCGATTTCCAGCGTCGAGTTGACTCGGGCCTTTTTGAAGCAGATCGAGCTCTGCAACCCTCAGCTCAACGCTGTGGTGACCGTTTGTGAAGACCACGCTCTAAGGCAAGCAGCTGAGGCTGACGAACAGCTGGCCAAAGGGGAGATTGCACCGCTGACGGGTGTGCCGCTTCTGCATAAAGACATTTTCTGTACCCATGGCATTCGCACCACCTGCGGGTCGCGTATGTTGGCCGAATTCACGCCCGCCTATGATGCAACGGTGGTGAGCAAGCTGCAGGCAGCTGGTGCGGTGACGCTGGGTAAATGCAATATGGATGAGTTCGCGATGGGCTCGTCTAATGAGACCAGCTTCTTTGGCACGGTGAAGAATCCTTGGGATCTTAACTGTGTGCCGGGCGGCAGCTCGGGCGGCTCAGCCGCAGCCGTGGCGGCGGGCATGGCGCCCCTTGCGACAGGCACCGATACCGGCGGGTCAATCCGTCAGCCGGCCTCACTCTGTGGTATCACCGGCTTGAAACCGACTTATGGTCGAGTGTCGCGACTGGGAATCATCGCTTTCGCCTCATCGCTGGATCAGGCCGGCCCCATGGCGAGGACCGCGGAGGACTGTGCACTGGCCCTGACCGCGATGGCAGGTGCTGACGACGGAGATTCCACGTCAGCCGACAAACCGGTCCCGGATTTTCACGGCGCGCTAAGCACCGACATTCAGGGGTTGCGCATCGGACTACCCAAACAGTTCTTCAACGACGATCTCGATGACCAGGTGCGTACTCGCGTCTCGGAAGCGCTCTCTGAACTGGAAAAAGCGGGCGCGACGCTGGTTGAGATCGACTTGCCACACAGCCATTACGCGATTGCCACTTACTATGTCATCGCGCCTGCCGAAGCGTCTGCGAATCTTGCTCGCTATGACGGTGTGCGCTTTGGTTATCGGTGTGACGACCCGCAAGATCTGGAAGATCTGTACCTCCGATCACGCAGCGAAGGCTTCGGCGAAGAGGTTCAGCGCCGGATTCTGGTGGGAACCTATGCCCTCTCGGCGGGCTTCTACGATGCTTACTTTAATAAAGCACAGCAGGTTCGTCGGGTGATTACCGAGGATTTTCATCGCGCCTTTGAACAGGTCGACGTCATCGCCGGCCCATCCGCTCCCAACGTGGCATTCCCATTCGGCGCCAAGCAACAGGATCCGATTGCAATGTACATGGAGGACATCTACACGCTAGCGGTCAATCTTGCCGGGCTGCCAGGTCTCTCGACACCGGCCGGTTTCATTAATGGAATGCCCGTCGGTTTACAGCTGATCGGTAAGCCTTTCGATGAGCAGACGATTCTAAATGCCGCGCACCGACTGCAAACGGATACCGATTGGCATCAAAGCCACCCCAGCCTCGGAGATCTCGCATCATGAGTTGGGAGATTGTGATGGGGTTAGAGGTGCACCTGCAGCTCGCCACTCAGTCAAAAATTTTTTCGGGGTCGTCAACCCAGTTTGGCGCCTCCCCTAATGAGCAAGCAGATGCAGTGGATCTGGGCATGCCGGGCATGCTGCCGGTATTGAACGAGGAAGCTGTCCGCTACGCGGTCAAATTTGGTTTGGGTATCGGCGCCCGCATCGGCGAGAGATCCGTTTTTGACCGCAAGAACTATTTCTATCCTGACCTGCCAAAGGGATATCAGGTCAGCCAGTTTTTTGCGCCCATCGTCTGCGAGGGAATTTTTGAAGTACCTTTGGAAGATGGAACACTGTTCCCTATTCGTATTACCCGTGCTCATCTCGAAGAAGACGCGGGGAAATCGGTCCACGATATTTTTACCCATGAAACGGGCATTGATTTAAATCGCGCCGGGACGCCGCTGCTCGAGATCGTGACTGAACCGGATTTTCGGTCAGCGGATCAAGCCGTCGCGTACCTTAAGGCCCTGCACTCTTTGGTGACTTACCTGGGCATCTCCGATGGCAACATGGCAGAAGGGTCTATGCGCTGCGATATCAACATTTCACTGCGCGAGAAAGGTTCGGAGACGCTGGGCACGCGTACCGAAATCAAAAACGTCAACTCTTTCCGCTTTGTCGAGCGCGCCATTTATAGTGAGTGCGAACGACAAGCCGATATTCTCGAAAGCGGCGGCACCATTACTCAAGAAACCCGCCTCTACGACGCTGAACAAAATGTGACCCGGTCCATGCGCTCAAAAGAGGTGGCCAATGACTACCGCTACTTCCCCGAGCCCGATTTACTGCCGATCGTTATCGATGAAGCCTACATTGAGGCGGTCCGCGCCACGCTGCCAGAATTGCCCGGTGCAAAGCGGCAACGTTTCATCGAGTCATATGGGCTAAATGACTACGATGCGGCGCTTCTGGTTCCGCATCATGACATGGCCGATTACTTTGAAGCCGTGGTCAGCGCCTGCGACGCTGCCAAGCCCGCCGCGAACTGGATTCTGGGTGACCTTTCGGGCGCGCTAAACCGCAACGAAATCAGCATTAGCGAGAGCCCCATCACGGCAGAGCGACTGGCGGGTCTGATCACTCGGATTGAGGACGGGACGCTATCGAGCAAACTCGCTAAGCAAGTGTTCGACGCCATGTGGGACGGAGAAGGTGACGCCGACGACATTATCGCCGCGCGAGGCCTGAAGCAGGTTAGTGACTCTGGCGCACTGGAAGCCATGGTGGACGAGGTGATCGCGAACAACCCCGATCAAGTTGCTCAATATCGCGCCGCAGACGAAGCCAAGCGCAAAAAGCTGAGCGGTTTTTTTGTGGGTCAAATTATGAAAGCGTCGCAGGGGCAGGCGAATCCGCAAATGCTCAATGCACTGCTACTACAGAAGCTCGACGATCAGTCCTGAACCCGGCCTTTCAGGTACTGGAGCCGATTAGCGCGCTTTTGCTCAGCGTTTTTCCTAAGCAACACGTAGACCGCTCCAGTCCCTCCGTGCTGGGGTTGCGCGGAGTGGAAGGCCTGAACCGCATCCAGTTCCTTGAGCCAGTGATTGACGTAACCTTTCAGCACCGCTGTTTGCTCGCCTTGGGCCTTCGACTGGCCTTTTCCATGCACGATGAGAACAGTGCGTAGACCAAGCCGCTCAGCCTCTGCGATAAAGGAAAAAACCTCTTCTTTAGCCTGCTTCACGAGCAAGCGATGAAGATCGAGCCGTGCATCGACCTGGTAGTGCCCAAGCCGCAGCTTGCGATATACGCCATTTTGAATGCCCGGCCGTTTGAATTCGAGCACATACCACGCATCGAGGGGTGCAACGCCCTCATCAATCAGGGGGTTAACTACTGATTCTTCGCGCGCTGCGGCCTGACGACGCTCGCGTTGCTGATCCTCGGATAACCGCTCTTTGACCAGGCGGACGCGCGCCTCGCGACCCAGCGGCGTCACGCCAGCCATCTCCTCAGCAAAAAGATCTTCGTCACTCACCGGTGATTGCGCTCTGGCAGACGATTGGGACAGTATAGTGATCCCGTCCAAAGACAGCGAATAGCATGAGCGGCAATCTCTTCACAGGCGCAGGCTACTTCTTGCGCGGACTGACGATGACATTTCAACCGGGCCTGCGCCGCTTTGTGCTCATCCCTCTTATTGCCAACATCGTTTTGTTCAGCTTAATGGGCTGGCTACTTTATGGACTCATCGTTGATTTTTATGAGGCGGCAATGCTGACCGTGCCGGAGTGGCTGCAGTTCCTCTCCTGGATCATTACCCCACTGTTGTGGCTGATCGGCGGGCTGATGACGGGTTATGTGTCGACGCTGATCGTACTGATGCTGACCTCACCTTTTCACGCACTGCTCGCTGAAAAAGTCGAGGAGGCCATCACCGGTGAACCCGTTCCCGCTCTGGATGGGATCGCTGCAGCGTTGCTCGAGGTGCCCCGGGCCCTGTTTCGGGAACTGCGCAAAGTGCTGTACTACGTGCCGATGGCTGTTGGGGTGCTGATACTCACCATTGTGCCGCTCTTCAACGCCTTCGCGCCCTTGGCCTGGTTTTTACTGGGCGCCTGGATGATGAGCCTGCAGTTTGTTGACTACCCCATGGACAACCATCGCTTGGCGTTCCGTGACGTTAGAGACGCCTGTGCCGCACGCAGGCTGTCAACAATCGGTTTCGGAGGGACCGTGGCATTCTTCACCGGGATACCACTCATCAATCTGATCGTGATTCCGGCAGCCGTCATTGGCGCCACACTGTTGTGGTGTGAGGAGCTCAGGCCCCGTCGCTAACGGCCTTCACCAACAGGCGGAGGTGACATACAGGCCAACGAATGGCCCAGAAGCGCCTCAATATCGGGTAGTAGGAAGGCATCGTCCTCGCTGGCAAAGCTGACCGACACGCCTTTCGCACCGGCACGCCCGGTACGACCAATCCGGTGAACGTAATCCTCGGGATCCTCGGGCAGGTTGTAGTTCACTACGTGTGAAATACCCTCTACGTGAATACCGCGTCCTGCCACGTCAGTCGCGACCAAGACCTTGGAGCGGCCCGACTTAAAATTCTCCAGCGTTTTCGTGCGTTTGGCCTGCGTAATTTCTCCAGACAGCATGCCGCAATGTACGCCCTCTTTACGTAGTTTCTCGTACAGCCTGCGAACTTGATCTCGTCGGTTCGCGAAAATAATGACGCTCTCTACCGCTGGGTCTCTCAGCAAATCCAGAAGCACCGGGAACCTCTCCCGACTCGCAACCAGATATACGCGTTGATCAACCGATGCTGTCGCGACGCGTTCGGGTTCGATCTCCACCGTCACCGGCTCAAAAGTCCACTGTTTGGCCAGATTCATGATGTCCTGAGTAAAAGTGGCTGAGAACAGCAGGGTCTGGCGGTCTTCCTTACGCGGTGTCGCCCGCACGATGCGCTTGACCTGAGGGATGAAACCCATATCCAGCATACGGTCGGCTTCGTCGAGCACCAGAATCTCTACTCGATCGAGCGCCAAATCACGCCGCTCCATGAAATCAATCAACCGGCCCGGGGTCGCAACGATAATGTCGACCGGCGACCGGTTCACCTTGTTCAACTGCTTCTGGTAATCAGCGCCGCCAATCAACGTCACCGTATTCAAACCGGTAAAGCGACCTAATTCGTCAGCATCGGCCGCGATCTGCATCACCAGTTCCCGGGTGGGCGCAATAATCACGGCACGTGGCTCGCCCAGGTAGCGCTCGCCTTCGATCGGATGGCTTAGCAAATCATTGAAAATTGTGATCAGAAAGGCAGCGGTTTTACCGGTCCCGGTCTGTGCTTTGCCGATGGCGTCGTTGCCAGCCAGCGTGTGCGGCAAAATCTGTCCTTGAATCGGGGAGCAGGATTCGAAGCCCAGCGCATCGACACCCTGCTGCACGCTGGCCTCAAGGTTCAGAGAATCAAACTTCACCTTCTGAGCAGGCGCCGCCTCAGTCGCAGGTGTTGCGTCAATTGTTTCAGTGTCGTCGCTCTGGGCAACAGCATCGTCTTGCACAGTAATGGCCGGCAAAAAATGAGCGCGAAGTCTAGCACAGGGAAGCAGGGTAAAATGTCGGCTCATTAGAGCAGTCAGATGAGCTCCCACTTGAGCCAAAATGTTCCACAACCCCGTTCCGCAGTCGGCCAAATGCTGGATGAATTAGGCCCGCTTTGGCGCATCGCCTGGCCACTGCTGATCGCTCAGACGGCACAAATCGGTACCGGCGTGGTCGATACCCTGATGGCCGGCAATTACGGCGACGTCGACCTGGCTGCCATCGCCATTGGCTTTAACATTTGGCTGCCTCTGTACCTCATTATCCTTGGCACCTTGTTCGCCTGTTCCGCTATCGTCGCGCAAGATTTCGGGGCCGGACGCATTGAGCGTGTCAGGAGCTTTTTACCGCAGGGACTGTGGGTCGCCGTTGCTCTCAGCGCCGTGATGACGCCGCTGTGCCTGAACAGCGGCCTTGTAATCGAACTACTCGGACTCCCGCCCGAGACCGCCGTCAAAACCACTGCTTATGTCAGCCGGGTCGGGCTGGGATTTCCCGCTTTGGGGATTTTCATGGCCCTGCGCTATCACACTCAGGGTCTGGGCATCACCGCACCCTTCGCCATGGCCAGTGTCATTGGCTTTATCGCCAATGTGCCGCTGAATTACATGCTGATCTTCGGCGCCTGGGGCGCACCTGAGTTAGGCGCAGAAGGTTGCGGACTGGCGACAGCGGCTTCCATGTGGATCAGCACATCGATCATTTTGCTCTACGTACTCACAGCCCGCTCTCTTCGACCCTACTTGCCGGACCGCTGGCTGCAGATGCCTGACCAACAGCGAATTGGTGAAATCCTCGCTGTCGGTATCCCAGTGGGCCTCACCTTCTTTCTAGAGACCGGGGTTTTCTCGGCTATCACACTGTTGATTGCAACCTTGGGCGATGCCGCGGTCGCGGCCCATCAGATTGCCATCAACGTTTGGGATGTTTTCTACATCCCGATGATCAGTATTGGTAGCGCCATGGCGACACGCATGGGACATGCCATTGGTGCGGGTAACGCCCAAGGGGTCCGTATGGCGCTCCGGGTGGGCGCGGCGCTGTCTACCCTGATTGGCCTGTTGGCCATGTCATTGCTGCTACTATTTCCCGACGCGATTATTGGCGCTTACACCCAGTCAGACACGATCCGTGATTTGGCGTTTAGCCTGCTCCGCCTTGCGGCGTTATTCATCATGATCGATGTTGTTCAGATCGTGGGGTCGTTTGTATTGCGCGCTTATAAAGAAACCCGATTCCCCTTCGTAGTGGTCACTTTTTCATACTGGGGTTTGGCGCTCCCGCTGGGATATGCGATGGCCATTCATTGGGGAGATAGCACACCAGAGGGCACCGTCGACTTTTGGTACGCCACCATTCTGGGTATCGCGGTAGCGGCAGCGCTGATTACGTGGCGCGTCAGGCGGCTTCTCAGCGCCCTCGACTAGCTCGCTCCTGCCTAGCGAGATGCGTCGCTACATACCGGGCAGTCATCGCGCGGCATCAAACTGATCTGCGTTTGCTGATCGCCCCAGGCATCCAACAGCTGCAACCGGCCCCAGGGCAAATCCGCGCCTAGACACCATTTGATCGCCAACAGCGCCTGTTGTAGCGCAACCAGACCCACCACCGGGCCCAAAATACCCAGCTCGGCACAGCCACCGGCACCATCGTGGCTGCCATCCGCCATCAGGCAGTGATAGCAACCGAATTGCCGATCGGCATCGAAAATAGCCCATTGCCCGGCCATGCGAACGGCGGCACCCATGATCCATGGCAGTCTTAAGTCAAAGGTGCTGCGGTCAATTAATAGGCGTGCTTCGGCAGAATCCGTCGCGTCCACCACCAAATGAATATCCTCAAGCAAGGCACTGGCGTTATTGGATTCAAACCGGCAAAGGCGGGTATCGAGTGCTACATCAGCATTATTGGACCGCAATCGAGCAGCGAGCACGTCTACCTTGGCTTGACCGATATCGGACTCCGCGAAGGCCACCTGCCTGGGCAGGTTACTGCGCTCGATCACGTCATCGTCCACCAGTCTGAGATAACCCACTCCGGCCGCGGCGAGATATTGCGCCAATGGCACGCCCAGTCCCCCTGCGCCCACAATCAGCATGCGCGATGACTGCAACTTCAGCTGACCCTCGAGATCAACATGAGGCAGGACCAATTGCCGTGCGTACTGATTCAGCTGCCGGTCTGTCAGTTCAGCCATTGTCCCCCCGTGATGCGCGCCTGATGCGACCAGTCGCGTCGCGTCTGGACGTGCTGAAAACCGGTCGACCTCAGCAGCTTCGCCACGGCGTCGGCTTGATCGTAACCGTGCTCGATAAGCAGCCATGCCGCTGTATTCAGCGCTTGCGGTGCCTGCTCGACGATATGTTCAATCGCCTCCAACCCCGTGTTGCCAGCCATCAGGGCGGTATCCGGCTCGGCCGGGAGATCACCTTGAGTCAGGTGCTCGTCGTTCGCTGCAATGTAAGGCGGATTCGAGACCACAAGATCCCAGCGCGTTTCTGGTACCGCCTGAAACCAGTCACCGTGCCGCCAGTCCACCTCCAAAGCCAACGATCGGCTATTTTCCTGTGCACACAATAGGGCCCTCGGACTCAGATCTACCCCTGTTATCCGGATAGCGGGGCGCTCAGCTTTACAGGCGAGCGCCACCGCGCCACTCCCTGTTCCGAGGTCAAGCGCCGTCTGAGCGCCCGCATCGATGCACTCGAGTGCCCACTCAACCAAATGCTCTGTCTCACGTCGTGGTATCAGCACATCCCGGCTGACCGCTAAGCGCAGGGTCCAAAAATCGCGGTAGCCCAACAGATAGGCGAGTGGCTCTCCCTTTGCACGGACGTCTGCCTGAGTCAGGAACATATCGGCGAGATGGTCATCTAGAGGTTCTTCAGCATGAGCAATCAACCAACCCCGATCCACATCTAGCAGATGCGCCAGCAGCAGTTCCGCCTCACTGCGCTCAATATCAACCTGCTGAAGGAGTTTTCGGGGCGTCATTCCTCTGCCATCGCGGCAAGCAAATCTGCCTGATGTTCCTGGCGCAGCGGGATGATCAACGAATCAAGGTCGCCGCTTACCACCTCGTCTAACTTATAGAGGGTCAGGTTAATGCGATGGTCCGTAATGCGGCCCTGAGGAAAATTATAGGTCCGGATCCGCTCTGACCGGTCGCCAGAGCCCACCAGAGAGCGTCGCTCAGAGGCCTGAGACGCTTTCTGACTGTCCTGCTCTGCGGATAACAATCGGGCTTGCAGCAATGACATCGCGCGGGCGCGGTTTTTGTGCTGCGAACGCTCATCCTGACACTCCACCACGATGCCGGTTGGCAGATGCGTCAAGCGAACCGCAGAGTCAGTGGTATTCACGTGTTGCCCGCCCGCTCCGGACGACCGGAAGGTATCGACTCGTAAATCCTCTTTGCGAATTTCTACGCTGTCGACCTCTTCGAGCTCCGGCAAAATTGCCACCGTGCAGGCAGAGGTATGAATCCTCCCCTGAGATTCGGTCTCAGGCACCCGTTGTACACGATGGGCCCCCGACTCGAACTTGAGATGGCTGTAAACATCCTGACCGGCGACCCGGCTGATCAACTCTTTAAAACCGCCGTGATCCCCGGGGCGCTCCGACAGCACTTCGACCGACCAGCCTTTCTGCTCTGCGTATCGGTGATACATCCGGAAAAGGTCTCCAGAGAAAATAGCCGCTTCATCTCCGCCGGTACCCGCGCGAATCTCAAGAAAAACATTGCTGCCATCGCTGGGGTCTCGGGGTAGCAAGAGCACTTGGAGCGCTGCCTCAATCTCCACCAGTTGCTGCTCGGTCTCGGCTATTTCCTCCCCAGCCAGTGCTCGCAATTCGGGGTCAGGGTCATCCAGCATTTGCTTGGCATCAGTCGAGGCTTCCTGTAACTGGCGCCATCGCTGGTACTGCGACACCACCTCGTCAAGGTGCGAGAACTCCTTTGATAAATCCCTGAAGCGGTTCTGATCAGAGGCAGTATCGGCATCGCCCAATAGCGCACCGACTTCCTGATGGCGATCGGCCAACGCTTCGAGCTTAGTGATAAGGGAGGCTTTCATGGTCGAAGTACCGGCCGGCGTTACTGGAGGGTCGCGCCCTCATCCCGCTCATCATCGAAATCGGTGAGGCCGAGCATAGCCGCCATACGAGAGACATCTCGCTTGCCGCCCTCCTTCGCCAATTGCCGTAGGCCTGCCGTGGGGGCGTGGATTAATTTATTGGTGAGATCTCGGGCCAATCTCCCGAGCACTTCCTCCGGATCTGCACCTTTCTCCAACATCCTCAGTGCTTTATCCAGCTCTGCCTGTTGCAACGCCAGAGCAGAATCCCGGTAGGTCTTGACGACGTCGGCCGATTGCCGCTCGAGTAAGCCATCTTTCAGTGCGGCGATGCCGTCGGCAACAATTTCGTCCGCTTTACTGGCTTCTGATGCCCGCAGCCGCAAGTTCTCTTCAATGACCTCGCGCATATCATCTACGGTGTAGAGGTAAATATCGGGTATCTCCGCTACCTGCGGCTCAATGTCTCTCGGCACGGCCAGATCAATCATCAGCATGGGGCGCCAACGACGCGCCCTCACCGCCTCTTCGACCGCGCCTTTACCCAGTATCGGCAGCTGACTGCCCGTGGAGCTGATGACGATATCGGCATCGGCCAAGCGCGTCGTGACATCCGCCAATAAAATGGCCTCGGCATCAAACTGCGCGGCGAGCTGTTCAGCGCGTTCCAATGTGCGGTTGGCGATAATGAGCTTGCCGAGCCCGGCATCCCGCAGATGTCGCGCCACCAGCTCGATGGTCTCACCGGCACCTAACAGCAGGGCTGTACTGCGTTCCATATCGCTGAAAATCTGCCGCGCAAGATCGACAGCGGCATAAGCCACGGACACCGGATTTTCACCAATGGCCGTATCGGTCCTCACGCGTTTGGCGATTCTGAAGGCCTCGGGAAAAATCAAATTAAGGTGGAAGCCAACTGCACCCGCTTCTTGCGCAACGGCAAAAGCAGACTTCATCTGACCAAAAATTTGTGGCTCACCCAGCACCATGGAATTGAGCCCTGCCGCCACGCGAACCAGGTGTGAGGCGGCTGCCAACCCGTGGTTCCGATAGATCGACGGCGATAGCTGGTGAACGTCGATGCCATGGTGTCCAGCCAACCAGCTAGCCAACTGATCACTTGCGGTGACGCCATCGGCGCCCTCGGGTAGCACACCGTACAGTTCGGTGCGATTGCAGGTAGACAGAATCACCGATTCGCTCAGCTGCGTATCCCGAATCAGTGCGCTGAGCGAATCCGGCACTTTTTCAGGGGCAAAGGCAATCTGCTCGCGCAGTTCTACTGAAGCGGAGTCGTGGTTGACACCTACTACTACCAGTCTGTTCAACATGGGCTCGGTAACGTCCTCGCCAGCCGCTGTAACTTGTTATCATAACACTTACCGGCCACCAACTCGCTGGCTTGGTAACTTGTCGCCTGAGGCTAACTGCTCACCCATGCTCCGCTGCCACATTCTCTCTGCGCTGTTCGTGATCGCTCTGTCGGGCTGCTCAACGCTTCCTGAGGCAGAACCAGACACGGCATTGGCCGCGCCGCCAGCAAAACAGTCGGTAGCCGTCGATGAGCCGCCAGAGACCCCCATACCCGAAGACAATTTGCTGCCCCTCTTGCAAGCGGAGTTCGCGCTGAGGGCTCGTGACTACAATCAAGCCGTGGCGCTGCTCACGGAGCAGGCCGCGATACTGACTGACCCCGCGCTCGCCCGCAGGGCACTCCGGCTTGCGGAATTTGTCACCGATGCCGAACGCGCGGCAGCGATGGCAGTGCGGCTGGTTGAACTGGATCCCGCAGATGGCGCCGCGCAGGCCGCCGCCTCAGGTTGGCTATCGAGAACAGGTCGCCCAGTGGCTGCACTGGAATTTGCCGGCAACGCTTATGAGTTGGGTCACCCGGTCAACGTTGCCACAACGCTGGGCAACTATGAGCAGATGGACGACGATTCAAAGGCCGCCATCGCTGAAGCGTTGCACGACCTGGCCGCTCGTTGGCCCGATGACAATGAGATCGCGATTGCATCCAGCCTGCTAGCCAGATTGGAACAGGACTGGCGTCGTGCTGAATCTTTCTTGCTGCCTGTGCTGGAGCGCTCGCCCGAGGATGTTCGCGCCATCATGTTGTGGACACAGCTCCAGCTCGATCAAGCCGTGCCCAATCCGCTGCAGAGATTGGAAGACGCTGTTGCCGCCTTTCCCGCCAACCAGGAGCTGAGGCTGCAATATGCCCGTCTGCTTGGCTCCGAGGGGGACTACACAGGTGCCAGAGAGCAGTTCGCCCTGCTGCTCGAAGTCGATCCAACCAACCCGGAACTCCTGTCTACTGCCGCCCTGCTGGATTTCGAACTGGAATTTTTTGATGCCGCTCAGCTCAAATTTGAACAGCTGATCGCGCTGGGGGAACGACCCGACGAGGCGCACTACTATATCGGTCGCATCGAAATGTCCCGCGACCGCTACCCGGAAGCCATCGAATCGTTTGCACAAGTGGGGCCGTCGCGCGAGTTTCGCGATGCAAAAGCAAGAGCCGCAACCTTGTTGGCGGATACCGCTTTCGCCAGCGATATCCGCGACTTTTTTGAGGCACAACGCCGGGCCTTTCCGGGCAATGCGGAACAGCTGTTTCTGCTAGAGGCTGATGCGCTTAGAGATTGGGATGGCGAGGCACTCAAAGCCTACGATCGGGGTTTAACGGCCTTCCCGCGATCCTTCTCCCTGCTCTACGGGCGAGCCATGGTGCACGAGGCGGACGGCGAGTTGACCGCAATGGAGACTGACCTGAGGCGGATTCTTGAACAGGACCCCAATCATGCCGCCACGCTCAATGCGCTGGGCTACACCCTGACCAACCATACAGAGCGCTATGAGGAAGCCGCCGACCTGATTGAGCGCGCGCTCGCCCTATCGCCTGGCGATCCCGCGATTCTCGACAGCCTTGGGTGGGTCTATTACAAATTGGGCCAGCTGGCTCAGTCTGAAGCGCTGTTACGACAGGCGCATCAGGCGTTTCCCGATCCTGAGGTGGCAGCACATCTGGGCGAGGTCCTGTGGATTCAGGGCAAGCAGATTGAAGCAAGGGATATCTGGCGCGACGGGCTGAGTCGCGTACCCGACCATTCGATCATTCTCGAGGCCGTGCAGCGTCTTGGCGCTGAGATGCCGTGAACCTGCTCACTCAGACCGTAGCGCAGCCTATTCGACGACGTCTGATTCAACTGCTCCTTTGTTTTACCTCAGCGTTGCTGGGGTGTGCGACACCGCCGGCGAGCGACAATCCTGACCTCGCATCCTTACCTCTACCCCCAATGAACCTCGACCGTTGGCAGGCTTCAGGCAAGGCATCATTTGCCTTAAACGATGAAACCGAGACGGCGCGGTTTGTATGGCAGCGGACGGCGGCAGATACGGAAACCATCACGCTAAAAGGCCCTTTTTCGCTGAATGCTGTGACGTTGGTGCGCCGAGATAGAGAGCTTTGGTGGCAACAGGAAGGCGAACAGAGGTCCCTGTCGGACCTAGAGGGAGCACCTGCTGTAACCACGGCACTGACGTCACTACCCCACGACGCCTTGGGTACTTGGCTATTGGGATACCCGCCTCAGGAAAACAGCTGGCAGGTGACCGTCAGCGAGTGGCAGCAGGTGCCCCCCTGGCGCGCTCCCGCTAGGGTTACAATTAAGAGCGCTGGTATTGAAATCAAGGTCATCATTTCGCGATGGGAACTCAACCCGGCAACGTGACTGCCCTGCAGGCCCTGTCTCCGGCCAAAATCAATCTTTTTCTGCACGTGACAGGCCGGCGCGCGGACGGCTATCACTCGCTACAAACGGTTTTCCAGTTGCTCGATTGGGGAGACGACATGCGCTTTGAGCACCGCGACCAACCGGGCATCACGCTGTCAGGCGACACTGACGATATTCCGCGAGCAGACAACCTGATCATCAAAGCCGCCGAAGCACTGAATCACGATGAACACGGGGCTCATATCCATATCCGCAAACGACTGCCTCGCGGCGGCGGATTGGGCGGTGGGAGCTCTAATGCAGCCACGACCTTATTGGCTCTCAATCGGCTGTGGCAATTGGGGCTACCGCAGAGCACTCTGCTAGAGATCGCTGAGCCCCTTGGGGCCGACGTGCCAGTTTTCGTGCTGGGCCAGAATGCCTGGGCAGAGGGCACTGGAGAGGTGCTCACACCACTCACATTACCCAAGCGCTGGTACGTTATTGTGCAGCCGGAATGCGAGGTGAGTACTGCCGAAATCTTCGCCCAACCTGAATTGACACGCCACACCGTGCCCATTACAGTGCAGGCCTTTTTTTCAGGGGCCGGAAGTAACGACCTGCAGGCCGTTGTGTTATCCCGATACCCCGAGGTCAAACAGGCTTGGGAATGGCTGTATCAACAGTCCCCTACGGCGTGTATGACAGGAAGCGGCGCCTGTCTTTTTGCTGCTCTGGAGACCAGAGAAGAGGCGGAGCACATTGCAGCGATTGCCCCGGAGGGGCTAAAGGTCGATGTCGCGGCGGGGTTAGACAAACTCCCCCCGATGCAGGAAGTCGCGTAAACAGTTTGATTGGGGCGTCGCCAAGTGGCAAGGCAGCGGGTTTTGATCCCGCC
>JAYOUT010000002.1:0-34518 GCA_038151055.1 Luminiphilus sp.
CTCAACGAAGGCGTAACGCTGGAGCAAGTTGCCGCACAAGAAGTCAAAAATACGAAGCAAATGGAAGACGCTGGCTTTAAAGGTCTGGCCATCGCCTATCACGTGCCATACATGGGCTTCAATCAAAAACCGGACTTCGACTTCGTGATGAACTACTACTGGTACTCATTCGAAGCGAGAGCGCACGCGGCACAAAACTATGGTGCGTTCGTTGCCGAAAATCCTGAGGGCCAGGAAGCAATGGACGAGCTGGTCTCCTGCGAAGGCACCAGCTCTTTTGTTTTTGAGACGATGTTCAACAACCTGCCCGATACCGAGGGTTAATGAACGTATCAGGCGGGACTGCGGCCGTCTGATAGTGAGAGTAAAAAGGCCACCCTCTCGGTGGCTTTTTTATTTAGTGGCGGAGAGGGAGGGAATATCCAAAACAGCCTCTGGGCTGTTTGCGCCCTGCGGGCTTCGCGCCTACGGCGCTCGATGCCAAACGCTATGCGTTTGGTCGAACCTTCGGTTCTCATCCCTCGGCTCACAACCTAAACAAGAGCGCCGCCAAACGGAGGCGCTCTTGTTTAGATGGCGGAGAGGGAGGGATTCGAACCCTCGATACGTTGCCGTATACACACTTTCCAGGCGTGCGCCTTCGACCACTCGGCCACCTCTCCGTGGGCGCGGAGTTTAGCAAGCTGATGCCTGCCTTGCACACCTCAAACTCAGAGTCTGGAGCTCAAAAAGAGGTGCCGATCTCCAGGGTAAAGTGGAACTTCTCTGAAGACTGTGGGCCGTTCAAATCCAGATAAATCGGCTGCGCATAGGACGCTTCTGCGTACCACTTATCGGAGAACGGCAGTCTCACAAAGAACGTCAGATCAACCTGATCGCCACCGAAGGCATTGGGATTGGTTACCGGCGCAGGATAGGGAAACGCTGGGATTGGCACTTTTAGCGACTCATCCTCACCGTGGATATCATCTCGCCACCGGTAATCCAGACGCACGCCGGGCTTGATGACTGAGCTTCCCTTCCACATCAACCAGCCGCCAACACTGGCTTTATTACCTAGACGATAGTCACGGTCATTTTCACCTGTGCGCAACGTGAAGCTGGCGTCCATCCCCCAATCCCACTGCGCCTCATACTTTCGAAAGCTGAGAAACAACGGGAAATCCCAGGTGCCGGAACCCAGCTGCATGGTGTAAGGGAGCTGCTGATTACCGGGGGCACGGGGTGTATCGCCCTCCTCGTCAATCGAGCCGGTCGGCACGCTCACGCCCAAACCCGCCTTCCAGATACTGTTCAGCGACTGGCTGATGGTCGAATCCGCTACCAGCGCAATGTCACCCAAGCCCTCCGAGCTGATGTTGAAGGCGTCATAACCCGGAATGATGGAAATATGATCGGTGCTCTGCATCACCAGCGGCACCTGAGCCCGGATAGTCATCGATTCATTCACGTCGTAGGCGAGTCTCAGCGCATGGACCTCCTGACTGATCTCGGTCGGCACCACAGGGTAGTTGTTCTCGGTGCGGGCTTCGGCACCGGGCGTAAAGAGCACCTCGTCGTAAGAGAGGCTATGGGTGCCGAGGTAGTACTCGTCGTAGTCCGATACCGCGTAGGTGTACGACACATGCCACCGACGCGCGGTCTCCGCGCGATCGGCTTCGGTCACCACATTGGCATCAAACAGCTCCTCAATCGATAGATCAAGCAGATCCGTCGGCACCGTCTGCGCCTGAACCGAGCCATGAATCCAACAGGCGCCAATCACTGCCAGCAGTCCAACGGCGTGGCTCAACTCACTCGTCACTTTACGTGTCATTGTGAAGACTCCTTGTTTATTGCTTACCGGCGGCTTTTCGCTGCCGACAGGTATCCAACACTTCCTGCAGTGCCTCGGTGCGAATGGGCTTGGTGAGGTAATCCACCATGCCCTCCGCCATGTATCGCTCTCGATCACCGCTCATCGCGTGAGCTGACAGACCGACAATCACACACGAAGTATGTAAAGCCTTTTCCAGCTGTAACGCCCTGATTTGCCTTGTGGCCTCCAGGCCATCCATTTCCGGCATTTGAATATCCATCAAGATCAGATCAAACGCGCTGTGCCGAAACGCTTCAACCGCTTCAACACCATTCGCAGCCACCTCAATTTCGATACCCCACTTGGCCAACAACTCGCGGATGATGAACTGATTCACCTCTGAATCCTCGGCCACCAGCACGCGCAAGTCATAGGTATTGGGCAAAGGATATTCGGTCGCCTCTGTTTCCGGCGCAGAGGCGGATGCCAGAGGGTTGGTCAATCGCTGCAATCTGGCGGCTTCATTACCCACAACAGAGCGTGCGGCCGGCTCTGGAACTTCATCCGACGATGTCTCATCTCCAGCCGTCAGCAAGGGCAACTCAACCCAGAACTCGGATCCCTCCCCCCAGGTGGAGTCAAAGCCAATTTGCCCCCCCATCAATGTCACCAACTGCTCGGTAATGGCAAGGCCCAAGCCAGTGCCGCCATGCGCTCGCGTCAAGCTGACGTCTGCTTGGTAGAACTCTCCAAAAATCCGCGTTTGCTCATCGGGGTGGATACCGGGCCCAGTGTCGACGACCGAAAACCGCAGGCGTGGCTCGCGCTCAACCGACGTGACAGTCGCCATCACCCGGATCTCTCCGGTGTCTGTGAACTTCACCGCATTACCAATCAGATTCAGCAAGATCTGTCTGATCCGCCCAGGATCCCCGGTAATCATCCTGGGCACTGAGGTATCGATAGAAAAGCTCAGCGCTAATCCGCGTTGCGCAGCCGGCTCTGAAAACAATGCCTCGATCGACGCAAGGCTGTCACGGATACTGAAGACCGAATTACCCAGTTCAAGGCGTCCGGCCTCGATCTTGGTGAAATCAAGAATATCGTCAATGATCAGCAGCAACGCGTCAGCTGAGCGCTCAATCGTCTCAAAATAAGCTTGCTGTTGCTCAGACAGCTCACCCTGCTTGAGCAGGGCAATCATCCCCATCACGCCGTTCATCGGCGTGCGAATCTCGTGGGACATATTTGCTAAGAAGCTGGATTTAGAGCGAGCCGCAGATTCAGCGAGGTCTCTCGCCTCCTCCAACTCCACTATCATTTTTCTGAGGCGTTGCTCGCGGTCACCAATACGCTCGAGCATCTCGTTAAACGCGTCCACCACCGCGCCCAACTCATTCTGCACGCCGTAGCGGAAGCGTTGGCCGTAGTCCTCTCGGTCGGTCACCTCTGACATCATGTCCGCAAGATCCGACAGGGGCTGGGTGATACTGGCGTTGAAAACCCGAGACATGACATACGCCGCGATCATCCCCACTAACCACAGCACGAGGGCAACACCCGAGATCCAGACGAGCTGCAAGTACACCGGCCACAAGTCGATACGTATCTCCAGTGTGGCAATGCGCTCACCTTCCAATTCCACCGGCACGCTCAATGGCTGGGAGTAGAAGCTGGAGGTTGCCGAATCGCCCTCCATCAGTGATCGGCGATAGGACACAAAAACCGAGCCGTCGGGCAATGTGATCGTCGCATCGATCACATCATCCACGGTTCGTAGCCCATTGAGCAGTTCGGCGGCGGTGCCGGGATCTTGGAAGACAATCGATGCCGTCAGATTAGACGCCAGCACACGACCCAGCGCGTCGCTACGCTCAAGTACCTGACTGCGGGACGTTTCCAACGAGACGCCGACCAGCACCAACAGGAAGAGCCCGCCAACCACGCCAGTGATAAACGCCCCCACCCCGGCAAGGTGACGGTGAATTGACGTGGCGCGACGCGCGCTACTCATCCCGCGCCTCCTCAACCACCTCCGCCAACTGCAGGAGCTTACTACTGGCCTTTAGGCCGGCTGACTCAAGCACAGCGACATTTACTACAAGACCCATTCGGGCGCCACGACGCTTGAGCTCAACCATGCCACCCTCAGTGGCAAATCCTGGCTGATCGCTGACCCACAGCATCTGATCGGAGGACTGACTGACCGCCTCGGGCCCCTGACCATAGACCACATCGCACCCGCTCACCTGGCCGGGAGCAATCGCGCGCACCTCTCGACCCTTGGGCTCCGATGCCACCATGTCAGACAAGAGCGCCGACACCTCAGAGGATTCCGCGACGCAAAAGGTGGTAGCGGCTCTCTGGTCAGGCCAGCTAACAAATTGCGGCAGACGGAGCAGAAATACGGCTTTTAACTCGACCTCAGTCAGCCCCGGGGCACTGCGGGAAGGCTCGGAAGGGAAAACCGTACACACACAAAGCAGCGTGCCCATCAGAGCACTCAATCCAAGACGTTTGGAAGGCATGGTGACTACTGTCTACCGAGGCGTTGCGGATTCGGCGACAGCGGGTAGGAGCTACGCCATGGCGTGATATCGATGCCCCCGCGGCGCTGATAAAACGCCGCGACTTCTAAGGACTCAGGCTTCATTGTCATCAGATCTGTATAGATCTGATCGACACATTGCTCGTGAAATCCCTGATGCGAACGATATCCGCTGAGGTAACGAGACACGCTGGCGTGATCCAGCGCCTGCCCCGAGTAGCGAATAGAAAGACTGCCCCAGTCGGGCTGTGCCGTGACCGGACATAAAGACCGGAGGCTGTGGCTAATAAGGTGCTCTGACACGACGTTCCCCTTCCCTGGTGAATGCGCCAAACTTTCTGCGTCGATTCTCTCAAGGCCTTGATCTGCCCTGCAAGGGGGCAGATTCACACCTGTGAGCTCTTCAGTAATGTCATTCAGGGCCGATACCGGCAGGCAGTCGAGTGACACCGGGGCTCCGACGCAAGCCGACACGTCGCGCATAATCGTCGCCACCGCATCCTCATCGTTCTCGAAGGCGTGGTGATTCAGGGAATTGAGGTAAAGCTTCAAAGATTTTGATTCAACGGTTGCCGGCGAATCCGCGGGTATCGTTAACCAACCCACTGCGTGGGAGACGTCGGCGCCAGCACACCACGACAGCTCGTAAGCGTGCCAAATATCCCAACCAAATTCAGGCGCGCCCTCTGCTTTGATGCGAGCAATACGCTCGAGCACCTCTGGTGCATACGACTCAGGTGCCGCTACTGTTTGACCCAGCACACCGGCCATAGCTGTCAGGTCCTCAACCGCCTGCCCGTGCGCAGCAAATGAGCGGCGTAAAGATAGGCCACCAACGTAAAGGCACCGATCATGACAAAGGCGAAGCCCACGCTAACGTCGCTGACGCCCAAAACACCGAAGCGAAAGGCGTTAACCACATAGACCAGCGGATTCGCCTGAGAGACAGTCGCCCAAAAGTCCGGCAACAGCTCCAGCGAATAAAAAACACCGCCAAGATAGGTCAACGGCGTCAACACGAAAGTGGGCACAATGTTGATGTCGTCGAAGGTGTTGGCAAACACCGCGTTGATCAGCCCACACAGCGAAAACAGAATCGAGGTCAGCGCGACCACCGCAACCACGACGAGATAACTGTGGATGTTGAGATCGACAAACAGTGAGGCGACGACGGTGACGATGATGGCCACCAACATGCCGCGACTGACCCCGCCCGATACAAAGCCCAATAAAATGATGTGATTGGGCGTCGGCGATACCAGCAGCTCTTCAATACTGTTATTGAACTTTGAGCCAAAGAAAGAGGACACCACGTTCGCATAGGAATTGGTCACAATCGCCATCATGATCAGCCCGGGCACCACAAACTCCATGTAGCTGACACCGCCCATCTCGCCGATTCGTGAGCCGATCAGGCTGCCGAAAATGAGAAAGTACAGCGACATCGTGATCGCCGACGGCAACAGGGTCTGGGACCAGATCCGGGTATAGCGTCGGATCTCCTTGCGCATCAGCGTCAGCAGCGCCACCCACTGCTCGTAAGGGCTCACGACGCCTGCTCCAGCAGCGACACAAACATTTGCTCCAAGCGGTTTTCCCGATTGCGCATACTCAGAATACTGATTCCCCGCTCATGCAGTTGCGACATGAGCTCAGCGAGGTCCTGCCCCTGCTCAATCTGTGCCTCGAGACAATAGTCGTCTACGCGTGTCAGCTCGAAGCCATCAACCGTCAGCGTCTCGGGCAGAGCCTGGCGCGAATCCAGAATAAACGTCTCGCGATGGAGCTCCCGCAACAAATTCTTGATCGAGGTATTGGTGACGATCTCACCGTGATTGATGATCGCAATATTACGGCACAGGCTCTCCGCCTCTTCCAGATAATGCGTTGTCAGGATAATCGTCGTGCCGGCCTCGTTGATTTCGCGCAGAAAGTCGTACATGGATCGACGCATCTCAATATCGACACCGGCGGTTGGCTCATCGAGGATTAAAACGCTGGGCTCATGGATCAGCGCCCGCGCGATCATCAACCTGCGCTTCATCCCGCCCGACAGCATGCGCGCGCGGGTTTTGCGCTTTTCTGACAAGCCCAGCTTGGCTAAATACGTGTCGATACGCTCCAGTGCCGTTTTGAGTGGGAGCCCGTAATAGCCGGCCTGATGGATCAAAATGTCCTCAACCGTCTCAAAGACGTTGAAGTTGAATTCCTGCGGCACCACGCCTAGATGGCGCTTGGCACGAGGGAAGTCCTCGTCGATATCCACGTCGTTCACCCGCACGGTACCTGCGGTCTTGTTGACGAGTGAGCAAATCACGCCAATGGTCGTGGACTTGCCCGCACCATTGGGACCCAGCAGCGCAAAGAAATCCCCCTGCGCCACCCGCAAATCAATGCCTTTCAGCGCTTGCAGACCATTGGCATAGACCTTCTCCAAGCCTTCAATTTCCAGCGCGTACGACATTGAGCCTATTCCCGGGGGGTGTTACTGCGAAAGCCGCGTAGTGTAACCAATCGCGGCCTGCTTCAGAAGGAACAGAAATTCGCTCTTGACGCGCCATCGGGGGCTCACTAACATGCGCGCCTTCTGTTGTTGGGATCACTGTCCCCTTCGTCTAGTGGCCTAGGACACCGCCCTTTCACGGCGGGAACAGGGGTTCGAACCCCCTAGGGGACGCCACTTCTGCGGGAATAGCTCAGTTGGTAGAGCGCAACCTTGCCAAGGTTGAGGTCGCGAGTTCGAACCTCGTTTCCCGCTCCATTTTTTCTATTCGACAAGCCGGGACGCACTTACTGAAGGATTCAGCAAATTAGTCCTGTCCGTCCTTTTCCAGGGTAATCGACAAGCTATTGATGCAATAACGCTGGCCTGTCTCGGTTGGACCGTCAGGGAACACGTGGCCCAAATGTCCACCGCATTTCTGGCACAGCACCTCGGTGCGAATCATGCCGTGACTGGTATCCCGCGACTCCTCAATAACGCCCTCTGAGGCAGGCCGATCAAAACTCGGCCAACCACAGCCCGCGTCAAACTTGGTGTCGGATTGAAACAGCACCTCACCGCAGCCGCGGCAGTGATACGTGCCCTCCTCCCACACATTCCAGTACTCGCCGGTAAAGGCGCGCTCGGTGCCCTTCTCGCGCAGCACATAGAACTCCTCGGCAGTCAGTTGCTCACGCCACGCTCCTTCGTCCTTGTCTCGCTCTGACATTACCTTTCTTCCTCCTCACCACTTACCAACACGCCAAGGCGCGTCGCAACGTCCGTAATCTCTGGGTCCGGTTCGACCAGCTTGATGCACTCGCCCGTCCACTCATTGGGTTGAGCGTACCGACTGCGCAGTGCATCAAAGTCAGCCGCGGAAAGCCCTGCCATACCATGGGCTCTCACTCGCGCATCCTCTCTCGGCAGCACGCTGTGATCCAGCAAAAATTGCATCAGCCAGTCTGCCGCGCCAGCTGATGTGCGAGTCGCGAGCCCCTCGAGTGGAGGCCTCGGCGCCGAGGCAGAAGGTTGTGACGCGGCAGCTGCCTGCCCCGTCGACCAGCGACTAATTGAGGCAGCCAGCATATCGCTCCCCCGCTCCCTCGCCTGAGCGGAATGCCCGGCAATATGCGGCGAGATCCAGTTCACCTCAGCTAACGTGTCGCCCTCCAGCACTGGCTCGCCTGGCCATGTGTCTAACACCACCGTCCAGGGGCTCTCAAGCAACACCTTGAGCGCCTCCGGAGACATTAAATCGCCTCTACCTGCGTTAATGAATAACCCCCCGCCCTGCCGACTTGCCTGCGCCGACACCATGGTCCGCGCCTGCTCAGCGCCAATCATCTCGCGACTGGCAAACGGTGCGCTGTCATGCAGGCTGGCATGCAGCGAGATCACCGGCTGCTGCAGCACCGTATTTAAATCGGCCTTGACCACGCCCGCCGGCCACGGCTCGATGTTCGGATCGTAAGCCATCACCGTCGCACCTAATCGGATCAGGCGAGCGGCAAGGCGACCGCCAACTTGCCCCAGACCTACCAACCCCACTGGACTGCCTGACAAAACCGCTGTAAGCCACTCCGTTTCGGCCAGCGCCGTCAGAACATACTCGACGACCGACACCGCGTTGGAACCAGGCGCGGCCGACCAAGTCAGGCCAAGTTCGTTAATTGCGGCCACGTCAAAGTGATCAATGCCCGCCGTCGCCGTGCCGACAAATTGCACCCGACTCCCACTCAACAACGCGGCGTTAACGGGCGTAATTGAACGGACCAGCAAAATATCGATGTCGCTGATGGCATCTCGGGTAATGGCTCGCCCTGGCATCACTGTGACATCACCCATCAATGCAGACAAAGCCGGAGTGTGTGGGATGACGTCGTCCACCAGCCAGCGTAGATCACGCGGCTCAATCGTCACTGGGCAACCCGCTCCGCTGAAAAAACCGCAGGCTCTTTGCCCCGCAAGGCGCTCGCCTCGAAAGCCCGTCTGAGCACCGCCGCGAAGCGCTCTGCTCGAGGCGGCAACCCCGAGCGCTCATAGGTTTGTCGCCAATGAGCAATGCGCTGCTCGAAAGCCGTCAACAACTGGCTGTCTACCTCGCACTCCACGCTGTCCACACTGGGCGCAAAGTCGATGCCACACGCGTCGCAGAACAGAGCTTCCAGTGCTTGGGGCCTCGCTTCGACAGCAAAAAATGCTGACTGACCGGCAGCGTTGCGCCCGTCGGGGCTGTACCAGTAACCGTAATCAGCCATCTGCCGACGGCGGGCGCCGGCCACACACCAGTGGGCGATTTCATGTAGCGCACTGCGTGAGTAATCTGATCTGAAGTAAATGCGTGCCGGAGCACCCGGTAAGTAGAAAGGCTCCTCAGCGCCCCCTTCCAGCAGCGTGTTCTCGGTTGAGAGAAAAGCCTGATTGAAAAGCGCCACCAATTGATCTGCCGTTGGGCGTCCAGCTAATGCCATGGTGTGCCCGGGTCAGGCTGACGCTTTGCGAATGCGGTACAAAAACTGATCGCCCTCGCGGTGAGCGATCAGGAGCGTGTGGCCAAGAAACTCACAAAAATTGGCCACGTCGCGCTCGGTCGATGGATCGGTTGCCCGAAGCGTGAGCTCTTGACCCGGGGTCAGCCTTCTCATCGCGGCATGAAGCAGCATGACGGGCTCCGGACACTTCAATCCAACCGCGTCGATCGCCTCTTGCGGCTCCGCTTCGGTCACCAAGTTACTCCGCAGATTTTACAAATCGGAGCGTCATCCGGTCGCTTTCACCAATCGACAGATAGCGCTCCCTGTCAGTCTCGCCAGCAGCCAACGAGGGCGGCAGCGTCCAAACACCTCGCGGATGATCCTTGGTGTCTTTGGGGTTGGCATTCACCTCGCTACGACCATCCAGCTCCAGGCCTGCCAACTCAGCCAGTTCAATGACCTTTTCTTCACTAACGTAAGCCGTATTTTTCATTTGCTCTACTGTCAGCGCCTCGCCTCCTCGGTGCTGCACGATGCCCAATACACCACCCGGTTTCAAAGTCTCGGCGATAGCGGTAAACATCATCTCTGCTTGGTCTGCTCGCAACCAAGAGTGCACGTTGCGAAACGCCACCGCGAGGTCAACAGACTCCGGCGCCACGTTGCCCACGGCAGATGGCGGCTGCAAGGCAACGACCTGAACCGACCCATAGACGTCATCTTTTTCGCCCAGCTTCTTTAAAAAGCCACCCAGTGAACGGCGCGCGTAGCTGCCGCCGTTCACACTCGAATGCGCAGCAATCAGCGTACCGTTATCTTTCAAAAGCGGTGCCAAGACCTCGGTGTACCAACCGCCTCCCGGCGACACCTCCATCACCGTCATGCCGGGCGCCAACCCAAAGAAAGACAGTGTCTCTTGGGGATGGCGATACTCGTCACGTGCGCGGTTACTCTCAGATCGGTGGTCACCGTTGAGTGCGGCATCCCAGTTCAGATCCGCGCCCGTCACGCTGCCGCAGAAAAGCAGGGCAGCCAGCCAGTAGCATTGCCGTTTAAACATATCTCTCTCCTGTCCTATCCATCTTGTCTTGCGCAAAGTGCACTGTGCGCAGAGTCTATCCGATCGGGCGCTCGGGCGACCTGATCGCCGTTATTCCCTCAGGCGCCCTCGCCGGCGCCGGCTGAGTGCCCAGCCCGCGGCCGCAGCAGCCCCGATGACGACCACAACGCCCACACTCACCCATAGCAACTGAACGGCCAAGCGATAAGCCGGGACGCCTACGATATCAACGGCCCCCCAAAACAGTGCGCAGCAGGCGGCAAGCGCCAAAACAACGGTGCGAGTCCGCTGGCGACGGATCATGGATCTCCGGCAACGCCAGGCACCGGCGGCACCTCAAGGTTCACATCACCGTTTTGACCCCTGTGCCGGAGCGCATGATCAATCAAAACCAGCGCCAACATGGCCTCAGCAATCGGTGTTGCTCGAATACCCACACAGGGGTCATGGCGACCCGTGGTCACCACCTCCGCCGCAGCACCCGAGGTATCGATAGTTTCGCCCGGCAACCTGATGCTGGAGGTAGGCTTGAGTGCAAGACTGACTCGGAGCGGTTGCCCGGATGAAATCCCACCCAGCGTGCCGCCCGCGTGATTACTGGCAAAGCCTTCAGGGCTGATCAGATCACGGTGCTCACTACCGAGCTGCGCCACTGCAGCGAATCCATCCCCTATTTCCACACCTTTCACCGCGTTGATGCCCATCATCGCATGGGCAATATCCGCATCTAGTCGGTCAAATACGGGCTCGCCCCACCCTGCAGGGACGCCCTCAGCAACGACATTAATGCGCGCGCCCACTGAGTCGCCCTGCTTAATCAGGTCCTGCATGTACGTCTCTAGCTGGGGAATCAAATCAGCGTCGCCGCAGAAGAACGGATTGCTCTCCACCAGATCCCAGTCATGCGAGCTGGCAGTCAACGGACCCAGTGCGCTGAGATAACCCCGAATCGTCACGCCGTAGCGTGTGGCCAACCACTTTTTTGCGATGGCACCGGCCGCGACTCTCATGGTCGTCTCGCGTGCCGATGAGCGACCACCACCTCGATAATCGCGAATGCCAAATTTACGATCATAGGTATAGTCAGCGTGAGCAGGACGGTATAGATCTTTGATTTTGCTGTAATCTTTTGACTTCTGGTCTTGATTGCGAACCAGTAGGCCGATCGGCGTACCGGTGGTCACACCCTCAAACGTGCCGGAGAGAATCTCGACTTCGTCGTCCTCTTTGCGCTGTGTGGTGTACCGCGACTGGCCGGGCTTACGACGATTGAGGTCATGTTGCATATCCGCAGCAGATAACGGCAATCCAGGTGGACACCCGTCAATAATGCAGCCCAGCGCCGTACCGTGGCTCTCGCCAAAGGTGGTCACCGTGAACAGCTTGCCAAAAGTATTCCCAGACATACTTGCCTCCGGGCGCCATTATAGGATGCCGGCAGCGTGCCAGTCGCGTAATTCCTGCGCACTGATGGCGGCGATACCGTTTCCACCTTGCGGCAAGTCCAGCCACAAAAAAGGCACCCTCTCCAGTCTGGCCTCCAACTCGAACAGCGTCTCCCCGACCTCCAGCACCAGCAAGCCGTCAGCGCTGAGCACAGAGCGCGCTTGCGCGAGCAACTGAACCGCCAACTCCGTGCCTGCTGCCGCGGCTTCCAGTGCAATGCGGGGCTCGTGGCGATACTCAGGTGGCAGTTCTGACATTTCCTGGTGGGAAACATAGGGCGGATTGGCGATCAGTAGATCCACTGACTGCTCACCAAAGTGGTCAAGCAAGTCACTTTGCACGCATCGGACACGGCCTGACAGGCGATGGCGTGCAATATTTTCGCTCGCCAACGCCAGCGCCTCCGCATCCAGATCAGCCAGCCACACATTGGCCTCGGGGAAGCGTCGTGCGGCCAGGATGCCCAAGCTGCCCCCACCGCAGCAGACATCCACGATCACTGAAGGCGGCTCATCCCCCCGCCACCAGGGCATCAGCCCCTCCTCAATCACATGCGCAATCGGAGACCGCGGCACGAGGGCCCTGTGATCCGACAGGAACGACAGTCCAGCGAGATATGCCTCTCCTAACAAATAAGCCACGGGCACTCGGTCCTCGCATCGGCCGCGCACCAGCGCCTCAAGTCGCTCGTCTGCCTCACTCGGATAGGCTTGATCCAACAGGTCCAGCGACTGATTCGGAGCAAGGTGAGCAGCGCCCAGCACCAATGCGACCGCTTCATCGTGCACGGATTCATACCCGTGACCGCAGTAGACATTTGCTTGGGTCAGGGCCTCATCCACTTGACTAAGTTTTGTCCGGAAAGTCTCCATGGCAATTTGTCTATTATTTTAGACGGCTCATGATATCCTAACTTTCTTACAGTCAATGGCTAACCGGCCCGTCAGCTCAGTAAAACCGCCGCAGTGACGGCTCATTATCTTGAAGGCTCTGCCGCCAGGCGACAGGGGGCAAGCCCACGCGGCGGAGAAATGCCGGGGCTGGGGCCATACTAGTGGCACCGACCGGAGAGCGACTGCAATCTGCTTCAGTCGACCGACAGTAAGATAGGTAATAGCAGACACCCACTCTTGTGGAGGTGATTATGTCGATCAACACCGCAGCACCCAAGATCCCGACAACGCTACCGGGCTCACTGACTCCAGAGGCGATCTCGGTTCGCGGCGCCCTGCTTGAACGCGGGCTGGAAACGCCAATGACCACCAACGATCTATCACGAGATCAGCGTTACGACGTCATTCGCGACGCATTCGGCGACATTATGAGAGCGCTGGGGCTGGATCTTCGTGATGACAGTCTGGAGGAGACGCCGCATCGCATCGCCAAGATGTACGTCGATGAAGTGTTCAGCGGACTCGACTACTCGAAGTTCCCCAAGATCACTGTGATCGAGAACAAGATGAACGTTGAGGAGATGGTGTGTGTCGAGGACATCGACCTCACCAGCACCTGCGAGCATCACTTTGTGACCATCGACGGCTCTGCCAAGGTCGCCTATATCCCGAAAGACAAGGTGATTGGCTTGAGCAAAATCAATCGACTGGTCAGATTTTTCGCACAGAGACCGCAGGTTCAGGAGCGATTGACCCAGCAGATCTTGGTGGCCATGCAGACCCTGCTCGGCACCGAGGATGTGGCCGTCACCATTTCTGCCGTGCACTACTGCGTCAAAGCCCGCGGCGTGAAGGACGGCAACAGCAGCACCCGCACCACGTCTTTGGGCGGCGTATTCAAGTCGGACCCGTCCTCTCGAGCCGAATTTCTGAGCTGAGCCGGAGCCAGCTCGCTCGGGTTGGGCTCAACCATAGCGAGACGCGCCGCTACCTCACAAACGCGGCCACGCACTCTGCTACGTAAGACGCACCCTCCTCCATGTGGGTGTGGTGCGAACCCGGCACGGTCTCTACCGTGCAGCTGGAGATACCTTCTACTGCCTCCAGAGACTCCTTCAGACCGTCGCGCGTACGCAGACCGTCCTCGGCCACCAAAGCCAGCGTATTGATGGTCAGCGCCTCATAAAACGCCGCGCACATCTCCGGGCTCAGCTTCACTGCCGAGGCATGGTTGAGGCGCGGATCATGCGTCAAGACCCAACCATCCTGAACCTCGCGCAACGCCCTTGCGGCTAAAATTCGAGCGCTTTGCTCTGAAAAGCCCAGCCGCTGCCTAGCAGAGACAAAAGCCTCTACGTCTGAGAACAGTCGAGGCGGCCGTGCATCCAGCGACTGATGATCCTTTTGAGCCTGCAAGAACTGCTCTACGGCGGACTCCGACGCTACCGGCCTGGGCAACATGCCATCGAGCAAAATCAAATGGGAGCACCGCTCCTGTAAGGCCGTCGAGAGCAGAACGGCAATTGCCGCGCCCCGGCTATGGCCCAGTACGGCCAGGCTGGACAGAGCCATTGACTCGATGACGGCCAGTAGCTGGGGGATGTCATCCCAGATGTGGTAAGTCGCATCCGGAGAGCGGTGATCACTGAGCCCCTGCCCCGAAAGATCGAGGGCAATCAATCGATAACGGCTTAGGTAGGGTGCCATGACAGAGAATGACAACGCATTGTCGAGCCAGCCGTGAAGGCAGAGGATCGGATAGCCGTCCGGGTCACCCCATTCGAGCCCCGCATAATTCAGGCCGTCAACCCGAATGTTGAGTGGGCGAGGAGGTGTCATCCTGCTCTGTACGGTGCGGCAGCGCGAGGGTCTGGCAGGTGCCGGATGACCTCAGCACCGCCCCGCTCCAGGGACAGCACGCTCAGCACTGAGTACCCACCCGGTGCCAATGGCGGTAACGAGTCATCATCGGCCCACACCTGGATAGCCCAGGACAAAAAGGGCTGATGCGACACCATAATATTGTGCGAATGTTTTTCGAGATCGCTCTCGGAAAAATCGGTGGGCTGAGCGCCCGGCATCAGCGCCGGCCATACCTGAGACCTCGCAGGCTCCAGGGCGCCCTGTAAGATCAACGCCGTTTCTTCAGTGCGCTTCAACGGGCTATAAAGCAGCGAGGACACGGGCGCGATAGCGGTATCATTCATCCATTGTCGGTAGCCCTCGACAACTTCAGCCACCTCCTGACAGCCTCTCTCTGTCAGCGCGCGCGCCTCATCCGTGGCAGCGGACCCGGCCTCGCCGTGCCGCCAGAGCGTCAAAAGCACGCTATGAATCGCTCATCTCCACTAGCAACTTGTTCAGTCTGGCTACGTAAGTCGCTGGATCATCCAGACTCGAACCCTCTGCCAGCACCGCCTGATCCAACAAGATTTGGGCGAGGTCAGAGAATCGGTCCTCGTCGGCTTCCTGATCGAGACGCTTGAGCAGCGGATGCTCTACGTTGATTTCCATGGTGGGCTTGGTCTCAGGCATCTCCTGCCCGGCTGCCTCCATAATGCGCCGCATTTGAGCGCCCATTTCATGCTCTGCCACCGTCAAGCACGCCGGCGAGGAGGTCAACCGGACGGTCGGCCGAATACCCGCGACACGATCAGACAAGACTCCCTGCATGCGCTCAATCAGTGACTCACTGGCTTTCTCTGCCTCTTCCAGCGCCTTTTTGGCTTCATCATCAGTGTCAGCATCCTCCCATTCTCCCTTCGCACAATCGCGCAGGGTTTTGCCGTCATACTCGCCAAGATGGCTCATTAGCCATTCGTCGACCCGGTCAGAGAGGAGCAGTACTTCCACACCCTGACGCCGAAGCGCCTCGATATGCGGACTATTTTTGGCCGTTGCGTGATTCTCAGCCACAACGTAATAGATGGCCTGCTGATCATCCTTCATCGCCTCGACATACTGCTTCAGCGAAATGCGCTGTGCGGGTTGGTCATCCCGGGTTGTTGCGAACCGCAGCAGGTCGGCAATTTTTTCCCGGTTGGAGAAGTCCTCGGCCGGACCTTCCTTGAGTACCACACCAAAAGTATCCCAGAAGCTTTCGTAGTCTTCCGGCTGCTTCGAGGCCATCTTGGACAGCATGTCCAATACGCGCTTAGTCAAGGCGTTACGGATCGACTCCACCTGCTGATTCTGCTGAAGCAGCTCGCGCGACACGTTGAGCGGCAGGTCATTTGAATCCAGAACGCCCTTCACGAAGCGCAGATACATTGGCAAAAACTGCTCCGCCTCGTCCATGATGAAGGTGCGTTGCACGTAGAGCTTCAGTCCGCGAGCACCCTCTCGGTGCCACAGGTCAAAGGGTGCCCGCTTTGGCAAGTACAGCAGCGACGTATACTCCAGCTTCCCTTCGACCGCGTTGTGACTCCAGCTCAGCGCATCCTCAAAGTCGTGCGAGATGTGCTTGTAAAAACCTTGGTACTCCTCGTCGCTGATCTCTGAGCGACTTCGCGTCCATAACGCCTTGGCCTCATTGACCGCCTTCCATTCTGGCTCGCCCTCTTCCTCCACCTCAGCGTCATCCTCAGCAGGCGCTGGCGCCTCGGGCATCATGACCGGCACCGAGATGTGGTCAGAGTATTTTTTGATTACCGATCGCACGCGCCACGCGTCAGCGAACTCTTCCGCATCTGACTTCAAATGGAGCGTAATGGTGGTGCCGGGAGCGTCGCGCTCGGCATCCGAGATGGTGAACTCATCTTCACCGGCTGATTCCCATTGGGTCGCCTGCGCTTCACCCGCTTTGCGCGTCACCACAACGACGCGATCCGCCACGATAAACGAGGAGTAGAAGCCCACGCCAAATTGACCGATCAGCTGACTGTCTGCCTTTTGGTCACCTGTCAGCTGCTCCATAAACGCCGCCGTGCCTGATTTGGCGATCGTGCCGAGATTATCGATCACCTCATCCCGCGACATGCCGATGCCATTGTCGTCAATCACAATGGTTTGATTCTCGCTGTCGGTCTCTACCCGAACCCGATAGTCACTCACTCCCTGCGCGAGACTGGGGTCACTGATGACTGCAAAGCGGTGCTTGTCGATTGCGTCCGAGGCGTTGGAGATCAACTCGCGGAGGAAAATCTCGCGATTGGAGTAGAGAGAGTGGATCATGAGGTGAAGCAGTCGCTTCGCCTCCGTCTGGAAACCCATGGTTTGAGTGGCTTCGGCAGTCATATTGCGATTCCTTGAATGGATGACTGCTTGATACGTGGGGGTCAGCAGACGGTTTTCAAGCCCCAGCGTTCAGTAGGAACAAAAAAAAGCCCGCTAAAAGCGGGCTTTTTAGGGGTGCAATACCCGTTACCACCCCGTGACCTCAGTCAGCGCTGAGCCAATCTCGGCCAGTGACCGGACCGTTCTGACGCCGGCGGCCTCCAGGGCCGCGAACTTCTCGTCTGCCGTGCCTTTACCACCGGAAATAATCGCGCCCGCATGCCCCATTCGCTTGCCCTTGGGCGCCGTCACACCGGCGATGTAAGACACCACGGGCTTGGTCACGTTGTCGCGGATGAACTCCGCCGCTTCCTCTTCAGCGGTGCCGCCAATCTCGCCAATCATCACAATTGCTTCAGTGGCGTCGTCGGCCTGGAACAAACCCAAGATGTCGATAAAGTGAGAGCCCGGAATGGGGTCTCCACCGATACCAACGCAGGTAGATTGCCCGTAGCCCACATCGGTGGTCTGCTTAACCGCCTCGTAGGTCAGCGTGCCAGACCGGGAGACAATGCCAACGCGACCGGGCAAGTGGATGTCAGCAGGCATGATACCGATCTTGCATTCTCCCGGGGTGATCACGCCGGGGCAGTTGGGGCCAATCAGGCGCACACCCATCTCGTCGCACTTCACCTTGGCGTCCAGCATATCGAGCGTGGGCACACCCTCGGTAATACAGACAATCAGCTGAATGCCCGCGTTGGCGGCCTCGAGAATGGAATCTTTGCAAAACGGCGCCGGCACGTAGATCACTGATGCCTCAGCCCCGGTCTCCCCGACTGCCTCAGAGACGGTATTGAAGACCGGCAAATCGAGGTGGGTTTGTCCGCCCTTTCCGGGCGTCACACCGCCAACTATCTTGGTCCCGTAAGCAATAGCTTGCTCCGAGTGAAAGGTGCCCTGAGAACCCGTAAAGCCCTGGCAAATGACCCGGGTATCGGCATTGATCAGAATACTCATGATGCACCTCCGGCGGCAGCCACGACTTTTTGGGCTGCATCGGTCAGACTCTCCGCCGCTTCAATATTCAGCCCGCTGCCTGCCAGCACCTCACGTCCCAGCGGAGCATTGTTTCCTTCCAGTCGAACCACTACCGGCACCTCGACTCCCACCTCCTCAACGGCGCCAATGACGCCTTCTGCGATGAGATCGCAACGCACGATGCCGCCAAAAATATTGATCAGCACGGCTTTCACATTTTCGTCCGACAAAATAATTTTAAATGCCTCGGTGACCCGCTCTTTGGTAGCGCCACCGCCAACGTCCAAAAAGTTGGCCGGCGCACCGCCATGAAGCTTGACGATATCCATCGTCCCCATTGCCAAACCGGCGCCGTTTACCATGCAGCCGATACTGCCATCCAGCGCGACATAGTTGAGCTCCCACTGCGCAGCGTGCGCTTCACGCTCGTCTTCCTGAGACGGGTCGTGCATCGCCTCCAACTCGGGCTGGCGATACAGGGCATTGGAATCAACCACCACCTTGGCATCGAGGCAGTGAAGATTTCCCTCGTCAGTGATGACGAGCGGATTCACCTCAATGAGCGCCAGGTCCTTGTCTGCAAAGAGCTGCGCCAACCCCATGAAGATGGTGACGAACTGCTTAATCTGCACCCCTTGCAAGCCCAACCGGAACGCCAGATCCCGCCCCTGATAGGGCTGTGCGCCCACCAGTGGGTCGATCTCAGCCTTCAAAATCTTCTCGGGGGTCTCCTCAGCAACCTTCTCGATTTCGACGCCGCCTTCGGTAGACGCCATAAAAACGATGCGACGGCTGGCCCTATCCACAACCGCCCCGAGGTAGAGTTCATCAGCGATATCGGTACAGGACTCGACCAAAATTCGGGATACCGGCTGGCCACTGGCATCTGTTTGGTAGGTGACCAAGCGCTGCCCCAGCCACTGCGCGGCAAACTCACCCACCGCCTCCGGGCTGTCGACTAATTTGACGCCACCGGCCTTACCTCTGCCGCCCGCATGGACCTGCGCTTTGACAACCCACTTATTGCCGCCAATGTCATTAGCCGCCTTAACGGCTGCCTCCTGCGAATCAACCGCAAACCCGGTGGATACAGGCAGGCCGTAGTCCGCAAACAATGCCTTGCCCTGATACTCGTGCAGATTCATAAAAACCCCTGTAAGCACGCCCGGCTCATCGCTTTACACTCCGGTACCGAGCACCCGGAGCAGCCCCATCGCTTTGTTATCTTTTTGGTCGATTCACCATGTGAATCGCTCTACCGTCTACCGCGAGCGCCGCTTCATGCACGGCCTCTGACATGGTCGGATGACCAAAGACCATGAGCTGCAGATCTTCGGTACTCGCCGCCATTTCGATAGCAATCACGATTTGCTGTACCAAGTCCGCCGCCGATGGACCCACGACATGGGCCCCCAGCAGTTGATCAGAGTCAGCATCGGACAAAATCTTCACCATTCCGTCTGTTTCGCCTGACGCCAATGCTCGGCCGATCGCGGCGAAAGGAAAGGTCCCGACCTTATAGTCAACGCCCTCGGATTTAAGCTCCTGCTCAGTCTTGCCGACCGCCGCGACTTCTGGGTGGGTGTAGATAATCGAGGGGATAACATCGTAGTTGAGCTGAGCGGCTTTGCCATGGATACGCTCCGCTACCATTACCCCCTCTTCCGAGCCTTTGTGAGCCAGCATCGGGCCGCGAACGATATCTCCAATCGCCCACACGCCTGGGGCTTCGGTGGCACAGTAGTCGTTAACGAAGACAAAACCTCGCTCATCCACCGTGACACCGGAATCAGCCGAGAACAACTTGTCAGTGCGTGGCGTTCGACCCACCGCGACGATCACACGGTCAAAGGTTTCCTGATGAGTCGCGTCATTATGGGTATAGGTGACCGACACGCTATCGCTGCTGACCTCAGTGCCTGTAACACGCGCGCCAAGGCGGATATCCAGACCTTGTTTTGCAAAGATCTTGGCGGATTCGCCCGCGATCTGCTCGTCCATATTAGGCAGGAACTGATCCATCGCCTCTAGCATGACGACTTCAGATCCGAGCCTTGCCCAGACACTGCCCAACTCCAAACCAATGACTCCTGCACCAATCACACCTAGGCGGCCTGGCACGGCTTCAAAACATAACGCCCCGGTGGAGTCGACAATGCGGTCGCCGTCCAGTGGCGCAGGGGGTATCGCGGCGGGCTCAGAGCCCGCTGCCAGCACAATGTGGTCTGCGGTGTACGTGTTGGCCTCTCCCTCAGGAGAAGTCACCTCGACGTTCCGCCCCGCATTCAAGGTCGCAGATCCGGTAATGACCGATACAGCATTGGCCTTGAGCAAGCCGGATACACCGCCTGTCAGCTGCGCGACGATTTTTTCTTTGCGCGCCATCATGCCAGCGATATCAAGGGTGACACCGCTTACACCAATACCATGATCGGCGAGGTGACCGGCGGCCTCAGCATATCGGTGGGAGCTGTCCAACAACGCTTTGGAAGGGATACAGCCGACATTGAGACAGGTGCCGCCCAGCAGCGGCTGCGACGACTCCCCAACGTTTTGCTCAATCACTGCGGTTTTCAAGCCCAGCTGTGCGCAGCGAATCGCGCAGACATAGCCTGCCGGACCCGACCCAATAACAATGACATCAAATTGGTTAGACACCCTTTCTCTCCTGTCAAAGCTGCAAGAGAATCCGCGCAGGATCCTCTATGAGCCCTTTGATAGTGACCAAAAACTGCACCGCTGTTTTACCATCGACCAAGCGGTGATCATATGACAAAGCCAGATACATCATCGGCTGAATGACCACTTCACCGTCCACCGCAATGGGGCGCTCTTGTATCGCGTGCATGCCCAAAATGCCTGTTTGTGGCGGATTGAGAATAGGTGTCGACAGCAGCGAGCCAAACACCCCTCCGTTTGACACGGTAAAGGTGCCGCCGGTCATATCCTCAATGGTCAGTTTTTTCTCCCGCGCTTTATTCCCGAAGCTGGCGATGGCAGCCTCGACGTCGGCAATACTCATAAAATCTGCGTCGCGCAGCACAGGCACCACCAGGCCCTCGTCGACTGAGACGGCAACGCCAATATCCTGATAGCCGTGGTAAACCACATCGCTACCATCAATCGACGCGTTCACCTCGGGGAAGCGCTTCAGCGCCTCACACGCCGCTTTGACAAAGAAGCCCATAAAGCCCAAGCGAGTGCCGTTGTGCGCTGACTCGAACTCGTCGCGGTATTGCCGGCGCAACTTCATCAAAGGCGCCATGTTGACCTCATTAAACGTGGTCAGCATGGCAGTCTGCTGTGTTGCCCCTAGCAGACGCTCAGCGATCCTCGCCCGCATACGCGTCATGGGCACGCGCTTCTCGATGCGCTCGCTGGTCGGCCCCGTCACGTCGATGGTGCTCGGTGCCGGCTGCGCCACCGGCGCAGACGTGACCTGAACCGTCTCGTCTCGCTTCAGGTGAGCCAATACATCTTCTTTTAACAAACGACCACCCTTACCGGTGGCCGCGACTGACGACGGCGCCAGGTTGTGTTCTTCCAAAAGCGCTCTCACTGCAGGCCCCATCGGAATGGCTTCCGACGTGCCATCATCCTCTGCCGAGGCGGGCTCCGCAGGCGCCTGAGCCGCCAACTCGGTAGCGGATGTATCGGCTACCGGAGCGGCACCCGGCGCCAATACCGCGAGTAGCGCCTCGCTGGTGATGGTTTCGCCCTCTGCCGCCACCACCGACTCCAACACACCGGGTTCGGGGGCAACCACTTCCATCACCACCTTGTCCGTTTCAATTTCTACCAGCAGTTCGTCCCGTGCGACGGCCTCTCCGGGCTGCTTGTGCCAAACCGATACGACACCATCGGCTACCGATTCAGGAAAAGCCGGCGCTTTAATCTCTACTGTCATCTCAGCGTCTCCTTGTTAAAACCCCCAGGGCATTGGCCCCAGCGCCTCATCGATGAATGTTTGTTGTTCGTGTAGGTGCAGTGCCGAGTAACCGGCTGCCGCCGATGCCGACGGTTCGCGGCCGACGTAACGAAGATACACATCAACCTTCTGGCGCTGGACAACGGTCGCCAGCCGACTCTGCATGGCGTACCAAGAGCCCTGATTCTTTGGCTCCTCTTGAACCCACACCGCATCTTCAAAATTGGGGTAACGCTCGAGCACGGCCTGAAGATCGAGGCGCGGAAACGGATACATTTGCTCGATTCTGATAATCGCGATGTCGTCCAACTCCCTCTCACGACGCGCGGCTCTCAAGTCGTAGAACACCTTTCCCGAGCACAGCACCGCGCGCTTGACCGCCTGCGGATCAATCGCATCTGTCTCGTCTATCACGGTCTGAAACGTGCCCTCTGCCAGCTCTTCGAGCTGCGAGACGGCCTCTTTATGTCGCAACAAGCTCTTTGGCGTCATCACAACCAACGGCGTTCGCAAAGGACGGACTGCCTGTCGGCGCAGCATGTGAAAAACCTGCGCTGGCGTGCTGGGAATGCATACCTGAATGTTGTCCTCTGCACAGAGTTGCAGAAAACGCTCCAGTCTCGCCGAGGAGTGCTCAGGCCCCTGGCCTTCGTAGCCATGGGGCAACAGCATGGTCAAACCGCACAGCCGACTCCATTTGTTTTCCCCGCTTGAGATGAACTGATCGATGACCACCTGCGCGCCGTTTGCGAAGTCACCGAACTGCGCTTCCCACACCACCAGCCCATCAGGCGATGTAGTCGCATACCCGTATTCGAAAGCCAGCACGGCTTCCTCAGATAGCAGCGAGTCAAAGATGCGGAAAGGCGCCTGTGCGTCACTCAAGTGCATCAACGGCACGTAGGCCTCGCCGCTGCGCTGGTTGTGCAGAACCACGTGCCGGTGGCTGAACGTGCCCCGTCCCACATCTTGCCCCGTCAATCGGACTGGATAGCCCGCATCCAATAACGATGCGTACGCCATCGTCTCGGCGAACCCCCAGTTGACCTCTTGTGCGCCGGCGCCCATTTTCAATCGATCCGCCAACAACTTCTTCACGACGCGGTGCACAGCGACGCCCTCAGGAACCTGATTGACCCGCTCTGACAGCAATTTCAGCTCAGCCAGTGGCACGCCAGTCTCGGCAGCGACATCCCAGCGGTGCCCGAGATAGGGCGACCAATCGACGAAAAGGGCTTTGTTAGGTTCCGATACCAAGGAGCTGACCAACGGCTCGTCCCGCTCCAGCGCCTCCCGATAATGCTCGACCCACTCAGCGTCTTGTTGCTCAGTCAGCAAGCCCGCTTCAATCAGTCGCTTTGCATAGAGGGTGCGGGTTGAGGCATGGGATTTGATGCGCTCGTACATGCCCGGCTGCGTCACCGATGGCTCATCTGCCTCGTTGTGCCCACGTCGTCGATAACAGACCAGGTCGATCACAACGTCTTTATTGAACTGGTTGCGATAGTCGACCGCCATCTGGGTCACAAACACCACCGCTTCAGGGTCGTCGCCGTTCACATGAAAAATAGGCGCCTGCACCATCTTGGCGATATCCGTGCAGTACTCGGTAGAGCGTGCATCCGAGGGCTCACTGGTTGTGAAGCCAATCTGATTGTTCAGCACAATGTGCAGCGTGCCGCCGGTCCGATAGGCGCGGGTTTGAGACATTTGGAAGGTCTCCATGACCACGCCCTGACCCGCAAAGGCAGCGTCACCATGAATCACGATCGGCACCACCGAATCACCAACCGGGTCCTCGCGCCGGTCTTGCCTGGCTCGGACTGAGCCCTCCACCACCGGTGAGACAATCTCGAGGTGTGAGGGGTTGAATGCCAGCGCGAGGTGCACTTCGCCACCGGGCGTCATCATGTTAGAGGAGAAGCCCTGGTGGTATTTCACGTCACCAGAGCCGATATAGCTGACCTTGCCCTCAAACTCGTCAAACAAATCCACCGGGTTCTTGCCGAGGATATTGACCAGCACATTCAGTCGGCCCCGATGCGCCATACCAATACAGATCTCCTTGGCGCCATAACCACCAATTCGCTGAATAGCCTCAGCCATCATGGGAATCAGGCTTTCGCCGCCCTCGAGGCCAAATCGCTTGGTGCCCGGGTACTTTGAGCCCAATGACCGCTCAAGACCCTCGGCACCATTGAGCTGTCGCAGAATGTTGAGACGTTGTTCGGGGGCAAACTCAGGTGCGCTGCGCACCGCCTCCATGCGACTCATGATCCAATGCCGCTCTTCGGTGTCGACAATGTGCATGAACTCAGCACCGACCGTGCCGCAATAGGTACTCTCAAGATCCTCGCGGATCTGACCCAGTGTCGCCTCAGATCGTCCGAAATAGACGGTACCCACCTGAAAGGTCGTGTCGAGGTCGGCGTCGCTGAGCTCATGAAACGACAGCGATAAATCCGGTACCGGCGGTCGGCTCGCGAGCTGGAGCGGATCCAGTGAAGCCTGCTGATGACCCCGCTGACGGTAGGCAGAGATCAGCTGCACTACCCTGACCTGCTTGCGTTCGTAGTCAGTGGCGTGTGAGTCCTGTGACAGCGTCGCATCAGTTCGAACCCGCATTTTAGAGATGCGCGCGAACCGATCCCTCAGCACCGAATGCGGCACGTCATGCAGCGCATGGGTGTCGGACTCAACCTTAGGCAGCTGATCAAAGTAATCTCGCCACTCAGGCGGAATAGCATTGGGGTCTTGCAGATAGATTTCGTAGAGCGCATCGACGTATTCGGCGTTACCGCCCGCAATGTGAGAACTCGCCCATTGCGCCAACATGCCTGGTATGGGTGTAGCTTGCGTCACCGATTGCCCCCTGATGGTTGTCAGACTTCGCGGCCTATCACTGGCGAGCTGAAGTGGCTGATCTGGCTACGCAGTCTACACACCGATGTGTTTGGGCACAGCCCAGAAGACCGCCAGGTACTGTAAATACTAGCGTTTCGGGCTAACTTTGGAATTATAATTACCACTGGTTATAGTACTCATAACCAGACAGAAATTAAATATGAATATTAGCTATGGAGGGAATCCGGACCCGATTACGTGGCGCGATTCAGCAACATGGTGCGAATGTGGCCGATCGCCTTGGTCGGGTTGAGCCCCTTTGGACAGACGTTGACGCAATTCTGGATGCCATGGCAGCGGAAAACGCTGAAGGGGTCATCCAACTTTGCCAAACGCTCTTCTGTCGCTGTATCGCGACTGTCAGCCAAGAAGCGGTAAGCCTGTAGCAACCCTGCCGGACCCACAAAGCGGTCGGGATTCCACCAAAAGGAGGGGCAACTGGTAGAGCAGCAGGCACAAAGGATGCATTCGTACAAACCGTCCAGATGCGCTCGCTCCTCAGGGCTCTGCAGGCGCTCGATAGCAGGTGCCGGCGTCGGATTCTGCAAATAAGGCTGCACTTTCTCGTACTGCGCGTAGAACAGACTCATGTCTACCACCAAATCGCGAATGACCGGCAATCCGGGCAACGGACGAATCACCAACTTGCCGCCCTTCACCGTGTCAGACAAAGGTGTGATGCAAGCCAACCCGTTCTTGCCGTTCATATTCAACCCATCGGAGCCGCACACACCCTCGCGACAACTTCGGCGATAGGTCACGCTGCCGTCGTGCTCTGCCTTAATCAGCTCGAGCACGTCGAGCACCATCAGGTCTCGGCCACCCGTATCGACCGAAAAATCCTGCATGAACGGGGCGTCGTCAGTCTCGGGGTTATAACGATATAAGCTGACCTGCAACATGCTCTACTGCTCCTAAAAGCTCAGTAACTTCTCGCCTTGGGCTGGAAGGTCTCAACGGTCTGCGGCGTGAAGTTAACGCCTCGCTTGGACACCTTTTTACCCTCGCTGTGATAGAGGGAATGACACAGCCAATTTTCATCGTCGCGCTCGGTAAAGTCTTCACGCGCATGGGCGCCGCGGCTTTCGTCGCGCGCTTCGGCAACTATAGCTGTCGCCTCAGCGGTCTCAAATAAATTCTGCAGTTCCAAACACTCGATGCGCGACGTGTTGAAGGCGCTTGAGCGATCCGCCAAGGCCACATTCTCAACACGGCCCCGCAAATCAGCGAGTTTGGCAATACCTTCTCGCATGAACTCGCCGGTTCGGAACACACCAAAATGATTCTGCATAATCTCCTGCAGCTCAGCGCGCAGCGGGGCGACCTGCTCGCCACTGTCACGCTCGTTAAGGGCGGTCAGTCGGGCATCCGCGGCCTCAATGTCAGTCTGCGATGCATCGCGTAACTCGATGCCCTCGCGCAGCGCCTTTTCAATAAACAGCCCTGATGCGCGGCCAAAAACCACCAGATCGAGCAGAGAATTACCGCCCAAACGGTTCGCACCGTGAACCGAGACGCATGCGACTTCTCCACAGGCGTATAGGCCCGGGATAATTTGATCTTCACCATTTGCGTCGACCGTTAGCGCCTGGCCATGCACATTGGTTGGAATACCGCCCATCATGTAATGACAAGTGGGCACGACCGGAATCGGCTCTTTGACGGGGTCGACATGAGCAAAAGTCCGGCTGAGCTCGCAAATGCCAGGCAGCCGCGACTCCAGTACTTCTTCACCCAGATGATCCAGCTTAAGTTTCACGTGGTCGCCGTTGGGACCACAGCCTCGGCCTTCGAGAATTTCCAACACCATTGACCGCGCGACCACGTCCCGCCCCGCAAGATCTTTGGCGTTGGGCGCGTAGCGTTCCATGAATCGCTCGCCATCCTTATTGATCAGATAGCCGCCCTCACCTCGGCAGCCCTCAGTCACCAACGTTCCAGCACCGTAGATGCCCGTCGGATGGAACTGCCACATCTCCATATCTTGGGCGGGCACGCCAGCGCGCAACGCCATGCCCATGCCGTCACCTGTATTGATGTGAGCGTTGGTCGTAGAAGCATAGATGCGACCGGCACCACCGGTGGCAAATACCGTCGCCTTTGACTTTACATAAACGGTCTCGCCCGTTTCGATGCAGATGGCGATCACGCCCACTACTGCACCGTCCTGATTCTTCACAAGGTCAACAGCGAACCACTCGTTGAAAAACACCGTCTCGTTTTTGATGTTGTTTTGATAGAGGGTATGGAGCAAAGCGTGACCGGTTCGGTCGGCGGCCGCACAGGTTCTCGCTGCCTGCCCGCCCTCTCCGAAATTCTTTGACTGACCACCGAAGGGCCGCTGGTAAATTCGACCCTCTTCGGTTCGAGAAAATGGCAACCCCATGTGCTCCAGCTCAAAGATCGCCTCGGGCCCGACCGAGCACATGTACTCAATCGCGTCCTGATCACCAATGTAGTCAGACCCTTTAACGGTGTCATACATATGCCAGCGCCAGTCGTCCTGGGGATCTGCACTCGCGATCGCACAGGTAATGCCGCCCTGAGCAGAGACCGTATGGGAACGGGTCGGGAAAACTTTTGATATGACTGCTGTCTTGTAACCAGATTGAGCGAGCTGCAGGGCTGCACGCATGCCGGCACCACCGCCCCCCACAATGACCCCATCAAACGATATTGTTCTCATAGTGCTTACTTATCCCAACAGCATTAGGCTTCAAACGCGACCGCGTCCGGTTTGGCCTAGCTCCAAACGATAACGATAATCCAAATCACGTATCCGACCAGAGACAGAGACGCACCCAATTGGCAGGCCAAGCGGATGCTATTGCCTTTTGGACCCAGCATTCTCTCGGTCAGGTAATCCGTGAAAACAGACCACAAGCCAATCCAGCTGTGTGCCGCCAGAGACAACGCCGCCATCAAGGTAAATACCTTCATCCACGTCTGGTCGAACAACGCTCGCCAGGAAGTGTAGTCAACTGAGCCCAGTAACTGGTACGCAATCAAAATAAAATATGCCAACAACACCAGAGAAGTGACGCGCTGGATTAACCAATCAGACAACCCCGTGCGGCTAAAGCTCGTTACCGAAGTCACCATATGAGCGTACCCCATGCAGCCGCAGCGAGAGCGGCCAATACAAATACAATCCGAGCGCCAATGACGCCGCCGCGCAACGTCTCGCCGACGCCGGCATCCATCACAAGGTGTTTGATACCGGCCAGCGCGTGATAGGTCAGTACGCTGGCAATCACCCAGGCAATGCCCTTAGCGAGAGGAGATGACAGGGCCGCCGCCAGCGCGTCAAAGGAAGCCTCTGACTCCAGACTGGCATCGAGCGCCCACAACATCAGGAAGCTCGAAAAAAACATCAGCACGCCGGTCACGCGATGCGTAATCGACGCATAAGCCGTTACCGGCAGCTCAATCGTACCCAAGTCCAAATTGACGGGACGCGTATCTTTTGAAGTCGGTCTCACGTTCACTCTCAGAGTCGTTGTGTTGATCGCGCGACGCCCACCCGAGTGGCGAAACGGCCGCGGTCGGGAGTATAGGTGGGCACACAATTGATTACAATTTTTGCGTCGTAATGGTGGCTATTCACGACAGACGCGACCACCATTCGCCCAATCAAATTGACATGTCTGGCACTCAGCATTAGTTTGACGTCCTCTTAATTCATTGCGGTAGCGCTCCTCATGTCTGACAAGCAAGCCACTCTTAACCTTACGCATGCGGATGGATCTGCCGAGAATATCGACCTGACTGTCAGAACGGGAACGCTGGGTCCCGACGTCGTCGACGTCGGCAAACTGACAGCGAACGGGTACTTCACCTACGACCCCGGATTTACCTCTACCGCGGCGTGTGAATCGCAAATTACGTTTATCGACGGCGACAAGGGGGTGCTGTTACACCGCGGCTACCCTATCGAACAGCTGGCGGAGCACTCAGACTATCTAGAGACTTGCTACCTGCTCCTGAATGGCGAACTGCCAACGGCGGATCAAAAGGCCGAATTCGTCGGCATCATGACCCGCCATACCATGGTCCACGAGCAAATTCGTACGTTTTTCAATGGCTTCCGACGCGATGCGCACCCCATGGCGATCATGTGCGGTGTGGTGGGCGCCCTGTCCGCGTTCTATCACGACTCAACCGATATCTCCGACCCGTGGCATCGCGAAGTCGCGGCGTTTCGCCTCATCGCCAAAATGCCGACGATCGCTGCAATGAGTTACAAGTTTTCGATCGGCCAACCGTTCATGTATCCGGACAACAGTCTCGACTACGCGGCGAACTTTCTTCACATGATGTTCGGCAATCCCTGCGAGCCAACCAAGGTGTCGCCCACGATCGCCCGGGCCATGGATCGTATCTTCCTGCTCCACGCCGATCACGAGCAGAATGCGTCCACATCGACAGTGCGACTGGCGGGCTCCTCTCAGGCGAACCCCTTCGCTTGTATTGCCGCCGGCATCGCCGCCCTGTGGGGGCCCTCTCACGGCGGGGCCAACGAGGCGGTGGTCAAGATGCTGGAGGAGATTGGCACTGTGGACCGCATCGACGAATTTATCGCACGAGCAAAAGACAAGGACGATCCCTTCAGACTCATGGGCTTTGGTCACAGGGTTTACAAGAACTTTGACCCCCGCGCCAAAGTCATGAAGCAGGCAGCTGACGAAGTACTGGCTGAGCTGGGCATTGAAGATGAAAACCTTGAGATCGCCAAACGGCTTGAGGAAATCGCGCTGCGGGATGAGTACTTCATAGAGAAGAAGTTGTATCCCAACGTCGATTTCTACTCGGGCATTATTCTGAAAGCGCTGGGGATTCCCACCTCCATGTTCACCGTCATCTTCGCCATCGGTCGCACGGTGGGCTGGATCGCGCATTGGAACGAGATGATTGGTGGCGCCTACCGCATTGGCCGCCCGAGGCAGCTCTATACTGGCGAAAAGCAACGCGACTTCGTCCCGCTGGATAAGCGGTAAGCCCCATGCCAGGCTCGGCAGTCATCTCTGGATCGGGGCTCTACACCCCGCCCGAGTCTGTCAGTAATGAGGAACTGGTCGCCTCGTTTAACGCTTGGGTTGATCACTTCAACGCCGAGCACAGCGACGAGATTTCCGCTGGGTCGGTGGAGCCCAAAACACACTCCTCGGCCGAATTCATCGAAAAAGCCTCGGGTATCAAATCTCGCTACGTGATTAACAAAGCGGGCATTCTGGACCCGCTCCGTATGGTGCCGCACATCGCAGAGCGACCGAACGATGAACCCTCGGTCATGTGCGAAATTGCCTGTCACGCGGCTGAGGAGGCAATGTCGCAAGCGAACATCAGTGCTACAGACATTGATGCGGTCATTGTGGCCGCCTCCAATATGCAGCGCGCCTATCCGGCCATGGCCATTGAGGTCCAGGCCGCGTTGGGCGCAACCGGATTTGCATTCGACATGAACGTCGCCTGCTCTTCAGCCACCTTCGGCATTCAGCAGGCCAGCGATGCCGTGAGATCAGGTAGCGCGAGCCGGGTGCTGGTGGTCAACCCCGAGATCTGCACCGGCCACCTGAACTTCCGTGATCGCGATTCACACTTCATTTTTGGCGATGTCGCCACCGCAATCGTTATTGAATCGAGCGACACGGCAGATGCCTCACGAGGCTGGGACATCCTCGACTCGCGCATGCAAACGCTGTTCTCGAACAATATCCGCAACAACTTCGGTTTTCTCAATCGAGCAGATGAGTCGGGCGTCGGACAGATCGATAAGCTATTCGTGCAAGAGGGGCGCAAGGTGTTCAAAGAGGTCTGCCCGGCAGTCGCAGAGCAGATCAGCAGTCAGATTGCCGAGCTAGGCATTGCGCCGGATGATCTCGCGCGCATCTGGCTTCATCAGGCCAATCAAAACATGAACGACCTGATAGCACGCAAAGTGTTTGGCCGTGATCCGTCGCCGGCAGAGTCTCCAACCATTCTGGACGAGTACGCCAACACCTCTTCGGCGGGATCCATTATCGCCTTTCACAAGCACAGTGATGACCTAGGTTCTGGGGACCTAGCCGTGCTGTGCTCGTTTGGCGCGGGCTACAGCATCGGCTCCATCGTTCTGCGACGCCGCTAGACACTGAACCAAAAGCGGCGCTGCGATCAAAAGCGCCGCTGCAATTAGAAAAATCTCTCTGATCGCGCGCGCCCGTCGGGCCGGCGTGCTTAGCGGCGCTCCGAGGCGCTGCTGACTATTTCTTCCGTGACCCTCAGCAGTTGCTGCGTTTGAGTTTCGTCCCCCACTGAAATTCTCAGCCAGTCGCCAATGCGCGGCTTGTCCCAGCGCCGCACCAAAATGTCGGCCTCCCTCAGAGCGACAAAGATTTGTTCACCTTGCACATCGGGGTGTTTCACGAAAATGAAGTTGGCTGCTGACGGCAACACCTCAAACCCGAGAGCGCTCAGCGCCGAAATCATGGCCTGCCGATTCGCCACGACTCTGCCGGCCGCCTCGCGGAACCACTCTTGGTCCTCAATGGCCGCCGTGGCGGCGACTTGGGCAATGCAATCCAAGGGATAAGAATTAAAGGAATCTTTAACGCGACGCAGGCCTTCGATTAAATCCGGGTGCGCCAGGGCATAACCGATACGCATACCCGCCAACGCGTGACTCTTCGATAGGCTTCGCGTCACGAGCAGATTGTCATAGTCGTGAACCAGGGGCGCGGCAGATTCGGCGCCAAAGCCAAAGTAGGCTTCATCAATGACGACCAGACGGTCGCGGTTGTCAATGACGAGAGATTCAACCTCCTCGCGAGAGATAGCGAGCCCTGTTGGTGCGTTGGGGTTGGCCAACACGACGGGCAAAGGCGATGCTTTAAGCGCACTGAGATCGACCGAGAAATCAGGGTTAACCGGCACCTCATGCAAATCCGAACCATACAGCGTTGCCCAGACCGGATAAAAACCATAGGTCGTATCCAGCGTCTGCACCGCGCGATCTGCCAGAAACGCCGCCCACAGGTGCGCCAGCACCTCGTCAGAGCCGTTGCCCACGAAAACCTGATCGGGGTGAAGCCCTTCAGCGCGAGCAATGGCTGCGCACAAAGTTGTGGCTGCGGGATCGGGATAGCGGCGCAGTTGGTCCGCGCCAACTGCAGCGATGGCCTGCATCACGGAATCAGGCGGCGGCAGCGCGTGCTCATTGGTGTTGAGTTTGACCAGCGACGGGGTTTGAGGCTGCTCGCCAGGCACATATGGCTGTAGCGCCTTTACCTTATCAACCCAGAATCGACTCATCGTGGACACCCTGTTTCCTCGCGCGCCATGCTAACCGCTGGCATTGATAAAGTCAGGCTACATTCAGCCAACATTAAGGCGACTAAACACCCGACACGATCGAATTTCCCGGTCCGTCCATCACTGCTCTGTCGGCAGGAAACACCAGCCGAAATACACTCCCTTCTCCCACCGTGCTGTCGACAAAAAGTTTTGCCTCATGGGAAACCGCTACGTGCTTAACGATAGCCAAACCCAGTCCCGTACCACCTGTGGACTGACTGCGGCTTTTATCCACCCGGTAAAAGCGCTCTGTCAGCCTGGGAATGTGCTTCGCGTCGATGCCCTCACCCTCATCCTTCACCGCCAAGGCAGGGCCGACTATCGTGTCAGACCACGTCACGGTCACAGGACCATCACTATATTTCAGCGCGTTGACGATCAAATTACTGAGCGCACTGCGCAGCTCGCTGGCACTGCCCAAAATCTGTTGAGTGCTTTCAACCTCAACGACGATATCGCGTGCCGGCCAGGCGGCCCTTAAACTGTCACTGACGTCGTACAAAAGACGCACCATGTCTATCTGGTCGTCTTTTCGCTCACCCTCGACGCTCTCGATGCGGGACAGCCAGAGCAAATCTTCGATCAAGCGCTCCATCCTACCCACCTGGGTATCCATGGAGCCAAGCGATTTTTTGAGCGTAGGGTTCGTCTCAGCCACAAGCGACTGCAGCGTCTCGATATAGCCTTTAATCACGGTCAACGGGGTACGTAGTTCATGAGACACGTTGCCCACGAAGTCTCGTCGCATTTTCTCCAACTTATCTTGCTCAGTCACATCCTTCACGAACAGCAAACGGTCGTTGGCGCCGAAACGAGAGAACTCAAACTGCAGACAGAATTCAGGGTCGGGGCCTGGCTTGACTCGCAAGGGCTTTTGAAAATTTTCTTCTCGCATATAACGCTTTAGCGATTTGCCGGGCGCAACTTCAGAGAGTGGCTTACCCTCCTCTTCCTCGAACTTAATGCCCAGCAGATACTCGGCGGCGTCATTGCACCACACCAGCCGGCCATCTGAATTGATGATTAACGCGGCCTCGCGCATCGACGCCAGCGAGTCCTTGAGGTAGGGCTGTGACCGGGCCGGCGCCTTGCTGCCCAGTGTGTCGCGACTGCGGAGCACATAAACATCGCGAAGAATGCCCCCCAAGCCCGAATCAGAGATGGGTGGCAATTGCTCTGGATTGGCAAACCAGCGGTACACTCTCGCGAGCTGCCACCCCCAAAACACGGCCAAGACGACGGTCAACGTCGCCAAAGCCAATCTCCAGTCCTGTGTGAGGAGCCACATTGCACTGGCGGCAAGCAATGCCGCTGTAAGACGGCGCGACTCGAGAACGAGAAAGCCGGGGGTCATCACGTCACTGTCAAATCCCGAGGAGAGAAGCGATAGCCCGTGCCACGAACGGTCTGGATTAAATCCGCGTAGACCGCATCACCGGCCTGTAGCGCCTTGCGGAGCCTGCGGATATGCACATCGACAGTTCGCTCTTCAACATAAACATTCGCCCCCCAAACTCGGTCCAGCAGCTGCGCCCGGGAGTACGCCCGCTCAGGATGTGACATAAAGAAGTGCAGCAACTTGAATTCAGTCGGCCCCATCTCAAGCGGCTTGTCCGCCAACATGACCCGGCGGCTATCAATCTCTAACACCAGCTGTCCAACGCGCAGCTCACTGCCCGCCTCATCACTCGCAGTTCGCCGCAGAATCGCCTTCATGCGAGCGATCAGCTCCTTGGGTGCAAAAGGCTTGGTAATGTAATCGTCAGCACCGACCTCCAACCCCTGTATGACATTGTCTTCATGGGTTTTGGCAGTCAGCATGATTACGGGTAGCGTCTGGGTCGCCTCTTCCTTTTTAAGACGTCGCAGCAGCTCGATTCCGCTACCGCCTGGCAGCATCCAGTCGAGCAAAATAATGTCTGGGGTTTCGTCCGTGATCAGCCGATATGCCTCATGAATATCAGCGGCTTCAATACATTCGAAGTCGGAGATCTCCAGCGCGAGCCGGAGCATTTCTCGAATGCTCGTCTCGTCGTCCACTACCAGCACTTTTTTCGCGGTCATGATCTCTCCCTAGTCATGATCTCTCTCGAGGATGTCCTGCATGCCGCTATTACATGTCAGTTGTATGACATTCCCGTGACAATCTATCCACGAACACGCTATCCAGTAACACGCTACCCAGTGACGACCTGCCCATGACAACCAGCAACGCATCGCGACAGGCCTGCAACGTCTTGTCAGCTATCCCGAGCGCTCGAGCTGATTCACCACCAATCGAACCACCCCCGAGGCTCCAACTCCTCTGAGCACTCCTGAAGTTGACTGTTATAGCCCTCAGCCTTCCGATCCACTTTGCGCGCGACGTCCACCAGCCAATCCTTGCTGCGGTAG
>JAYOUT010000002.1:34618-47652 GCA_038151055.1 Luminiphilus sp.
AGCCTTCCGATCCACTTTGCGCGCGACGTCCACCAGCCAATCCTTGCTGCGGTAGGTTTGCCGCTTATAACCGCCGTGGCCCTCGTGGTAAGCCAGATAAAGACGAAAAGCGTCCTGTTTATTGATGCCTAATTCCTTGTGCGATACGTTGTTGTACCAGCCGATAAAGTCGATCGCATCGCCGAAATCATCGCGGTCAGCGCCGTAGTTACCTGTGCTCCGTTGATACCACTCCCAAGTGCTTTCTTTGGCCTGCGAATAGCCGTAGGAGTCTGAGGGTCGCGGCCCGGGGATAAATCCCCATAGCTTCTTTCTGGGTGGTTTCGCAGTCGCAACAAAGCGCGACTCCTGCCACATAAACGCCATCGACACCGAGATCGGCACACCCCAACGCGACCGGGATTCTTTGGCGTCTTTGTACCAGCCGGACTTCTCTCTAAAAATGTCGCAGACGTTATCGACCTGCTCCGGCGGTGATGTCACGCAAGCGGACAGCAGTGAAAACAGCAGGATCAAACCCAGGCAACGCAACGTCTTCGACCGTGTCATTCGAGCTCCTCCATCATCGCCAGCCATTGCGATTCATCAATAATCGCAACACCCAAATCCTCCGCTTTTTTGCGTTTACTACCTGCGCCCGGACCCGCCAGTACCGTACTGGTTTTACTTGAGACACTACTGGCGGTTTTTGCACCCAGCGCCCTGAGCCGTTGCTCGGCATCATCACGTCCCATCGATTCGAGCTTACCAGTGACCACCCAGACAGTGCCGGCCAGCGGCCCATCGCCGGTCGCCTCTGTGACAGCGGGCCAGTGCACTCCCGCCGCCAATAAATCGTTCAGCACGCTGCGGTTGCGCTCGTCCTCGCTGAACAGCCGAATATATCGCGCAACCACGGGGCCAACGTCATCGACACCTTCGAGGACCTCGGCCGGCGCATCGAGTAGCGCTTCCAATGTCAAAAAGTGCTGCGCTAACGCTCGAGCCGTTGCCTCGCCCACCTCACGAATACCCAGAGCGTAAATAAATCGAGGCAGCGTCGTCTCACGAGAGCGGGCGATTGACGCCATCAAATTACCCGCCGATTTTTCACCCATCCTTTCCAGCGAGGCAAGTTGGGTCTCGGTCAACCTAAAGATGCCGGCAACCGAGGTGATGAGCGCGTCGTCCACCAGCTGATCAATGAGCTTGTCACCCAAGCCTTCAATATCCATTGCCTTACGCGAGGCGAAGTGACGAACTACGCCTTTCAGTTGCGCCGAGCAGCTCATGCCGCCCGCGCACCGCACAACTGCCTCCCCCTCCTCGCGAACGACCGTCGACCCACACTCAGGACACGCTTGTGGAAAAACGATGTCCTGCCGGGCGACGTCAGCGTCGCCCTGCTCGTCTGCTACCGCGGACACGATTTGCGGAATCACGTCGCCGGCGCGGCGCACCACCACGCGATCACCAATCCGAACCGCTAATCGCTCAATTTCATCACTGTTGTGTAGCGTCGCATTGCTGACCGTGACCCCGCCTACAAAAACGGGCTCGAGACGGGCGACCGGAGTGATGGCGCCCGTTCTGCCAACCTGGAAATCCACCCCAAGCAATCGAGTGCTCACCTCTTGCGCCGGAAACTTGCGCGCAATGGCCCAGCGAGGCGCTCTGGATACAAACCCCAGTTTTTCCTGATCTGCGATCGCATTGATTTTGAAAACAATCCCGTCGATATCAAATGGGAGTGCATCGCGCTGCTCGGCAATATCCTCGTAATAGCGCTCACAGGCGTCTACCCCGTCGACGGTCTGCATGTAGGGCGATATCGGCACACCCCACTCACCCAGCTGCTGTAGGGTCTCATCATGACAAGCCGGCAGCTCGCCCTCGACCACCCCCACCGAATAGGCTGTGAATTGAAGGGGTCTTCGCGCGGTGATGCGGGAGTCGAGCTGACGCAGACTGCCCGCTGCCGCGTTGCGGGGATTGACGAACACTTTGTCGTTACTGGCCCGTGCGTTGGCATTCATGCGCTCAAACGCGTCGCGGGGGATGACCACCTCGCCCCTGATTTCGAGATAGGGTGGTATGCCGACGCCCTGCAGCCGCAGCGGCACATTCTGTATGGTCTGCACGTTAGCGGTGATATTTTCACCAGAGGTGCCATCGCCCCGGGTCGCCGCGAGAGCCAGTACACCCTGTTCATAGACAATGCTGACTGCGACCCCGTCCAGCTTGGGTTCGCAGCAATAGGTAATATCTATCCGACCCAAACGGTCCATCGCTCGGCGATTGAAATCTGCAAGATCCTCAGCGGAAAAGGCGTTGTCGAGAGACAGCATGGGCAAGCGATGCACAACAGATTCGAAGGCACTCAGCGGTGCGGAGCCGACCCGTTGCGTTGGTGAGTCGGGATCCGCCAGTTCCGGATGCTCACTTTCCAGCCGCTGCAGTTGCTGCATGGCGGCGTCGTAATCGGCGTCGGGCACGACCGGCTCATCCTGCTCAAAGTAGGCGCTCGCCCAACGGATGAGCTTCTCTCTGAGCGCGGCCACTTCCTCGGCGGGTGACGTTGCCATCACTTTAATTCCGGCGGACGAGCAGGCGCCTCTCCAGCTCCCGTATTTGCTGTCTCATATGCTCGAGACTTTGCCGCGTAATGACGCTGCGAGTCTCGTCCTGTATGTCGCCGTCGAGCGTTTTGGCAACCACCTTGACGGTCTCATACATGTAATCGAAGGCCTTCAGCATATCCGTCGGGCCAGGCAGGGTGACAAAAAACATCAGTCCGCGCGTCTGCAGTGGCTCCATATTGTCAATGTCAAACACCCCGGGCTTCATCATATTAGCGACACTGAACTCGATGGGACCGCGGCCAGACGCTCTCTCATGGCGATGAAAGAAGTCCATGTCACCGAAGCGAAGGTCGCAAGCTAAAAGCGTCTCGAGAATGCCCGTCCCCGAAAACCCTTCCTCAGATCTGGCGACCACATACAAAATGAAGACATGGGTATCGGCGCCCCTGGGTAGCCGCCCGTGCTCCGGCACGTCAGGCTCCATGGGCTCCTCGGGTTCAAGGGTATCCAACCAGTCCACGGTACCGGCAACCTCAGGCTCTGTCTCTGGGGACTCAGCGACGTCAGCCGGAGCGGCCTTCACAGTACGTCGGCGGGGTGACTGCGTCTCGGTACTGGCTGCCGGAGGCGGCTCACTCCCCTTTTCAGCTTGGTCCCCTGCGGGTGGGTCTGTTGGCGCCGCGGGTGCTGAAGGCGCTGACGATTGTGTCGCTGATGGACTGGCCTCAGACGCAACGCCTTGGGGTCCTTTCTCAGATGAGTCGTCGGATGCTGCCGATGCGCCGTGCTGTCCGGGCTCGCCAACGTCAAGTGCCTCAACCGCCACGTCGATGGGGTCGGGCGCTGAGCGAGGGGATACATCGGATCTCATATCCACAGGGACTGCGGCTGGTTCGAGCTCGCGCCGAGGGGTGGCCGGTTCATCGGACCCCAACACCTCTCCCGCAGACATATCGCTCTGCAGATCGTCCCGCTGAACGATCCGGGCACCACCATTGGGCAGCTCGGTCAGCAAATTAAACGCGTCGTCGTCATCAGAGAGCGGCGAGGACCGATCAATGCGCGCATTCAACTTGATTTCTGCGCGTCTCTCTTTCCAGTAGCGTCGCACTGCGTCAAGCAACACTGCGGCGATCATCATCGCGCCGATGATGATCATCCAGTCTCGTATCGCCAGTTGCTCCATTGACGCGTCCCTAGCTGGCAGCCAGCTGCGCTGCCTCTTCGACATCCACGGTGACGAGCCGTGATACGCCAGGCTCTTGCATCGTGACCCCCATCAGCTGATCAGCTGCTTCCATTGTAATTTTGTTGTGCGTAATAAAGACGAACTGCACCTTCTCCGACATTTCTCGCACCATCCTCGCGTAGCGCCCTACATTGGCGTCATCCAAGGGCGCATCCACCTCATCGAGCATGCAAAACGGCGCAGGATTGAGCTGAAAAATGGAGAACACCAGTGCAATCGCGGTCATCGCCTTTTCACCACCGGAGAGCAAGTGAATGGTGGAGTTTTTCTTGCCGGGCGGCCGCGCAAAAATGGCCACACCCGTATCCAGCAGGTCATCGCCAGTCATCTCCAAGCAGGCTGTGCCACCGCCGAAGACCCGCGGAAAGAGCTCTGCGAATCCAGTGTTAATCTGATCAAAGGTATCTTTGAAGCGCTGTCGGGTCTCTTTGTCGATTTTGCGAATCGCGGACTGCAAGGTCTCGAGTGCCGCCTCAAGATCGGCATTCTGAGCATCGAGATACTCTTTTCGCTCAGACGCCTTGGCATGCTCATCAATGGCCGCCAGGTTGATCGGGCCCAAGCGATTAATGCGAGCTGCCGCGCGCTCGACCTTTGTTTGCCACTCAGCCTCCGAGGCGTCATCCGGCAATGCCGCAGCCACCTCCTGCGGGATCGCGTCACGCCGCGCAATCTCCTCCTCCAGCGTCTCGAGGCGCACCGAGGACTCTGCCTCCTGCAGGCGGTATCGCTCGATTTCAGCCTGAATACCCTGTACTGACTGCTCCTGATTCATGCGCGCCTGTTCGAGCTGCCGCAAGCTGGCTTCGATGTCGCCGACACGCTCTCGCTGGCTATTCAGCTCGCCTTCAGCCAGCACCCTTTGTTCGAGCAACTCGGCGAGCTGGGCTTTGGTTTCGGCGTCGGGATCATCGCCGGTGGGGAGCGTATCGGTAAGCTCCGTCTCCCGCGACTGCAGGTCCCGAACCTGCGTCTCCATTCTGCCGATACTCTCTTTCAACGTCGTGATCTGCGTGTTCAAGTTCTGGCACTGCAAATCAGTCCGCATCAGGTTGTCAGCCGCTTCGCGGGACGCCTCTCGCTTTGCACTCAGTGACTCACCCAGCGCAGATCGCTCCTGCTGCAATCGTTCGCGCTCAGCGCGGTCGATCTCCATTTGATCCAGCGCATCGGATAAGGACACGCGCGCGCCGGCAAGGTTTTCTTGCTCTTGCTCGTACTGCCCCTGAGTTTCATCCATTTCCAATTGCAGCCGATTGCGGCGCTGTAACTGTTGCTCAACCTTTGTCGCGGCTGCGCGCTGTTCTGCAATCCACTCGGCGCGCTCATTCGTCAGGTTTTGCTGCGCCTGCTGAGTTTGCGAGAGTTGCTTTTCCAGCTCTGCGCGCTCGCTCAGCAAATCGGAAATACGCGTTTCGATTGCGGTGGCCCGTTCGCGCGCCTGCTCAAGATCGGCGCTGAGCCCATCCAATTGCGCCTGACGCGCGATCATGCCGGCGGCGGCGTTAGCCTCTGATCGCTTGCGATGCCAACCAGGACCCAGCCAATGTCCGGTCGCCGTCACCACAGAATCGCCAGAATCGAGGCTGGCACACATCCGTGTCGCTTCCTCAAGGTCATTGGCAATCTTGATCCGAGACAACCAATGCAGGATACGGGCGGGCCCCCTGACTCTAGAGGCCAGGGTGCCAGATGTTTCAGCGGGCGGCTCAACGGCATCATCCAGCAAGAACGCTCCGGAAGGCAGCGACGCCACACCGGGCATCTGATCGATACCCGTATCGCTCAACAGCTGTGCAGACAAGGCGTCTCCCAGCACCTGTTCAATAGCGGTCTCCCAACCCGGGTCAACGTCGAGCGATGAATAGACCGACCCCTGAGAACGCAGAGATGACGTCTCAAGCCAGTCATTCAGGTCGGCCCGCTCCCGGTCGTCAGATGCAGATTCCTGCAGTGCAGTCAGCGAGGCAATGTGGCCCCGCGTCTCCTGAATTCCTGAGCGGACATCATCCTGCTCTGTGCGCGCCTGCTCGATCGTTGTTTGCGAGGCGGCTAATGCCTCTCGCAAGCGAGTGGCCTCACTTTCGTACTTTTCAATGTTGCGGTCAGACTCTTCGATCTTGGCCTGCAGCGGTGAACTCTCTGCTTCTCCCTGAACGCTCGCCAGTGATTCCCACTCTGCCTGCTGTTGCTGCAAGCGCTCCTGCAACTTTGTCAGCACTTGCTCGAGATAGCTGATGCGGCTCTGCTGCACTTCGGCAGTTTGACTGGGTCCTTTGGCTCGCTCGTTAAAGCCATCCCAATTCTGAGCCCAGGCCTGTATGTCAGACTCTGCACGGGACAACGCCTCAGAGGATTCGCCGGCGGCCCGCTTCAGCTCAGCCAAGGCCGGTGACGCGCGCTCCAGCTCAGCCTCCCAATCCCGCAATCGCTTGCCGTCAGTGTCCAGCAACTGGCGAGTCTGCTCGAGGTTCGAACGGGTTTGGTCTAAGTCTCTCTGTAGCTCGCCCCGCCGCTCTTGGGCGTAGCGCAACGCTTGCTCTACGCGCGTGACTTCACCGCCGACCGAGTAATACTGCTCCTGAGCTCGATTGAGGGCATCGGTCGCGGCGCTCTGATCGGCCCGCTGGGTCTCAATTTCGCGGGTCGTGTGAGTGACCTCGGCCTTGGCTGCCTCGCGCTTCACGTCGAGCGCACCCATCTCGCCCGCCACCTCAGCGCGCGTCGCGTTCAAATTCCGCCACTGAATCGCGTAGAGCTCGCTCTGCACCACCCGCTCGTCAGCCTTTAACTCGGCATACTTTTCGGCGGCCCTCGCCTGCCGGTCCAAGTGGGCGAGGTTCCGTTGCAATTCGTCCCTGAGATCAGTGAGCCGTTCAAGATTCTCCACAGTGCGACGCATACGGCTCTCGGTCTCGCGCCGCCGCTCTTTGTACTTGGAGATACCGGCGGCCTCTTCAATAAAGACACGCAACTCTTCGGGTTTTGACTCGATCAGTCGCGAGACCACGCCCTGCTCAATGATCGCGTAGCTGCGGGGCCCCAAACCGGTGCCAAGAAACAAATCCGTGATATCGCGCCGCCGGCACTTGGCACCGTTCAGGTAGTACTCCGACTGGGCCTCTCGGGTGACAACCCGTCTCACCGAGATTTCGTTGTAAGCGGCGAACTCGCCCGTCACTTTGCCTTGCGTGTTGTCGAACACCAACTCAATCGATGCCTGACTGACAGGCTGCCGGCTGGTGGTGCCGTTAAAGATGACATCCGTCATCGACTCGCCACGGAGGGTTTTGGCCGAGCTCTCGCCCATCACCCACCGCACGGCATCAATAATGTTGGACTTGCCGCAGCCGTTGGGGCCGACAACCGCGCACATGTTGCCGGGGAACTGGACGGTCGTAGGATCAACGAATGATTTAAAGCCGGCCAGTTTGATGGATTTGAGGCGCATTGATTTTTCCGGATAACGATCGCGCGTGTCGGGGACGCCAAATCGCCGCCAACACGCAAAAAACACTACATGTAGTGTATCCGCTTCAGAGCAACAACACTATGTTTGGTTGCGAATATTGTTGATTAATCGCGACTCGGGCGAATCTTGAGGGGCTCAGACTGACCCACGGGCACGGCTTGCTCATTCGCCCACAGGATGGCATTTGCCCGGCCAGGCTGGCCATTCACCGAAATCTGCACCTCGATGGACACCGTGGAAAAACCGGACAGCAGTTGCCCTGCCATCGATGTCGAATCATCCAAACGCACACTCAGCGGCCACGTACTGACCTGCTTACGCACCACTGCAATGGGCATCCCCGATTCCGCCCCCTCAGGCCTTGCCAATACGAAGATCACCGCTCCCTCGGGAATGTCCTCGCCCTCCGGTTGCAGTATCTCCACGGCAACGCCAGGCCCAGAATCAGAGGCTTCAGCGACGTCATCTCGTGATGATGGAGCACCAACAGGTGGCGCTTGGCCCGAGTTCGCCAGCTCTTGTCGAGCGCGCTCAATCACCTGACCCAGCATTTCGTAGCCCGGTGACCCCGGCACCTCGAGGGCACGCAAACGCTGCCAATACTCGATTGCCTGGGCGTAGTCGGCCTCCTCAAACGCGGCCATGCCCAGCGTCGCCAGCGCCGTCGACTGCATCGGATCCAGCGCGAGAGCCTGCTCGGCCCGCGCGCGAGCCTGCTCGCTCAAAATCCTTCCAGAAGAGAGAAACTCTGCCTGAGCCGCCTTGCCAAGGATCTCCGGCGATGTAGCGCCCGCTTCGATCAGTCGATCAAAATAGCGCGCAGCCTGATCCGGTTGATTGCCTGACAAAAAATACTCGGCGAGGAGTAGCGAGTAATCCGCATTATCCGGGCGGGCTTCTGACCGGGATTCGATCCGATCAATGAGCGCCATCACATCGTCAGGCTGGGCTGTCTCCAAGTTGGCAAGCGCGTCGGCAATTTCAACGTCTTCCCAACCACCCAATTGCTGATACAGCCCCGCCACCGAGGCCACCACTAACAACCCCCCGAGTATCTGCACTTTGAGGTTGTAGGCGAGACCTTCAGAGGCCGTCGCGCCGGTCTCGTCAGCACCATCGTCGATGAGCCTGAGAGCCGCCTCCTCCTGCAAACTCGGCGATTCGCCCTCGAGCTCCCGCTGGCGTAAGCGCAGCCAATCGGCGTTGGTTTCTGTTTCACCACTGCGGACCCAATAGCGCGGCAAAACCACCACCCAAGCCACCGCCGCCGCAACAAGGCTCAGCGCAAGAAACAAAAATGGCTCGCTCAAGAGGGTGAATCCCTCAGCAATCGGTCAAGCTCTGCCTGCTCAGTGGCACTGAGTTGCGTGACAGGCTGAGCACCGCGTTGACGGAAATGCCAAGCCAACCCTATGGCCCCGAGTATCAGTAGTATCGCCGGTGCGCCCCACAAGAGTGCGGTGTTCTGATCAACGCCCGGACGATACCGAACAAACTCGCCGTAGCGAGCAACCATGAAATCGAGAATTTCATCATCAGTCGCACCGGCTTCTAGTTGTTCATACAGCACAACGCGCAAGTCACGCGCAATCGGCGCATTGGAGTCGGCGATGTTCTGATTCTGACATTTAGGGCAGCGTAGCTCCTGACTCAGACTGTGGTACCTGGCCTCCAGTTCGGGGGACGTGAATTCGTAGGTCTCGATTACGGCGTGACACAAGCCAATCGAAGCCAGACAGACAAGCGTCGCGAGGACGTGCTTCATCCGTTTCCTCCCTGCGTCATCTCCGCACCCTCGGACTCGCCTTGCATCGGAAACCAGCGCGCAAAATCACGACGGAAAACCGCTTCATCCAACACACCCACGTGCCGGTGCGCGATGCGGCCATCCGCGCCGATGACATAGGTTTCAGGAGCGCCGTAAACACCCAGATCGAGGCCGACAGTCCCCTCCATGTCCACAATGTTGAGCCGATAAGGGTCGCCCAGTTGCTCCAACCATTGCACTGCCTTGGCAGAGTCATCCTTATAGTTGAGGCCATAGATGGGGATACCGCGCTCAGCCAGCGCAAGCAGATAGGGGTGCTCAACGCGACAGGAGTAACACCAGGTGGCCCATACGTTCACCAGCGCCGGCCGCGGCGACAACGCCTGCTCAGAGATGGCGGCACCGCTTTTCAATTCGGTCTGTGAAAAAGCGGGGAACGGCTGCCCCAAGCGCGCCGCCGGCAACTCAGTGGGGTCAATCGAGAGCCCTTTGTAGAGCAGCCCAGCCAACAGGCCGAAGGCAGCGAGTGGCAGGAAGCGCTTAGCTCGCAACGCCCAGTGCTCCGGTGTCAGGGACTGGGTGCCGAGCAACTTGCGACCGATAGCGACGGTCAAGGGCCGTGATCAATGCGCCGAAGCCAATCATCAGAGCGCCCAACCAGAGCCACCGCACCATGGGTTTGTATTGCAGGCGAACTGCCCAAGCGTTCTCTCCAATCGGCTCACCCAGAGCGATGTAAAGATCGCGCCACAGACTGGCGTCGATAGCGGCCTCTGTCATGATCTGTCCGCTCGCAAAATAGCGGCGCTTCTCGGGCACCAATACTGCGAATACCCGCCCTTCGTGACTCACTTCAAATACAGCCTGGTCGGCAAGATAATTAGGGCCTGGCTGTTGACCGAGACTCATCAGCTCAAAGCGGTAGCCACCCAACTCTTCGACATCACCCACGGCCATTCTCAGGTCACGTTCTTCATTGAGCTGAGTCACCACCACTGCGCCAACGACCACTGCCGCAAATCCGGCATGAGCAAGGGACATTCCAAGGAAACTGGGATTCAGTGTTCGCCATCGGAGACGGCCATCAGGCGCTCCGGAGAGACGCCGCCACAGGTCTTTTACCACCCCTAGCAACACCCAACCTGCCAGCAGCACTGCCAGCGCAATCCAGATGTTAAACCCGTCTTTACCCAAAAACGCCAGAACAAGGGCGACGATTAAAACGCCCAAACAGGGCACCATCAGCTCGTGTAGCCATCGCGCAGTCGAATCCTCCCGCCAGCGGGACAGCGGACCGATAGTCATAAACGGCATCACCAGCGCCATCAGCGGCACGAACACGGCGTTGAAATACGGTGGCCCCACCGAGTATTTGCCAAGGGAAAACGCATCCATCACCAGCGGGAATAGCGTGCCCAGCAGCACAATTACCGTCGCGACAGTGAACACCAGATTGTTGACCATCAACAGCGACTCTCTCGAGACGGCGGTGTAACTGACGCGGCTGGCCACTGCCGGTGCGCGCAACGCATACAGCAGTAACGAGCCGCCAACGACGAGCGCCAGAAAAATCAGAATGAACAGACCGCGCTCCGGATCCGCGGCGAAAGCATGCACGCTGGTCAGCACCCCTGAGCGCACCAAAAATGTGCCCAACAGTGATAACGAAAAAGCGAAAATCGCCAGCAAAACGGTCCACGATCGGAACACGCCCCGCTTCTCAGTAACGGCGAGGCTATGCACCAGAGCCGTGCCCATCAACCAAGGCATAAAAGAGGCGTTCTCTACTGGATCCCAGAACCACCAGCCGCCCCACCCCAATTCGTAGTAGGCCCACCAACTTCCGAGCATGATGCCCAGAGACAGAAATCCCCACGCGACGTTGGTCCAAGGCCGAGACCAGCGCGCCCACGAGGCATCCAACCGCCCTCCCAACAGTGCCGCAATCGCAAAGGCAAAGGGCACTGACAAGCCGACATAACCCATATAGAGCAGCGGCGGATGAATAATCAGACCGGGATCCTGAAGCAACGGATTGAGATCGTTGCCGTCGGCCGGCACGTTCGGCAAGAGCCGCTCAAAGGGGTTGGAGGTGAGCAGTGAAAACGCCAAAAAGCCAACCGCCACCATACCCATGACGCTCAGCACCCGCGCCACCATGACCAGCGGCAACCCCCGGCTGAACATGGCGACAGCGCTCATCCAGCCCGAGAGAATCAGCACCCATAGTAGTAGCGAGCCCTCATGGTTACCCCAGACCGCCGAAAATTTGAAAATGGGGGGCAAGAGACTATTCGAATTAGCGGCTACTACTGCGACCGAAAAATCATCTTGTAAGAAACTGACGGTCAGTAGCGAGAATGCAACCGCGACAAAGGTCGTCACACCCGCTGCCAGCGTCGGCGCCAAGTTCATGAGCGATGCACTCGAGCGAACACTGCCCCACATCGGCAGAGCAGCCAGACCGATCGACAATACGAAAGCAATAATCAGGGCGACATGCCCAAGCTCAGGGATCATGGCAGCATCGAGGCTCCGGCGGGCGCAGTTTTGCCCTCCAAGGCCGCCGCGACCTCAGGCGGCATATAATTTTCATCGTGCTTGGCCAACACCTGTGTCGCGATCAACATACCCGACTCATCAAGTGTGCCCTCGGCGACGACCCCCTCACCTTCAGCAAAGAGGTCCGGCAGAATGCCGCTGTATTGAACCGCGACAGACGCCTCATAGTCAGTCACCCAGAAGATGGTATTTAAGTCAGTATCGCTTCGAACAATACTGTTCTCGACCACCATTCCGCCGAGGCGGATGCTGCGATCAGTTGGCGCCTTACCGGCGACGACATCGGCCGGCGGATAAAACAGGTTGATGTTGTCTCGGAGCGCAAAGGCCACCAGACCGATCGCCGCACTGGACAGCACAACGACCAAACTGACCATGATCAAACGTTGCTTTCGGAGCGGATGCATAACGACTCAAATTCCAGCTTCTGTTGCGGTGGCAGCCGCCTGACGCCGCTGCTCTGCCTGAATCCATCGCCAGTGTTGGCGCATGCGCTTGACGGGTAGCCAGACCATGACACAAAGCGGAATGGCCGTCAGCGCATAGGCAAGCCATACGTAAACGCCATGCCCATCCATATGCCACGCCGCCGCGAGTGATTCGAAATACATCAGACCCCGCCCACGATTTGTCTCAGCCAGCCGGAGTCTCGGTGCTGCCAGGTCAATTCAGCGCGCATGTTGAGCAGCACCGCCACGGCAAACAAGCAGTAGAAGGCCACAATCATCAGGAGCAGCGGATACAGCATGCTGGCATCAATGGCCGACTCACCCGTGAACTTGATCGACGCGGGCTGGTGCAGTGAATACCACCAGTCCACTGACTTATAGATGATCGGTATATTGACCGTGCCCACTAAGCTGAGCACCGCACAGGCGCGTGCCGCGGCAGTCTTGTTCTCATAGGCTTCAAATAAAGCCACCACGCCAAGATACAGAAACAGCAAAATCAACATCGACGTGATCCGCGCGTCCCATACCCACCAAGTCCCCCAAGTGGGTTTACCCCAAATGGCGCCCGTCACCAGCGCAATGGCCGTCAATACTGCGCCGACCGGCGCCGCGGCACGCATCGTGACGTCGGCCATTTTGATCCGCCAGATGAGGCTGACAGCGCCGGCGAAGGCCATCACGTAGTAACCGGCCAGCGCGACCACCGCCGAGGGGACATGGATGTATATGATTCGGTAGGAGTTACCTTGCCGGAAGTCCGGGGGCGCCACCAGCAAGCCCCACAGTGCGCCGCACACCAGCAGCGTCACGGTGATCGGCAGCAACCACCTGACCAATGCGCCGCTGATCCGGAAAAACCAGGGGGGCGACCCCATTTTGTGAATGATGGTCCACATGGCCCTAGTATAGCGCCTAACCACTTGTCGTGACGCAGCAGCGCCCTGATTCTCATGCGCCCTCGAGGGGTTTA
>JAYOUT010000002.1:47752-72668 GCA_038151055.1 Luminiphilus sp.
TTAATCACCGCCTCAGACACGGCGGTCGTCCCGAAGATCAGCACCGGCACATTCAGCGGAATAATGAGTAGCGAGAGCAACAGCCCCCCTCGGCGAATACTCACAGTCAGGGCGCTACCCACCGCACCGATCAACGTCAGCGATAGCGTGCCGAGTAGGAGACTGGCAACCAAGGTCGGCAGCGCTGCGCTCGACAAACCGAGCATGGTCGCAAATACCGGCGATACAAGCGCCAGCAGTAGCCCGGTCGCAATCCAGTGGGCAGCCACTTCACCCATCACCAACACCGATAGTGGATACGGTGCCATGGCCAGCTGTTCCAGGCTTCCGTCCTCATAGTCAGAAGCGAACAGTTTCGCACTCACCATTAAACTCGACAGCAATGCGACCACCCACAGAATACCTGGCGCCATACTGGCAAGGCGCTGAGGGTCCGGGCCCAGCCCAAGAGGAAAGAGCGTCACCACCATAAAAAAGAACAGCAGTGGATTGATGGCGTCGGCGGGGCTGCCGACCAATGATTTGCCATGGCGCATGAACTGGCGGGCAAAAGCCCCCCAAATGGATAGAGACGCCGCTTCAGACGACATAGGCTGCCAAATCGAGGTTCTGCTGTAACTCACCAAACCGACTCGGTTGATGACTGGTGAAGATCACCGCACCCTCTGCGGCGACATGCTGTTTGATTCGCTCCTCGAGCCACGCACAACCTTCGACATCCAGAGCGGTGAAAGGCTCATCCAAAAACCACAGCGATGCTGAGCTCAACACTAGCCGCGCCAACGCGACGCGACGCTGCTGCCCTGCCGACAAAGCCCCGATTGGCCGGTCTTCATAGCCTGCCAGCGCGACGGCCGCTAAAGCGCTCATAATGTCCTCGTCCGAGCAGATCACGTCGCACGCAGGATGAAATCGCAGGTTATCCAACGCACTCAGGTTGCGTTTTAGCGCGGCGTGATGACCCAGATACAGCATCGTGGCGTGACGCGTAATCTCACCCGCCACCCCCAGCCGCGTTAAACCACCGAAAGCGCGTAGCAAGCTGGTCTTGCCCACGCCGTTGGCACCCACCAGCTGCCATATGTCGCCAGAAGAGACCGACAGGTCCACCCCCGCAAGGAGCCTTCGCTCGCCCCGCTCTATCGCGACCTCGTTAGCGGCCAACAACTGCATTAAAGATTCACGACACGGATATCTGGCAGGTTGAGTTCGCTGTCTACCTCGACACTAAGGCTGGCGAAGTCAAATAAATCCCTGTCCATCAGGTGCGAGGGCGCCAGGTTACCCAGGGCTCGGAAGATGGTTTCTGTCCGCCCGGGATACTGCTTCTCCCATTTCCTCAACATTTGCTTGATTTCCTGACGCTGAAGATTGTCCTGGGTACCACACAGATTGCAGGGAATAATCGGGAACCCCATGGCCTCCGCATACCGCTCAAGATCGACTTCCTGACAGTAAGCCAGCGGCCGAATGACGATGTGGCGGCCATCGTCGCTTTTCAGTTTGGCAGGCATCGCTTTCAATTTGCCACCGAAGAACATATTCAGGAATGCCGTCTCGACGATGTCATCGCGGTGATGGCCCAAGGCAATTTTGCTTGCGCCAATTTGTTCAGCGAAACCGTAAAGGGTGCCGCGTCGCAAGCGTGAGCAGAGTCCACAGGTGGTCTTTCCCTCAGGGATCACAGAGCGGACCACGCTGTAGGTATCGCGCTCCAAGATGTAGTACGGAATATCCAGCGTTTCAAGGTAGGCCGGCAGTACATCCTCGGGGTAGCCGGGCTGCTTTTGATCCAGTGTGACCGCAATGATTTCAAAATCGACCGGCGCACTGTCTCGCAGCGCTATCAGCAACTCGAGCATCGCGTGCGAGTCCTTGCCGCCCGAGATGCACGCCATCACCCGATCACCTGACTGAATCATGTCGAAGTCGGCAATCGCCTTGCCGACTTGACGGCGCAATCGCTTGCGTAGCTTATTGAATTCCAGCCGCTCCCGGCGCGTGTCTCGGCCAGCTGTCACCGCCTCGCCGGTAACACTCTCTCTGGGCGCACTGTCGCCGCTTTTGACTGTGGTGGGTTCTGTCACAGCGATTGCCGTCATGGGTCACTTTACCAAGTGCGGATGATAGGAGACAGCACGAAGACAAGCAAAAGCCTCAAGGGCGATGGGCGACGACCATCTGCGGGGCTTGGTTGCCGATTTGCCCGCGGAGATTTCGGAATGTGAGAGTCAGGCATCCGGTGCAGACTTGTGTTTTGAGTCTGCTAACAGGACAATCCGGACCGCTTAAAACTCCCCGCTATCAGAACCGTTTTAGAGGAAGCCGTCCATGAAAGCACCCGTTCGCGTCACAGTTACCGGAGCCGCTGGGCAGATCGGTTACGCCCTACTCTTTCGCATCGCCTCCGGCTCGATGCTGGGTGAGGAGCAACCCGTCATTTTGCAATTGCTGGACATCACGCCCGCCATGGACGCACTGAACGGTGTGAAGATGGAGCTCGACGACTGTGCGTTCCCTCTGCTTGCCGGGGTGACCTGTACCGATGATCCGGAAGTGGCATTCAAAGACAGTGACTTCGCGTTGCTGGTGGGTGCTAGACCGCGCGGACCGGGCATGGAGCGAAAAGACCTGCTCGAGGCGAATGCTGCCATCTTTGGTGTCCAGGGCAAGGCCATTAATGACGTCGCCAGTCGCGACATTAAGGTGCTGGTCGTCGGCAACCCAGCGAACACAAACGCATTGATTACCCAACGCAATGCGCCTGATATTGATCCGAGACAGTTCACGGCAATGACGCGACTCGATCACAACCGCGCCAAAACGCAGCTTGCTCAGAAAACCGGTACGACCGTCAATGACATCCGTCAGATGACCATTTGGGGCAATCACTCTGCAACTCAATACCCCGACCTGCATCACGCGCTGGTAAACGGCGCCTCTGCAATGACCGGCCTCGATATGGATTGGTATGGCAACGAGTTCATCCCCACCGTTCAGCAGCGGGGTGCGGCCATCATTGAAGCCCGTGGTGCCTCTTCGGCCGCGTCTGCTGCCAACGCCGCTGTCGACCACATGCGCAGCTGGGCGCTGGGGACTGCCGATGATGACTGGGTTTCCATGGGCGTTATTTCTGACGGCTCCTATGGCATAGAACCGGGATTGATCTACTCCTTCCCTTGCCGCTGCGCCAACGGGCAGTGGGAGATTGTGCAGGACCTGGACGTCTCGGCCTTCAGCCGAGAAAAAATGGACGCCACCGCACAGGAACTGACCGAGGAGCGGGACGCCGTCGCCCACCTACTGGGCTAATCGTCGACTGACGCGCCGGTAGGTCTCCGACGCCGGCGCTCAGACCTCGCGCAGCAGCTGGATCGGCGGGACACGCACCACGCGACGGCAAGACCAGACACCCAGCGCGCCTACAATCACCGCCCCCACCGTGGGTCCCAACCACCACATCGTCACCGTAGGCGCCCAAGTCATGTCGAACACACGGGTCTGCAAACCCCAGGCCGCGACCTCAGCGCCCACGCTGGCGAGCGCCCCGGCCAAGCCTCCTAGCACCAAGAATTCAATCCACAGCGTACCGAGCACAAGACGCTGCCGGGCACCCAAAGCGCGCATCAGCGCACTCTCCTTGAGGCGCGCGTCAAGACTCGAGCGCACTCCGGAAATCAGCACCAGTGATCCCGCCACAAGAATCACTGCGAGCACCAACTCAAGCGCTCTGGCCACCTGATCGACTACGCTACGCATCTCTTTAATCACAATATCGAGCTCGATCACTGTGACCGTCGGGAGCTCGCGAACCAACTCATTGAGCACTGGTTTTTGTGTCGGCAGAAGCCGGAAACTTGTCATGTACATCCCGGGGTAGCGCTCGAGCACCGCGCGAGGGAACACGACAAAGAAATTGGGCCGCATCGACTGCCAGTCAACTTTGCGGATACTGCGGACCTCTGCATCAAACGTGTCTGCACCGATGCGCATCGACAGCCGATCACCCACAGTCGCGCCGATGCCGGCGGCAAAATCTTCCTCCAGCGACACCCACGAAGTCGTATCCGCTCGTTCCCACCAGTCACCGGATACCAACACATTGCCAGCGGGCAACTCATCAGACCAAGTGAAATTCGCCTCACGCTGTCGCGGTGCATCGTCACCCTCGACCTCTTCCCATTCGGGCAAGGTCTCTGCGTTGACACTAAAAATCCGGCCTCTGGTCATAGGATAAAGCGTCTCAGTCGTGACCCCGCGCTGAGTAAAGAACTGCTCGAGAACGGGCCGCTCCTCGGGAGCCAGATTCAACAAGAAGTGGTTCGGGGCGTCATCGGGCAACTGCGCCTGCCACTGACCGATCAATGATGAGCGCACAACAGACAGCAACAACATGAGCATGATCGCCATCGCGAAAATCACCATCTGCAATGCATTAGCCCGACCCCGGCGCTGCAAGCCGGCCAGTGCTACCCGCCAGATACTGCCAGCAAAACCGCCCACACGCCGGCCACCCGATAGCAAGCCGCGGGCCGCTAAAAAGCCGAGCCCCATAACCACGGCCAGCCCGGCGACAACGGCCAGCGTGACGGCCACACTGCCGCTGTACCACCACATCAGACCGATGATGGAGAGCCCGCCGAAAAGATAGTCCTGCGGCCGCTGAGCCTCATGCATGCCGATATCGGCGCGCAAAACCCGCAATGGAGAGGCTTCGCCGAGCCGACGCAGGGGCGGCCACGCGAAAAACACGATGCAAACCATCGCCGTCACAGCACCAATCAGGACGGGCTCAACACCCGCCGCGCCAGGGGTAACCGGCAGTAAACTGCCTAACAAGCCGATAAAGGCCTCCTGCAATATCCAGCCAAGCAGGCATCCCACCGCCGTGCCAGCCACACCCATCAACCCGAGGCTGGTGGCATAAAGCCGGGAAATATCATGTGACTGGGCGCCGAGACTTTTGAGAATCGCAACGTATTGCGTATGCCGCTCGCCAAAGCGACGACTCGCCAAGGTAATCGCCGCCGCGGCAAGCACCACCGCCAAACTCCCTGCCAACAACAGAAAGCCCCTCGCCCGGTCCAGAGTGTCACCGATTCGGGGTTGAGACCCTTCAACCGAGTCCAACCGCTGCCCTTGGCCCAATAGGGGTGATACCCACGCTTCATATTCACTAATGAGGTCACGGTTGCCGCTGATCAACAGTCGGTAACCCACCCGACTACCAGGCTGAACCACACCAGTAGAGGGAATATCCAATGTGTTCATGAGGAGGCGTGGCCCGAAGCCGAACACCGCAGTGGTGGCGTCGGGCTCACCTCGCACCGCTCCGGTCACGGTCAAATTCGCCTCACCGACCATGAGCGTGTCACCCGTTGTCAGCCCCAGCAACGCAAACAAACGCGGCGCAAGCCACACCTCACCCTGCTCGGGGATGGTCCCGTCGCGCAAGATGTCGCCATAGGCTTCATCAGACCACAGCAACTCCCCACGCAGGGGGTAGCCTGCCGAGACCGCTTTTACCGAGACCAGCGCCATATGATCGGCGTCGGCGACTGCCATCGAGGGGAAACCCACACCCAATGACGTTTGCAGTGTCATCTGCTCAGCTTGGTCAATCCATTCTTCCGGAATCGGCGTGCGGCTGACGACCACCATGTCGGCCGCCAGAAATCGGGCGCTCTCTGACAAAAGCGCGGACTGCAGTCTGTCTACAAAACTGCTGACACCCACCACAACGGATACCGCCAGCACCAATGCTGCGAGCAAAATTCCGAGTTCGCCGCTGCGCCACTCTCTGGCGAGCAACCTCCAACTCAGTGAGCCAGTGCTGGACGCTCTGTTGGTTGCGGAGTTCAGACTCACAGCGAATGGAGCTCGCCGGCAGTCATTGAGAAGCGCTTGTCGCAACGTTGCGCCAGCCGCTCATCGTGCGTGACCAACACCAGCGTCGTCTCCGCGCGGTCGTTCAATTCAAAAAGCAGCTCAATGACCCGCTCTCCGGTTCGGGTATCCAAATTACCCGTCGGCTCGTCAGCGAACAGAATACGGGGCTGTCGCGCAAACGCCCGGGCAATGGCAACGCGTTGCTGCTCACCGCCCGAGAGGGTCGTGGGATAGTGCTCCAGCCGACTTTCCAAGCCGACATCGCACAAGTAGCGCTCTGCGATCTGGCCCGCATTCGTCACGCCTGCGAGCTCCAGAGGCAGCATGACGTTTTCGCGCGCCGTCAGCGCCGGCAATAACTGAAAGCTCTGAAAGACAAAACCAACCTTGTCAGCTCGCAAGCGGGCTCGCTGGTTTTCGTCGAGATCGCTCAGGCACTCCCCATCGAGCCAAATTTCACCGGCAGTCGCCACATCCATGCCCGCCAGCAGTCCGAGCAAGGTAGACTTACCCGACCCGGAGGCACCGACGATCGCTGCGGATGTCCCCGCTTCGATCTCGAGATCAATCCCTCGCAGGATATCGAGATCGCCGTCGGCGGTCGGAACGGTTTTAAGGAGTTGACTGACTGTGATCATACTGCGGGTCCTCGCCCGACGATTACGAACTTTGACGTGGGTTGGATTCCTGTTGCTTGTCGCATCAGGTTTAGCCAATGCGTCCTCAGGCAAGAGCGCAATCGTCGTACTCGGTGACAGCATCAGTGCCGCCTACGGAATAGACCTTGAAGAGGGCTGGGTAGCACTCCTCGCCGCTCGCATCGAACAAGAGCGCATGCCCTATACCATCGTGAATGCAAGTATATCAGGCGAGACTTCAGCGGGCGGATTGCGTCGCTTACCGGCCCTTCTGGAGGCCCACCAACCCGGGGTCGTAATCATCGAGCTGGGCGGTAACGATGGGTTGCGCGGCTACCCCATTGGTCAATTGCAGACCAATCTGCGCGATATGATCTCGCTATCCGAGACATCCGAGGCTCAGGTGCTTCTCCTACCGATGGAGATACCACCCAACTTTGGCAAGTTCTACACCGATGCTTTTCGTGCCAGCTTTCAGAATGCCATCGAGGGCAGCCAAGCTGTGTTAGGTGACTTCCCGCTCAGAGACGTCGCACTGAAGCCGGCGCTGATGCAAAGCGACGGCATTCACCCGACGGCTGTCGCTCAACCGATCATTCTTGAGAGCGTTTGGCAAAACCTGAGCCAACTGCTGCTGCCATGACCGACCCTCACACAGTGAGCAATGCCGCGGCGACATCAGACCTCGATCTACGTGGCCGCCTAGAGGTCATTATTTTCGGTACCGGCACGCTGGCGGGACGACGGTTTGACATGGCCTTGATCGGCCTGATTTTGGTTAGCGTGCTGGTCGTCGTGCTCGACTCCGTGCCCGAGCTGAACGAGAGCGTAGGCGCTGGCTTCTGGTACACCGAGGTGTTTTTTACGGCGATCTTCACTCTGGAATACGGCGTTCGAATCTGGTGCACGCATAACCGCCGAGCCTACCTCTTTAGTTTTTGGGGCATCGTAGACTTACTGGCCATTATTCCGACCTATATCGCGTTTCTGTATCCCGATGCGGCGCCACTGGTTGTGATCCGCCTGCTACGGGTGTTGCGCGTATTCCGGGTATTTCGGTTGGTCGCACTGTTCGCGGAGCTGAACGAAATCCTGGCCGTGCTGCGCAGCACCTCCCGATCCATTTTTGTCTTCCTAGTGCTCGTTATGCTGGTGGTGGTGGTCTTTGCCTGCATCATCTACGTGATAGAGGGACCGCAACACGGATTTGTCAGCATTCCGGTGAGCATTTACTGGGCTGTCGTCACCATCACCACGGTCGGCTACGGCGATCTGGTGCCCCAGACCCCAGCCGGGCGCTTCGTTGCGGGGTTTGGCATGCTGGTCGGATACTCCATTATTGCGGTACCCACAGCCATCATTACCCGCAAACTCTGGGAACGCATCAATGAGCAACGCAGCCCGCAACCCACGTTGCCCTGGAACTGCCCCGTCTGTGCAAAACAGGGGCACCATCTCGACGCCCAGTTCTGTCGGCACTGTGGCGCAGGGCTCGATGTACCCTCCGACGTCCGCGAGCGAGCAGAGCGACAGTGAAAACGCATCCCACACCACTTTTTGACTATCGCAAGTTCTGGGCCGAATGCTTCGGTCCGGCTCCGTGGCTGCCGATGTCGCGAGAGGAAATGACTGAACTGGGTTGGGATAGCTGCGACATCATCATTGTTTCGGGTGACGGCTACGTCGATCACCCCAGCTTTGGCATGGCCGTGATTGGCAGGGTGTTGGAGGCTCAGGGCTTTCGAGTCGGCATGATCGCCCAACCTGATTGGCAGTCGGCGGAGCCATTCCAGGCACTGGGCCGCCCGAATCTGTTCTTCGGTGTCACAGCGGGCAACATGGATTCCATGATCAACCACTACACTGCCGATCGAAAGAGGCGAAACGACGACGCCTACACGCCCGGCAACGTCGCAGGCCAACGGCCAGACCGCGCGGTGACGGTCTACAGTCAACGCTTGAGAGAGGCATACAAAAGCGTGCCGATTATTATCGGCGGCATTGAAGCCAGCTTGAGGCGCATCGCGCATTACGATTACTGGAGTGATCGTGTCAGGCGCTCGGTACTACTCGACAGCCGCGCCGATTTACTGCTGTTTGGCAACGCTGAGCGCGCCATCGTGGAAGTCGCGCACCGTCTCGCAGCCGGAGAGCCGATCGGCGCACTGACTGATATTCGCGGAACCGCTTATGTCACGACAGCCCTGCCGACTGATCGCATACTCATTGATTCCACATCGGTTGATCAGCCGGGCGCGGTTGATGCCCACCCCAATCCCTATGACGGCATGGAACCCGAGCCATGCTCGGATGCCAAGAACGAGGCCCCGGAATCCGAGCCGGTTCGCTTGCTTGCCAGCCCTAAACCTGACACGCACGCCATTCGATTGCCATCCGCCGAGGCTGTTACCGAAGACCCTGTGCTGTACGCCCACGCGTCTCGGGTTTTTCACAAGGAAACAAACCCTCATAACGCCCTGCCATTGGTGCAAGCGCATGGCGACCGCGAGGTCTGGCTGAACGCGCCACCCATCCCTCTTGAGACAGAAGAACTGGACTGGGTATTTGAGCTGCCTTACCAGCGATTGCCTCACCCGGCTTACGGCGACGCCGCAGTGCCCGCAATGGAGATGATCCAACACTCGGTCAATATCATGCGCGGCTGTTTTGGCGGCTGCACCTTTTGCTCAATTACCGAGCACGAGGGGCGCATCATCCAGAGTCGTTCAGAGGACTCTATCCTGAGAGAGGTGGAGCGCATTAGAGACACCAGCCCGGCGTTCACGGGTGTCATTTCGGACCTCGGTGGCCCAACAGCCAACATGTGGCGACTGGCTTGCAAGGACAAAGAAACCGAAGCGGCCTGCCGTAAGCTCAGCTGCGTCTACCCTGGCATCTGCAAAAACCTGAATACCGACCACACCCCGCTGATTGAGCTGTACCGCAAAGCCCGAGAGACAGAGGGCGTGAAAAAAGTGTTGATCGCGTCTGGCCTTCGCTATGACCTTGCTGTGGAAAGCCCCGAGTATGTTCGCGAGCTGGTCACGCACCACGTGGGCGGGTACCTCAAGATCGCCCCCGAACACACCGAATCGGGCCCGCTCTCTAAGATGATGAAGCCGGGCATCGGTAGCTATGATCGTTTTGCCGAAATGTTTGAGCGCTACTCAAAAGAAGCAGGGAAAAAACAATATCTGATTCCCTACTTCATCGCCGCCCATCCCGGCACGACCGACGAGGATATGGTGTCACTCGCGCTGTGGCTGAAGCAGCATCGGTTCCGCGCTGATCAAGTACAAACCTTCTACCCCTCCCCCATGGCGACGGCCACAGCGATGTATCACACGGGGTTCAACCCGCTGCAGCGCGTTCGTCGGCACAGCGAAAAACTCGGCACGGTGAAGCGCCTGAGTCAGAGGCGATTGCACAAAGCGTTTTTGAGATACCACGACCCCGATAACTGGCCGCTACTGCGCAAAGCGCTGAAGCAAATGGGACGGCGCGATCTTATCGGCAACGGCGCCAAACATCTCATCCCGGCGAGACAGCCGCCGAAACGGCATCGCGTCGTTGACCCTAAGGCCCGCACCTTTCGAACCCAGCACAGCGGCGAGCACAAAGGGAAAGGTCGGCGCCGATAGCGCCACTCGCCGCATCACGCGTCCAGAAGACCTGCAACGAGCTCACCCAGCTGACGAAATTCGACCCGGCGCGGCGTTTTCTTGCGCCACATCAAACCAATTTGGCGGGTCACATTGTTTTGGTCAAAGGCTCTCACCGTAAGCGGTGCGGAACCCACAATATTGGCATCTACCGCCATGCGCGGTAACAAGGTGACGCCAATTTCATTAGCGACCATCTGCACAATCGTGGCGAGGCTGGTGGCTTGATAAGGCACCGTAATCTGAGTGTCCCTCAGCTTGCACGCCTCCAGAGCGTGATCTCGCAGGCAGTGGCCCTCCTCAAGCAACAGTAACGACTCCCCGCGCAAGTCTGCGCTTCGCAAGGTCTCCCGGCTGGCAAGGGGATGAGACGTGGCACACGCTAACAGAAACTCGTCGTCAAACAGCGGCATGGTCTCAACCTGATCGGCAGGAAACGGCAGTGCAAGTAACAACACGTCGAGTTCGCCCGCCAGCAAGCTGTCGACCAGTGGCTGGCTCAGATCCTCACGAATGAAGAGTTTGAAAGCCGGATGGCGTGCTCTGATCTGGCTAAGCAGCCCGGGCAGTAGATAGGGCGCCACGGTAGGAATCACCCCCATACGCATCTTGCCCTGGAACGGCGCCCCGGCGCCCGCACACAGGGACACCATATCCTCCACACTGACCAGCAGATCCCTGGCCCGGGTGACCACCTCCTCCCCCAAAGAAGTGAGAAATACCTTGCGGTTGTTTCGCTCGACCAAGCTGACGCCCAGCGATTCTTCCAACTCCAGAATACCGGCGCTCAGGGTGCTTTGACTGACGTGACAAGCAGTCGCCGCGTGCCCAAAATGTTGATGCTCGGCCACCGCACAGAGGTAACGAAGTTGCTTGAGTGTAGGCTGACGCATACCGATCTGATCTCGTGGTTTCTGGAAAAAAGCTGTAAACATCGGCCCGCTCAATCCCCATGAGCGCCACACGCGTCAGCTCCACCGCCCCGCTCCACCCCTGTGTTCTCGTGGATGGACTGCAGGCCCAAAATCTAAGATTAGCTCAATCGGTTTTTCCGATCAGTTTTTTTTAATTTTTCAGTAAGCCAATATTCGCTAAGGTCGGTATATTACGTCGACCACCGTGCAGAGGCAGTCGCCACCGCACCATTGTTAATGACCGCAACGAGAGGATGATTAAATGGAACTGAAAGGCAGTGCCACCGAGCAGAACCTGAAAGACGCGTTTGCAGGCGAGTCTCAGGCCAACCGACGCTATCTCTACTTCGCCTCAAAGGCAGACGTAGAAGGCTACAACGACGTCGCCGCTGTATTCCGTTCCACCGCCGAAGGTGAAACGGGCCACGCGCACGGCCACCTCGAGTATCTCGAGGCCGTGGGTGATCCCGCGACCGGCCTGCCCATGGGCGACACCAAGAAGAACCTTGAAGCGTCGATCGCTGGCGAGACCCATGAGTACACAGACATGTACCCCGGTATGGCCAAGACTGCGCGCGACGAAGGCTTTGATGAAATCGCCGACTGGTTCGAGACGCTGGCGAAGGCTGAGCGTAGCCACGCCAACCGCTTCCAGAAAGCCTTGGACAACCTCGACGGCTGATCCCCAGCCCCCGAGCTGATAGCAGTACCTAGGGGAGCCATTACGCTCCCCTTATTTTTTCCGCTTCTCTTACGCGATCGCGACAGCGCGGTAGTTTGACTATGAGGTCAGTAAGCCGAAGCCATCATCTGATTGAAGAGCACTGAGCGCCATGAGAGAAGGCAGTATTGATGCACCCACTCGCCACCCGCTGGACTGGAAGAGTGACGACTTTTGGAACAAATCTTCGCTGAACGATGAGCTCGAGCGAGTATTTGACGTGTGTCACGGCTGCAGACGCTGCGTCAGTCTGTGTGACGCCTTCCCGACGCTATTCGATCTCATCGACGAGTCGGAAACCATGGAGGTAGACGGTGTCGATAAAGCCGACTACGACAAGGTCGCCGAGCAGTGCTATTTGTGCGACCTGTGCTATTTGACCAAATGCCCCTACGTGCCTCCGCATGAATTTAATGTCGACTTTCCGCACTTGATGCTCCGCGCCAAGGCGCAGCGCTTCAAAGAACAAGGCGCATCACTGCGCGACCGCACCTTAACCAGCACCGATCGGTTGCTGTCGACGACGTCCATTCCACTGGTGGACATCACGGTAAATGCACTCAATAACACCGGCGTGTTCAGAAAAGCCCTCTCGGCAGGTTTGGACATTCACCACGACGCGCCCTTACCCAAACTGCACAGCAAGACGCTGCGTAAGCGCGTCAAGCCGTTGCTGCAAGCCCAGGAGCCGACACCGGTCGGCGCCACCACAGGCAAGGTTGCGCTCTATGCCACCTGCTATGGCAATTACAACAGCCCCGAGGTGGGTGAAGATTTCGTCAAAGTGTTCCAGCACAACGGCATACACATTGACATCGTGCCGAAGGAGAAGTGTTGCGGCATGCCTAAGCTGGAGCTCGGCGATTTAGACAGCGTAGATGCCCTGAAGCAAGCCAACATTCCAGTACTCGCCAAGTTGGTGGATGAAGGCTATGACCTCACTGCACCCATCCCCTCTTGCGTATTAATGTACAAACAAGAACTGCCGCTGATGTACCCCGATGACCCCGACGTCATGAAAGTGCAAAAGGCCTTCTACGATCCTTTCGAGTACCTTTGGGCTCGGCATAAAGGCGATGCACTGAATACTGAATTCCAAACAGCGTTGGGCAGCGTGGCTTATCAGGTCGCCTGCCATCAACGCGTGCAGAACATCGGCCTCAAAACTCGTGACGTGCTGAATTTGATCAACGAGAGCGAGGTCACTGCCTACGAACGGTGTTCCGGCCACGATGGCACCTACGCGGTGAAAAAAGAAACCCGTGATAAGTCTGTCAAGATCGCTAGACCGACGGTGCGCAAGGTGGATGAGCAAGCACCAGACCGTTTTATCAGTGACTGCCCTATGGCGGGCGAGCACATAGCGCACCTGTCAGAGAAGGTCAGCAAAGCCGAGCACCCGATGACGCTGCTGCGTGAGGCTTACGGCCTCTAATCCCCTAAACTATTGCATTGAACAACCAGAACCCGAGGAATCGAACATGACAACACATCTGACCCGAGATGATTTGTGGAGCCTTGAGGAATACGCCACGAAGCGCGCCGACTTCCGAGCTGAAGTCATGGCCCACAAGAAAAATCGTCAACTCTCGTTGGGCGAGCACGCCCGGCTTTACTTTGAAGACGAGAAAACCATCCGTTACCAGATTCAGGAAATGCTGCGCATTGAGCGCGTATTCGAAGCGGAAGGCATCGAAGAGGAACTCAGCGCCTACAACCCGCTGATCCCAGACGGTCACAACTGGAAGGCCACTTTCATGATCGAGATCCCCGATCCTGCACAACGTGCCATCCGCCTCGGCGAGATGATCGGAATCGAGGATCAGGTGTGGCTGCAAGTTGGCGAGTTGGATCGTATCGTGCCGATTGCCGATGAGGATCTCGACAGAACCACCGCCGATAAAACCGCCTCTGTGCATTTCATGCGCTTCGAAGTCACGCCCGAACAGATCAATGCCCTCAAAGACGGCGCACCACTCTTCGCAGGTGTCGATCATCCGAGCTATCGGGTAGATCGATATGAGGTACCTCAATCGATCCGGGACTCGCTGGCCTCGGATCTTGTGGTGACCGAGCACTGAGCAGTAACGGCACTATGGCAATTTCCGTCGGATCAGAGGCAATACTATGACGCTCGTTGTCTTTGATCTCGACGGTACACTGCTCGATAAGTCATCGAAGATCTCGCCGTATACCGCAGACACGCTTGCGATGATGCGGCAGAGAGATATCCGCTACACCGTGGCCACCGGCCGCACGCTCCAAGCGGCCGCGGCACCGTTAAAGGATCATCACTTCACCCTACCGTTGATCCTGAAAAACGGCGCGATTATTTGGTGCCCAAACGAAGAACGGTATAGCCACCACCACCTGCTGACACGCGAAGAGGTATGGCACGTGCTCGCCGCCTTCACGCTGAATGACCTCACACCCTTCGTGTTTTCTTTACAGCCCGGTCAGCTGCATGCGCTGTATCACGGCCCCCTTAAGAGTCGTAGCGAACACAAATTAGCCGACCTCTTCGAGGCGGAAAGACACCTGCCGCTGGCACCACTCACTGCGATGCCTGACGAGATCAGCGTCATCAACGTGTTCTCCCTAGGTAGCGCCGAGGCGGTAGAACGAGTTCGCGCCAGCATCGCCGACGAGCCTCACCTGGTGGCCTATTCCGGCATCGCGATTCATGAGAAAGAAATGGGCCACGTTGCCAATCAGCCAGCGCTGCACTGGATCGATATTCATCACAGTAACGGCAGTAAAGGCAACGCCATCAATCACTTGCGCGGAGAACTGAACGTCGAACACGTGATTGCCTTCGGAGACGGAGACAATGATCTCAGCATGTTCGAGTGCGCTACCGAATGTTACGCCCCGGCAAACGCCGACCCGACCGTCCTGACTGCAGCGGATGAAGTGATCGGGCACCACGACGAGGACGGCGTTGCCCGATTCCTGCGCAAACGATTTGACTTGGCTTGATCAGTCGGACTTTTTGACCTGAATCAGCCCTACGCCGATCAATATCAGGATCAGCGCGAGCAGATGCTCCCAGCCCCAGGGCTCAGCGAGGAATACCGTCCCCGCCGCAAAGGCGACGGCCGGGATCAAATAATTAATGGTTGATAGAAAGCCCGGCCCTCTTTCTCTCACGACAACGAAATAGCACCAGGTCGCTATGCCAGTGGCCATCACGCCCAACAGAACAAGCACTGCTAGTGCCAAAGGCCGATAAACCAACGTCTCGGAGGACACTTGCAGCCACAGAGCCGGGACTGCCAGGAGCACACTGCCGACCAGCAAGCTTCCGAACGCCATCGCGATGGGCTCAGCCTGAGGAATGCGTTTGGCATAGACGCCGTTGAAGGCGTAACTCAGCGTCGCCAGCAATGCCGCCACCTGTCCCGGCCACTCACCTCTTGCGGCATCTGACAACAGGTCTTCACCCACTAATAAACCCACGCCGACAAAGCCGACGACGACACCCAATAAACGCCGCCAAGTCAAAGGCTCATGTTCCAAAAGCCAATGCGCCAACAGCAGAGTGGCGATCGGCATGAGTGCCATTAAAATCCCGACCTCGGCAGAGGGCACGCTCTGTTCCGCCCAAGCAATGAGCGAGAAAGGGATAATGTTGCCGGTCAAACTCAGTAAGGTAAGCCTTGGCCACCAATCGCGACCCAAGCTCCACACCTGGCCTCGCCACCGCCACACGCCCCACATCACCACCGCGCCCAGCCACAGACGACACCAGACGATAAAAACGGGGTGAAAAGACTCGAGGGAGATCGCAATCATGGCGAAAGCAAAACCCCAAACGAGCACCAAATAACCCAGTAAGCCCCAATGTTTGAAACCAGCGTGAGACATTCAGTTCTCTACATCTGTGACAGAAAATAACGCGCGCAATAGTGCCGCTAAAATAGTATCCAAGTTTTGCTAAGCTCCCACGGACCGCAGTGAGTTAATGTCATGGTTGATCGCGCCCCCTGCCCTAATACGGAGCCCGACGCGTATGTCGATTACGTGTCCCGCTTTGGTATGCCTGTGGCGCCTCAAGTGGCCGCCGCCGCTGGGTTGGCAAGAGTGTGGTTTAAGCCACGCTTCGTCGGCCTAGAAAATCTGCCGGACAAGCCGGCGCTATTCATCGGCAACCACGCTTTCATGGCGATCGACGCGGCGCTGTTTCACCTGTATCTGTATTACGACCACGGACGTTACGTTAAAGGGCTGGGCGATAAATCGCTCTTTGCTAACCCCTATTACGCATCCGTTGCGCATGCAATGGGCGGCGTATCCGGTCAGGCGCCGATTGTTGAGCGACTCATGGATCGAGGGGATGATCTGCTGCTCTACCCCGGCGGCGCTTACGAGTCGATTAAACCGCCCGAGGCGCGATACCAGCTGCAGTGGAAACAGCGCTATGGCTTTGTCAAATTGGCAGCGGCTGCCGGGTACACAGTGGTACCCGTTGCCTCCGTGGGACCCGATGAATATTACGATCACGCTGTGTCCTCAGAAACGTTGATGAATTCGTCGCTGGTGAAATGGCTCGTGCAGGCCAAGCTCCTGCCTTCCGATTTGAGATCCGACTTGGTGCCGCCCATTCCAACCGGGATGCTCGGCGGCCCCCTGCCGAAACCCAAAAGCACCTACTTCGCGATTGGCAAACCAATCAGTCTCGAGCAGTACCGGGGTGAGTCACTGTCGGCACAAAAACTCGGCAGCCTGCGGCGCAAATTTGCCAAAGCGATAGAGGGTGAGATCTCGCGACTATTGCTGATTCGTGAGCAAGAAAGACATCAAGACAGCTGGATCAGACGCCTGCTGTCTGCCTAATCGCAATAGGACCCTCTCGAATCATGCGTCTTATCTTTAGCTTAGTCGGTTCACTCCTGCTGCTCTGGGTGCTGGGGTCGGTCTTTTGGGCACCGCACCAGGTTGTGTCGACATCTCCCTACCCGGTCGACATCGACCCCGGCAGTCGCGGGCTGTCATTCGACAATATCCAGATTCAGAGTGAAGGAGTGGTCCTGGAGGGATGGTGGATACCGGCTGAACAGCCACGCGCCGAGCTCATTTTTGTTCACGGAGCCGGCTCGAACCGCATCTCACAGTACATTGGCTCGCTGGATTTTTACCGCACGCTGCACGACTTACAGGTTTCAGTCATCACTATGGATTTGCGCAACCACGGCAACTCGCCCACCACCGATGGATTGCTTCATATGGGCGCCGCGGAGTGGCCTGATGCCATGGCAGCGGCAAGCTGGCTTGATCAGCATCAACCGAGCCAATTACCCCGGGTAGTATTGGGCGCATCCATGGGTGGCAGCACGGTGATTCATGCCGTGACAAACGGACTGAAAGCCGATGCCATCATCTTGCTCGACCCTCAGCTCGACATCCTAGACAGCATGCAACACGGCGGACAAATCACGACTGGCTTGCCCGCGCCGCTGTTTTCGCTGGCCGTGCTCACCGCGATCTACCGCTATGATCTGCCGCATGGCGATGACAGTCCGCTGAAACTTGGCAAGGCCCTGACCCAGCCGATTTTGCTGATGCAAGACTGGGACGATCCCGTCACACGCTCGCCGTATGCCGCCGAGTTGGCGGCGTCCAATCCTCGGGTGACGCTGCGAAAGGTACCGCCAGTCGACATCGATGATGCCTGCCTCGATGGCAAAGAGGCGTGGGGCTCGCACGTGGCGGCTCACCCGTGCCATCCTGAGTGGACGAAACAGACCGTAGCGGAGTTTCTCGACACGGCCCTCGAATAACGTTGCCTACTCGGCCGCATCCGCTAGCGCTGCGGCAGCAGGTGGATCCAATTCTGGCCGGCAGTCAGCAGCAATCTGTCGATCCGCGGCAAACGTATACCCCGCACAACCCTAGGATTATCGCCTTATGAAAACCGTCATCCTGCCCGCTGCGGGCTTCATCGCACTGCTACCCGGCGTCGTGTCCGCGTCTTGTCCGGATTTTCTCAATCACTCGATGCGCCAGTTGGCCTCAACCGAATCTATCCAGTTTTGCGAGGCATACGAGGGTAAGGCCTTGTTGATCGTTAACACCGCCAGTTACTGTGGCTACACGCCTCAGTTTGAGGGCTTGGAAGCGGTGCATCAGAAGTACCAAAACGACGGTCTGGTCGTTCTCGGTTTCTCAAGTGATGATTTCTTCCAAGAGGACAATGATGAAGGCGACGCCGCAGAGGTCTGCTTCGAAAAATACGAAGTCAGTTTTCCGGTTCTCGCGACTTCTCCCGTCAGAGGTAACGACGCCAACCCGGTGTTTAAAGGTCTGGGAGAAGCCGCTGGCTATCCCCGCTGGAATTTCAACAAGTATGTCGTGTCATCAGACGGAGAAATCGTCGGGCATTTCTCCAGCGGTGTGAAACCAGACAGTGAAGAGCTGCAAACCGCCATCGAGGCGGCATTACCTCCCGCACAAAGCTGAGCAACCCTGTGGCGGAATCCTGCGCCTGTTGTCAGCGGCAGGTTCCGCTTACCTTTCACCACCTGATCCCCAAAAAGGTCCATCGGCGTGCTTACTTTCGGCGCCACTTCACCAAAGAAGCGTTGAATCAGGGCGTCCGGGTCTGTCGGCTCTGTCATCGGGGCATCCACCGAGAATACGATGAGATGACCCTCGCTAAAACCCTGAACTCACTGGCCGCACTCCTTGCCGATGGCAAACTCAGCAAGCACTTTGAATGGGTATCAAAGCAACGAGAACAGTGAGCTTAGGCGCGCCAAGACCCGCCATCATTGCCAAGCTGCCGCCTCTGTAGGACAGGCGCAGTCAGAACCAGTCTGGACCGAGTTGCGCGACCAACTGCGCCATCATCTGCTCCGGCGATGCACTGCCCTCTACCGCACTATCAGCTGAAGCAAGGGCTCGCGCCCCCCACTCAGTGAACGTCTGCTCTGCTCGCGTCCAAAATCGCTTAATCGAGTCTGCGTCACGGCCTCGCTCAACCTGGTCTCGGTGCAAACGCCTCTGCCAACGCACGGACGCGTCGGTCTCCACATACACAAGATGATCGTAGAGTGCTCTGAGCTCGGTCGTTGCAGCCACCAAGATGCCTTCGACTAGCAAGGTTGGTCGCGGCTCGATTGTGGTGGTCTCGGCAAGACGACAGTGGGTCGTGAAGTCGTAGCAAGGACAAGCCACCCGCTCTCCGTTTTTCAAACTGGCGACATGATCGGCAAACAATGCCAAATCGAGAGCGTCAGGATGGTCGAAATTGACCGCCTCTCGCGCATCAGCATCAAGGTGGGATAAGTCATGGTAGTAAGCGTCAATCGGCAACACCGCGATTCGCTCGGGGCCTAACGCCGCCACCAATGTGGCCGCAAGGGTGGATTTGCCACTACCGGAGCCACCTGCGATCGCTAAAACACGGTTCATATTGTGTCGGTTAACGCTCCGCGGAGTGACTTCAACCCGAGAAGTACACGCTGCCGTACTCGGCCTCGAGCGCTTCGCGAATGCGGCGCTTTTCCGCAGGGGCGTCCACGTCGCTGCATCGACCGTCCTGCCATTGGCCATACGACTCATAACGTGGCACACCCACTGCAGTCGCCAGCTCCCACACCAGCAGGCACTGCTCCAGCTCAGACATCACCTCACTGGCGGCGACGCGATCGAGCAGTTCATCATGGGTTGGCACGTCGTCGCTCACACCCAGAGCAGCCCCAACATCCAGACGCATGAATGCCGGCGCCTCGGCGTTGTAGAGAGGCCAAACAGAACCATCCGGCAGTGCCGGAGCACCGTTGCGCGCAAAAGCCCCCCAGGCCGTCATCATGACGTCGGTCATCTCGCGGGCTGAATCGCTGTCCGGGTACATGTACTCGCCAATCGCGCCATACATTGGCGCTCCCATCACAAACGCGATCTCGCTGGCGTGAGAGGCTCCGAGGACCTGCGAGAAGGGTACAAAGTAATTGTCAGGTTGCTCGTCCCAGTCGAAACGATACGCGTAAAGATTGTCGTAGCCGGCCTGAGACATGGCCGTAAACGGGTCATCCACCGCACCCAGCTTCCAGCCGCGGGAACGCATATCGACCCAAAATGCATACAGCGCCGGGTCCTTGATGCGAATCTTTGCCGGCAGCAGTCGCGTCATCGGGTAGCTCACATCCACAAAATAGCGACTTAAACCCAACCAGAGTGTAATTTCATCACGGGTCGTACCTGCCATTACCGGTACACCCTTGGCGTACTCAGAGTCTGCCAAGGCCGCCAAAATACCCACCTTGGGAATCACCACGCCATCTCGTATGACCAGCGGCTGAATATGATCCTCATCAAGCTCAAAGTAAGCGCTGAGCAAATCTGACGCCGCTATACCCCGCAGCGCCTCAGCGTCGACGGTGGACGAATCAAGCCCAAGCGCATCAACAACTTCCCAACTGCCTCGGTCTACCATCGGGTCTTGTTTTGCTTCGTTATAAGCCTGCTCAAGCGTGACGCTCCTGACGTGGCCGGATTGGGCGATGGCTCTGTGAAACAAACCTTCAGCGAGCGGCGAGGCCAACAAACTGAAGACATTCCTGCCTCCGGCACTCTCGCCAAACACCGTGACGTTACCTGCATTTCCGCTAAATGCCTCAATATTCTGCTGTGTCCAGCTGAGCGCCTCCAACATGTCCAGCGTGCCGAAATTGGCGAGTGCAGGCGAAGTCAGATCGGCTCCGTTCAAAGCAGGATGAGCAAACCAGCCAAATGGACCCAGACGGTAATTGATCACCACAACCACCACCTGCTCGCGGGCCGCCAATCTCGAAAAGTCATAAGTGCCCTTGTGGCCACTCACATTACTACCGCCGTGAATCCACAGCATGACGGGCCAGTCACGGGCCTCGGTCGGCGATCCCGGCGTGTAGATATCCAGATAGAGGCAATCCTCGGAACCGAGATAATCTCCGTCGGCACCGCCAGAGGCCATGCTCTGTGGCTGCGGGCACATGACGGGCTCATCGAAGGGGGTAATCTGGTGATCCGGGCTCACACGGGTCACTGGCGCAGCCCACCGCCGCTCGCCCTCGGGTGACTCGGCAAAGGGGATGTCGCGATAAATCACCGAGCCCTCGGGACCTGCCTCCCCCTGAACCACACCACTGGTGGTGCGAATACCGTCATGCCCCGCGTCGGGCGAATCCGAAACAGTGCATGCTGCGGAGAACAACAGCAGTGACAGCACGCCGAGTAATCGGAGTTGTGTTTGATACATGGCTTAGATATCCGAGAACGATTGAACAGAGACGATACGGACCCCTATCCGGCGCGGACCACCCCGCATCGGGTCCAGCAGTTCAGGGGTCTGACTGAAGCGTGGATGCCTCGAGCCTCTCATGCTCGGCAACGCTGTGCTCCACCCAAGACATGAGCAATTTATAGCCCACAGACAACATGACGGCGCCGACGAACAGCCCGATCAATCCCTCTGCGGCCATCCCCCCGAGGGCGCCTATCAAAACAACTGGCATCGGTGTGTCGACGCCCCGGCCCAGCAAATAGGGTTTGAGCAGACCATCTGCCATGCCGGCTGCAAAGAGATACACCGTGCCAAGGACGTTAGCGACCATGCTCCCATCGCCAGCCAACCATACCCATGCGAGCACCGGGAATACCACCAACGCGGAGGGAAGCTGAAGCACCCCTAGGAACAGCACTGCCAGCGCCAACACACCCGCCGCGGGCACATCGAGTATCAAAAATCCCACACCGAGTGCTAATGCCTGCAGAAATGCGACGCCGACCACACCATTGGAGACCGAGCGAATCGTTGCTACGACAAGATCTTGCATTTCGTCCCCGCGCTGATGATCCGCAAAGGTACCCAGCAGCTGCTTGATTTGATGTCCGCCCTTGGTGGCGTTGGCCATCATGAAGCCTGCGATCAGTAGCGCGACGAAAAACAACACAAGCGCCAGCAAGGTATTGGCAACCGCACCCAGTAAGACCCTGCCGCTGGCAATGAGCTGGGGCTGGACCATCTTCGCCGCTGACACCAGATCCTCGTGAGCGCGCTGCCAAAGATCGAACAACGCCGGCCCCACCACAGGCCAATCCGCGACAACGGGGTTCGCCTCGGGTATCTGGAAGTCATGGTCGTTAAGAATCGTCACCCACTCGGTGACATGGTCCGCCAGCGAAACACCGAGCAACACCGTGGGAATCCCCACGATCAAAAAAACAATCAGGATAAAGATAATGGCTGCCTTCCCCTCACTCAGGTGAAGGCGCTGCGATAACCATGTATTTAGGGGATGCAGAGATACCGCAAGAATCAAGGACCACAGAATCAGTGCCAAAAAGGGGGCGAAGGTCTCGACACAGAACCACGCGACGGTCAGCAACAAAATCAACCGAACGTAGACCTGCATCAGATCGTGCGCCAGCAGCTTGCGCAAGACGCCGAGGTCGCTGCCGCTCATATCCCTTCCCCCCACAGTCTGGTCAGTGCTCAGTCAGCCTCCTGAGACTGACCAGATCCGCATCGGATTGCAACCGCTAGCGACCCTTCCACTCGGGCTTGCGCTTCTCGGCAAAAGCGGTGGCGCCCTCAATTGCGTCCTCACTGGTGAACACCGGCTGCGTTAGCGCGTTCTGGTTAGACCACGCCTCGTCATCGCTCCAGTCACGAGAGGCTTTGATAATGGCCTTGCTGACCTTCACAGCTAACGGACCATTCTCAGCAATTTGCTGAGCCAGTGCCTTTGCGGTGTCCAGCGCCGAGCCGGGCTCGGTCAACTGGTTGATCAACCCCATCGCCATGGCGCGATCCGCGCCCATGAACTCACCCGTCAGCGCAAGCTCCATCGCCACCCGGTAAGGAATTTGAGAGGGCAGCCTCACCAGGCCACCGGCGGCGGCAACTAGACCCCTCTTCACTTCCGGGATCCCGAATTTGGCGTTCTCCGCTGCGACAATCAAATCGCAAGCAATCGCCAGTTCGCAGCCACCGGCGAGGGCATAGCCCTCCACCGCAGCAATCAGTGGCTTGTCCGCGGAACGCTCGGTCATACCGCCGAAACCACGGCCCTCTATCTGGGGAAATTCTCCTGATACGAAAGCCTTGAGGTCCATGCCTGCGCAAAAAGTGCCGCCGGCGCCCGTCAACACGCCGACGCGCAGCGAGTCGTCACTGTCCAATCGCTCTAGCGCCGCCGCGACACCCTTGGCAACCGACAGGTTGACCGCGTTCTTGGCTTCCGGTCGGTTGATCGTAATAACGAGGACACCGTCCGCCTCGTCCGTCAGTACTGTTGCTTCTTCACTCATGTTCGGTGCTCCTGTTAGCGGGGCTGCATGCGAATGCCGCCATCCATGCGGATGCACTCGCCGTTGATGTAGTCATTGTCGATGATCGACGTCGCCAGCTGCGCGATTTCTTCAGGACGACCCAGACGCTTTGGATACAGCACAGACTGCGAAAGCGACTCAACGAACTCTGGAGTCAGACCATTGAACAACGGCGTGTTGATCAGGCCTGGCACAATTGTGTTCACTCGGATACCCAGGGTTGAGAGGTCGCGCGCGATCGGCAGCGTCATGCCGACAATCCCGCCCTTACTCGCACTGTAGGCTGCCTGGCCCATCTGACCTTCGTAGGCTGCCACGGAGGCGGTGTTAATAATGACGCCGCGGGCCCCGTCATCGGTGACCGGGTCATGCTTGGCCATGACTTCCGCACAAAGCCGCAGCACGTTGAAAGTCCCCGTGAGATTCACTGCAATAACCTTGCTCCAGACATCCATCGGGAACGGGCCATCCCGGCCAAGGGTTTTTGCGGCATTACCAATACCGGCACAGTTCACGTTGATATGAATCGTGCCGAATGCGCCCACGGCAGCCTCAATACCGGCCTTTGCGGAGTCCTCGTCCACAACATTGACCTTGGCGAAGACACAATTATCTGCGCCGAGCTCAGACACCATCGCCTGGCCCGCTTCTTCATTCAGGTCAAAAATAACCACCTTGCCGCCAGCCGCGGCGATGCGGCGTGTCACCGCCTGCCCGATACCCGAGGCACCGCCGGTAACGACTGCAACTTTTCCATTGATATCCATGTGTTAACTCCTATTACTCACTCAAATTAATATCTGTTCATTGGGCCCTTCGGCGCACGATGTTGCGCTCACCGGTGGACACCACGATCTGTTCACCCAGCGGGTCTGCGGTTTCAAACCACTCAAGCAGTTCGGCATCCTCCGGGTCAGCCACACCCACCCAACGGCGGCCGTCGGACACCTGTCGGCCGATCACGACGGCCCGTGCGCCGCCTTTCTGCGGCTGATAGGTATAGCTCTCAATCACCCCGTCAGGCTCCGGGTCCGAGACAACCTCGACCACCTCGGGGGCTTTGAACTCCGGGACCGCCTCGGGAAACTCGGCGGGAATGTTGGCATAAACGCCCACTGCGTGCTTGGAAAGATACCCGCCATTGGCCCCGACAACGCCATATGACGGCTGGGCCTGTGCTCGCAACCAATGCACCATCTCGGCGATCCCATGGGTCGAGTAGTTATTGCCCGGCCCACCAAAGAACGGCAGCCCTCCGGTCAACGTCAAGGGCCGTGAGTCGTCGAGCGTCATACCCAGCGCATCCATCGCCACCCACACCGCAATCGGAAAACAGGAATACAGATCCGCCGCGCCAATCTGCTCAGCGTCAATGCCCGCACCCGCCAATGCGTTTCGATAGGCCGCGGCCATCGCTTCAGACTCCCCGATGGAGCGTCGGTTCAGGACCTGCGGCTCTGAGCCGGTGCCGTGCCCGTGGAGAAAAATCGCCCGATCCGCGACCCCGAGCGACTGCGCTGTCTCCCAGCGAGTGAGCACCAGCGCCGAGGCTTGATTCACACCGTCTTTGGCTACCATCGATTTGAGATGTGGGTCACCCATCATGCGATTTTTGCCCGACTCCTCGCCGATTTCGGCGGCAGTCATAGCCTCGTCAAACATGGCATACGGGTTGGCCGCCGCCACGTTGTTAAAGCGCGCCATCAGTTCCGCTAACAGTGAGCGATAAGCCGACTTACTCAGGCCAAGCTCACTGCGGCGGACCTGCTCTTGTAA
>JAYOUT010000003.1:0-24447 GCA_038151055.1 Luminiphilus sp.
TGCTGAAGATAGACCGGATACCCCTGACCGACTTCTAGCACATGAATTTTGATCCCCGGCTCGACTTCGATGAGATAACTCTTATAAGCGTCACTGATGACAGCGTTCGCATAATCAGGCATTGCGAACGCCTCAAAATCGCCCGCCTCGATTGCAACAACTCCCTCACCATTAGGCGTAATGCGGTCGCCATCACCTAGCAACACTAGAGAAGCTATCAGCAAAAGTGTGGCAATGACGGCCGCTGTCGTTGAGAGGATTTTCATCTCTGGCACACCCCATCCGGCCAATAAATTGGCACTGTTTATGCCATATTATGGCGGGGTGTAGAAAATTACCAGTGCCACCTCGTTTTTTAGAGGGCAGATTCTAAATTTGAGCGCCACACTCTGCCCCGTTGTTCGATATTTCAACGAGGAGAAACGTCATGGCAGAAGCCAAAACCAAAGCAGCACCCAAGGCTGCGGCGAAGAAGGCCGCGGTGAAAAAAGCGCCCGCTAAAGCTAAGAAGGCACCGGCAAAGAAGAAGCCGGCAGCCAAAACCAAGGCAAAAGCGAGCACTAAAGCCAAGACCAGAGCGCGCCCCAAGGCTGTCGATACGGGTCGCAATGCCCTGCTCGCGGGCCTGGGTGTTTACGGCAAAGCCTACGATCAGGTTCTGGAGCAGTTCTCCAGCCTGCAAGAGCAGGTCGATGAGGCGCAGAGCCGCCTGACAGAGCGTCGCAAGCAGGCCGAGGATCTCTACAAGTCACTGATCAAGCGCGGTACTGCGGTTGAGAAGGAAGCGCTGAAAGCGCTGGCTGACCTAGAACTCGATTCGTTGGCCGACCGCTCAAAGCTGGAAGCACAGATGAAGAAGGCGAAGTCGCGCTTCGACGATCTGAAGTCCAAGTTTGGCAAGGCTGCTTAAACCCACCTTGTAAAGTCCGTTTTTTTTCGGGGGAGCACAGCTCCCCTTTTTTATGGCTACTCTTTTACCAGGCGCTCGCGATAGCCCCCCGGAAGATTAGTCAAAACGCGGTCCAGACTGCCAAGAACGGTTCACGCCAGCGCGGTACACTCGGCGTGATGAAAACATCCGAACGCATTCTGGTTACCGCCACCCAGCTGTTCAATGAGCGGGGTGAGCGCAACGTGACCGCCAGTGACATCGCCCTTGAGCTCGATATCAGCCCGGGCAACCTGTATTACCACTTCAAAGGCAAAGACGCGATTCTCGGCGCCCTGTTTCAAGAGTGCTATCGAGAGTTGGCTGGCATTCTCGCGACACCGATACTGGAATCGTCTTTTCTTGACGACGAGGATCCACTTGAGCGCAGCTGGCTATTTTTGACGGTGTTGCTCGAAGCCATGTACGAAATGCGTTTTCTGTACTTCAACCAAAGCGACTTGATGCAGCGATACCCAGACGTTGATCGCGGCATGCGCAGGCTAATGTCATTAAAGCGACAGGCGGCGGGTCAGCTCGCCACCGCCCTGCTCGCCCCGGTCGACATCAGCGCACACCCTCAGCGGTTGCATCATGTATCAGACAGCATGGCGCTGACACTCATGTACTGGCTGAACTTTGAGCAACTATCAGCCAGCACCCTCTCACCCCAGCAGACGCTTCACCGCGCCGTGCTGCAAGTCTTGTCGCACTGCGCACCCTATCTCGGCGATAAAGAGGCAGATTTTTATCGTGAGTGTGAGCTTATCGACGCACGACTGCTCGACAACCACTCTCAATAAACAGCCACCCCCGATCAATCGTATTGGCCATGCAATGAACCGTATTAGGCAAAATAGTTTGGGCATGAGGTATATTGGCGACAGAGATCGCCCACTGACGTTTCGAGTGGGTATTCGTAAACCATATTGGGAGTATTAAGATGACTATCGCGGTAGGAGATTGCATCCCGAGCTGCACATTGTCGGTGATGGGAGACGAAGGCCCAGCGCCCGTCTCGACTTCAGATCTATTCAACGGGAAGAAAGTTTTGCTGTTCGCCGTACCCGGCGCATTTACCCCCGGCTGTTCAATGACCCACCTGCCCGGCTATGTGGTTAACGCGGACACTATCAAAGGCAAGGGCGTCGACAGCATTGTCTGTATGTCGGTAAACGACGCGTTTGTCATGGGCGCTTGGGGCAAGGCACAAAATGCGGATGAAATCATCATGCTCGCTGACGGCAACGGCGAACTGACCGCAGCACTGGGTCTTGAGCTCGACGGCTCAGGTTTCGGTCTGGGCACCCGCAGCCAGCGTTTTGCGATGATTGTCGAAGACGGTAAGGTGACCCATCTCAATATCGAAGAAGGGCCCGGCGTCGACGTCAGCTCTGCAGAGACCATGATGGCGCTGCTCTAACACTGATCATACTGTGCGCCCCGGCACAGCCGGGGGCACAGTCTTCGTTACCGCCAGTTACCATCAGCCCGCCTCACCCCTGTGATCTGCGCTAGGTCAGTAGCAACCAAGCGGTCGTGGCAATGACTGCCGCACCAATCAAATTCAGTACAAACCCCTCGCGCACCATCCGCTGTATCGGCAACTCGCCGCTGCCAAACGCCACAGCATTCGGCGCCGTCGCCACAGGCAGCATGAAGGCACAGCTTGCGCTCAACGCAGCAGGCACCATCAACCAAAGCGGGTCGATCTGAGCGGCCAGAGCGACCGCCACCAAGACAGGCATCAGCAAAGCCGTGGTGGCAGTGTTAGAAGTGGCCTCAGTAAGAAACGTCACAGCCAGCGCCAACAACAGCATCATCGCGAACACAGGCAACGCCGTGACCAAGGTCAGCGCATCACCTACTTCAGCACTCAGTCCCGACGCGATAAATGCGCGCGCTAAACAAATGCCGCCACCGAACAGCAGCAGAACCCCCCAGGGAATCTGGCTGGCTTGCTGCCATTCGATTAACGCATCTCCTTCGTTATCCCGAACCACGAACAGCGCGATCACGGCCAGCAAGGCCACTGAGGCATCATTTGCCGAGGGCAGATCCAGCCACGCTTGCCAACCGCCGAAGGGTTCCGCCCGGGTAATCCAGGCCAGTGCCGTCAGCCCGAAAATCACCAATACCCGGCGCTCTGCGCTACGCCATGGCCCCACCTCAGGCAGGGTCACGTCCAACTGACTAGGCACCGCGCGGGTCACCCACCACCAAGCCAACGGCAGCAATATACTTACGACCGGTATACCCCATGACATCCATTGGCCGAAGCTGATGATCTGCCCAGTGTTCTCCTCGAGCACCTGTACCAAAATCAGATTGGGCGGTGTGCCAATAGGTGTGCCGAGGCCGCCAATGCTGCAAGACCAGGCAAGCCCCAGCAGCAAGGGCGGTGCGAGCACGGTGCGGTCCGAGCAGGAGGCCAGCACCGCCAACGCGACCGGCATTAACATCAGCACCGACGCGGTATTGGAGATCCACATGCTCAGTAAAGCACCAGCGAGCATGAAGCCGAGCACCAATTGCTTGGGCCGATGACCGCCGACCAGATTGACCACCGTCAGCGCAATACGATGATGTGCGCCAGAACTCTCCATGCCTCTGGAGAGTAAAAACCCACCCAGCAACAGAATGATTAGCGGTGAGCCTACCGACGCGCCCACCTGCTCCGCAGTCAAAATACCGGTTACCGGAAACACTGCGATCGGCAACAGCGAAGTCACCGGAATGGGAATTGGCTCAAAAATCCACCAGATCATGCACAACCACGCGACGACCGAGGTCACAACAATCGGTTGAGGCTGCTGCGTCGCTTCGAGGACCAAGGCCAGACAGAGGCCCGAGAGAAGCCCGGGCCAGATCGTCTTCCTAGGATCGAGGTAGGTCATCACTGTCATCTGCTGTATGCTCTCCAACCCTCGCCCTTGTGTAAACTCCCCGCATGGCAGCCACACTCCCAACGCAGCTGATCGATAGCTTCGATCGCCGTATCTCTTATCTGCGGCTCTCTGTAACGGATCGATGCGACTTCCGCTGCCAGTACTGCATGGCGGAAACCATGACGTTTTTGCCTCGGGGCCAGGTACTGACCATCGAGGAACTGCTGCGAACCGCTCGACTGTTCACCGAGCTGGGGGTGAAGAAAATTCGCGTGACGGGCGGAGAACCGCTGATTCGTCGCGGCGTTGGAGAACTGTTTGCAGGCCTTGGCAAACTGCCCGGCCTCGACACGCTAGCGCTCACGACCAACGGTAGCCATCTCTTGGAGCAGGCGGCTGGTCTGAGTGCTGCAGGGGTCCGCTCGATCAATATCAGTCTAGACAGCCTCAATCCAACGCGCTTCGAGGCCATCACCCGAATCGGCAAACTCAGCACGGTACTCGAGGGTATTGACGCTGCCATTGCAAGCGGTTTTGAGCGAATTCGCCTCAATGCGGTCATACTGAATGGCTTGAACCACGACGAGGTGGTGACGCTGACGCACTTCGCGCTCAGCAAGCAGATCCACATCGCCTTCATCGAAGAAATGCCTTTGGGCCAGGTCAACCTGGGGGGCAAACAGCTGGAATATGTATCATCCGACAGCATCAAGTCTGAGCTTGAAACCCACTTTGAACTTCAACCGCTGGTCAGTCGAGACAGCTCAGGGCCGTCCCGAGATTATTTGATTGCTGGGTCGCAAACCCAGGTCGGTTTCATCTCACCCCACAGTCACAACTTCTGCGCTGAGTGCAATCGCCTCCGCGTCAGCGCCGAGGGGCGCCTGCTCATGTGTTTGGGCAACGAGGAATCTATTGATCTGCGCGATCTGCTGCGCTCCGGGCGCAGTGACGACGAGATCAAAAGCACTATTATTGACAGCTTGGCTATCAAGCCAGAGCGACATGTTTTTGACCGCCCCGACGAACCGCAGATCGTGCGCTTCATGAACGCGACAGGCGGCTGACTCACCCAACCCGAGGGATCTCTGTGCCCGACACCCATTACCCTGCTCTGAGCGACGTTGATGCTATTCAACGCGCGTTCGAATCCGCCGGCTACATTTGCACGACTCGTATTGCCACCGTCGTGCGCTTGGCTGCAGCACTCGAAAAACCCGTCTTGATCGAGGGCCCACCGGGCGTCGGCAAAACAGAATTGGCTAAAACCTGCGCCATGGTGGTCGATCGGCCCCTCGTTCGCTTGCAGTGTTACGAAGGGCTTGATGAGAGCAAGGCGCTGTACGAGTGGAAGTACGGCAAGCAATTGCTCTACACGCAATTGCTGAAGGAGCAGCTGGGGGACGTTTTAGACGGTGCGAAAGGTCTGTCCGAATCCATGCAGCGCTTGCATCAGTTTGGCGATGTTTTTTACTCAGAGGACTTCTTGGAGTCACGACCGCTACTCAAAGCCATGGAGGCGGATAACGGCGGCGTTCTCTTGATCGACGAGATCGACAAAGCCGACTTCGAATTCGAATCCCTGCTATTAGAGGTACTCTCAGATTTTCAGGTATCGATTCCGGAACTGGGGACCATTCAGGCGCACTCCAAGCCGCTGGTATTTCTGACCAGTAATGACACGCGAGACTTGTCTGATGCGCTGAAAAGACGCTGCCTGCATTTGCATATTCCGTTTCCTTCCGTGGAGCTGGAAGCGCGTATCGTGGCAAGCCGGGTCCCCGATTTGGCGCAGTCCATGACAGACCAGCTGGTGCGCTTTGTGCACGCCATCCGGTCGCTCGACCTGAAGAAAGCTCCCGCCATTTCGGAGACCGTTGACTGGGCCAAGAGCCTTGTCCTCCTGCACGCTAGAGACCTGGACAGCGCGCTGGTTCAGGATACGCTCAACGTGTTGCTGAAGTACGAGGAGGACATTCAGACCGCAGAGGGACAGCTACCGAAGCTGATGGCGGCGGTCGCAGGCTAAGGGCCGTGACGACAGAGCGCGTGGACAGCACCCTCTCGTCGACCAGCAGCGACCAGCTGCTGGCGTTCATACAGTATCTGCGCGGTAAAAAGATTCCGGTGTCCCCGGCGGACACGCTCGATGCGATCGGAGTCGCCGAATTAGTTGGCTATGACGACAAAGTGCTCCTGAGAGACGGCCTGGCATCCGCACTGGCAAAATCTCGACACGAGCTCACCCTGTTCGAAGCGGCATTCGAAGACTACTTTCAACTCCCCACTGAGCGATCTGGGCCGGCTGGCAACAACACTTCGGAACCGCCCACTTCGCCATCAGCGCCTGACGCCCCGCCACCACCGGATGGCGTTGCCAGCCAGCCGCAAGAGGGCGACCCGCTGGAAGGACTTCGCGGTAATGCGTTGTTTGACGCGCTGGAGTCTCAGGACGAGAGCGCCTTATCGGTAGCGATCGAGACAGCGGCCGCAGAGGCCAAGGTCGAGGAGATCTCCTTGTTCACTCAGCGCGGGCAATACGTTCGCAAAATACTCGATGCACTGGGGGATGAAGCGCTGCGGGAAGCGGCCATCGAATTTGAGCAGAGTGAACCGGCAGCCTTCGAGGCGGTGCAAGCACTGCGGGAACAGTTGCGAGAGCGGGTCAGGGATCGCGTGGAGCGGGCATACCTGATTCATGCCAGTGCCGCGACCGAGGACCTGCTCGATGAGTCATTGTCCAAGCTCAAGCTGGGTAATGTCGATCACAGCCAGATGGCGCGCTTGAAACGTCTCATGGATCGTATGGCGCGCAAATTGGCTGCGCGTCATGGGAGACGGAGACGCAAGTATCGTCGCGGCAAGCTGCATGTCGGTGAAACCGTGCGTCGCGCTATCTCCACTGACGGCATCCCTTTCCATCCCCGCTGGCGCAAAATCGAACGAAAGCGTCCTCAGATCATGGCGATCTGCGACGTCAGTGGTTCAGTAGCTGCCTACGCCAAGTTCCTGTTGATGTTTCTGTATGCACTTCAGGACGTACTGCCCAGAACGCGGAGCTTTGCGTTCTCGGCAGCACTTGGGGAGGTCAGCGACTTATTTGCCAGCCTTCCAGTAGAAGAGGCCATTGAGCGGGTCAACCTGAAATATGGCGGCGCTACAGACTACGGGCGGGCTCTGCAGGATTTTTCTGAGCTCGCGCTGGCAGAGGTCAACCGCGCGACGACCGTGATCATTCTGGGGGATGCCCGGAACAATCAAGCAGACCCGAGAGTGGATCTGCTGGCAGAAATCAAGGCTCGCTCGAAGCAAGTTATCTGGCTCAACCCCGAATCGACCCGGCTGTGGGGCACCGGCGATTCCGAAATGTTACTGGTGAAAAGACACTGTCACTTGGTCAAAGAGTGTAATAATCTCAAGCAGTTGGAGCGAATAATCGACAAGTTACTGTCGGATAAACGCTGAAGTTCACATCCGTCAGCAACCACCGGTTGCGACAAGCCTGCGGTAGACGCTGCCGGCGGTCAGGGTGTGAAAAGGGATAGGTGGAGGAGTCGAGCCATGGAAGAGGACCGCTTACCGCTGACCCGGTCGCTGGAGACCGAGGTGCGCACCGGCTTCGCGGTGCCTCCAATCAGTGAGGGCTTGTCCGAAGCCGCCTTGGTCGACGCTCTGTCTCGAATCACCGTCAGCGAGGGTCAGTCCCTTGTGCAGGCGCTGGCCGATCAAGGCCACGATGCCATCACGTCAGACTCTACGGCTGTCCTGAACTGGATCGACGCCGTTTTTGCCGTTTGGCAATCCGATTACCCGCTCGACGGCGAGTTCGAGCAAACCGTGCAGGCCGCTCGGCCGCTGGCAGCCGCCTTTGCTTGTCAGGAGGAGCGGTTTTTTACCCCAGGCGCGCATGCACTGCATCGACTGCTCGATAGTCTGCATGAGGGCTTCGCTGGATGGTCTGCGGATCTGGGCAAGGCTGCTCGGCCAGCGCTGGACGCGGTCAATCAGGTCATGCAGCGCTGTCTGCAGGATTTTCCCAGTGAACCCGCTGTCGATCACACCCTGCAATTGCTCGAGCAGAAGATCCAGGGCCGCGCAGGACAATTGCAACGCCTGGATGCGGGATTGATCGAGCGCGAAGCAACGGCAATGGCCAGCACGCTGGCGGGACAGACCGTGGCCCAGTATTTGGGTGAGCAGCTGGGTGACGCAACCTTCCCCACCAAACTCTCTCAGTTTATGGGTGCTGACTGGTTCGAAGCGGGCGTCAATCTTGTCAAAAATGTGGGCATGCAGAGCGACGGTTGGCAGCAGTTCGACGCGGCAACGCATCAGCTGATCGCATCATTTGCAGAGGGCGCCACCCAGGGCAGCCGCCTCCCCAAACCGTCTGTCGATAACACCCCTGAATCAGCGACTGCACTACCCGGTGCAGTCCGGGACATTCTGCAACAGGTCGGCATGTCCGGCGATCGCGCTCAGAGCGTTGCCGCTACCCTTGAGTATCTGTTACTGAGACAAGCGTCTAATTCAAGCCATGGCACTCGGGAAGCTGTGACGCTCGACGGCCGACCCGCAGTGGAATGGGCAAGCAATGCGTCCACGTCGCTGGCCGAACAAGGCATCGAAACCGGTCAGTGGTTCCAGATCATGCAGCCCGAGGGAATGCGGCGACTGCGGCTTGCCGGAACAGTGGTTGGCGGCCGTTATCTCGTGTTCATGGATTTTACCGGTGCAAGGGCACTGCGACTCGGCATCGAAGATTTTGCCAACCTGCTCCGCTCAAAAGAAGCTGCGCAACTCGATACCCGACAAACCTTCTCCCGCGCGATGGTACAAGCCGCCGAGATGCAGACAGCGCGGGTAGCAGAGCAAGAGAGCAAGCAGGCAGAGGCGCAGGCGCTCAAGGCACAAGCGGAATCCCTCGAAGCTGCCGAGCGGGCGCACGCGCGAGAGGCTGCCAGCCAGCAGCTGCGGGAAGCGGAGGAGCGAGTATTAGGTCAGGGACCCGCCACACAGATCGCCGAGCAAGGTGGCGAAGCTGATCGCGCCGTCAGTGCGGAGCAACCCTTCGACAGAAAAACCGTTCTGCAACTGCAAATCCCGATCGGTACCTGGTTAGGTTTTCACGATCGAGAGCCGCCCATCATGGCACGCGTTGCCGTGAGAGATTTGGAAAAAGACAGCTATATCTTCACCAACCGCGATGGCATCAAACTACGCGAGCTGACCGTACCGCAATTGGTAACCCTGATTGAACGGGATATGGTCGATATTTTGGAGCACAAAACCAGCTTTAGAGAAACGCTCAGCGCCAGCAACGGCCAGAACAGCCTCGGGCAATCCCAGCAGCTCCCAGCCTAGACCTCTGAATCCTCCAGGCTAAACGTGGGCTTATCGCCCTCACCTGCTTGCTCACCGGCTAGCTTCAAGCGTAATCGCAGGTTGTTCTCTGAATCGGCATTGCGAAGCGCCTCCTCTTCAGAGATCTCTCCAGCCTGACAGAGATCAAAGAGCGCCATATCAAAGGTCTTCATGCCACGATCCTTGGACTTCTCCATGATCTCCTTCAAACCGCCGATATCACCACGCAAGATCAGCTCCTTAATAGTGGGCGAACCGAGCATGACTTCGACCGCCGCACTGCGCCCGCCCGCCGTGTTGGGTATCAAGCGCTGCGATACGAAAGCCTGAAGGTTTAGCGACAAATCCATCAATAACTGCTGCCGCTTCTCCTCCGGGAAGAAGTTGATAATCCGGTCCAGCGCCTGGTTGGCGTTGTTTGCGTGTAGTGTCGAGATACACAAATGCCCGGTTTCGGCAAAGGAAATCGCGTGTTCCATCGTTTCCCTGTCACGAATTTCGCCAATCAATATGACGTCGGGCGCCTGCCGGAGGGTGTTTTTGAGTGCGTTGTGCCAATTGCGGGTATCCACACCTACCTCGCGCTGATTAACGATCGATTTTTTGTGGCGATGCACAAACTCAACCGGATCTTCAATCGTCACAATGTGGCCACTGGAATGGACGTTGCGGTAATCGATCATGGCCGCCAGCGAGGTCGACTTGCCGGATCCCGTGGCACCCACGAACAGAATCAGGCCGCGCTTGCGCATGATCAGGTCGGTGAGAATTTCAGGCAGCCCCAGATCCTGCCACTGGGGTATCTCCATGACGATGAAGCGCGCCACGATACTGACTTCGTTGCGCTGGCGGAAAATATTGACGCGAAAGCGGCCGACGCCGGGCAGTGAGACAGCCAGGTTCATCTCAAGATCCCGCGAGAAATCCTCTCGCTGGGTCTCATCCATCAACTCGTTGGCAATCTCCGCGATTTCGCCGGGTCCGAGGACATCAGATGAAATTGTTTTTAATTCACCTTCGAACTTGCCGCAGGGCGGTGCACCCGTAGCCAGATACAGATCGGACCCTTTGCGCTCTGCCAGCACTTTTAACCACTGGTGTATTCGCATGACTGACACATCTCCTTGTGTTCATGTTCCGATCGCGAGCAATACAACCGGAATCTTGGTTTTCCCCTCTGTACGGTGCGGTCCTCGCGCCGTACACTCCGCCCAAATTTACCCCCGTTGCAGGGGGATGCCCAGCACCTTTGCCGTCAATTCCTCACACAGGAGCCACCGTGGCGACGCATGCTTCAATCTTTCGAACGCTTCTCGAAACACAGCCAGAATGGCTGAGTCAGGTTCGCCGTGGCGTCGAGAAAGAGGGCCTCAGAGTCACTGCAGGCGATGCGACGCTCGCTCAGACCGCGCACCCAAGAGGGCTGGGTTCGGCACTGACACACCCTGCCATTACCACTGACTATTCTGAGGCGCTGCTGGAGTTCATCACACCGGCTTACCAGTCAATCACTGAGACAGAGCAAGCCCTGGCCGATCTGCATCGCTTCACTGCGCGGCATCTCGATAAAGAAATTGTGTGGAACGCTAGCATGCCCTGTATTGTTCATGGCGATGCCGGGATCCCCATCGCTGAATTCGGTTCCTCCAATGTCGGACAAATGAAGCGGATTTATCGCAACGGACTGAGCGTGCGTTACGGGCGAAAAATGCAGGCCATTGCGGGCATTCACTACAACTTTTCCCTGCCCGAGGCATTCTGGTCGGCCGCCAACAAACTGGGCGATACCGGTATGAATGCCCAGACGTTTCAGACCGAGGGCTATCTCGCGCTGATCAGAAACTTTTTCTCGCGCGTGTGGTTCCTGATGTATCTGCTTGGCGCTTCCCCGGCCGTTTGCGCCAGTTTTATTCAGGGGAACAAGGATCACCCTCTTCAACCCATGGGTAGCGATCATCACAGTTTTTTTCTGCCCCACGCGACAACGCTCCGCATGGGCGACCTCGGTTACACCAGCAATGCGCAAGCGGACATGGTCGTTTGCTATAACGATCTGCAGCAATACATTTCGATATTGCGCGATGCCATTCTCACGCCGCACCCTCCCTACACCCAGTTCGACACCATGGAGAACGGCGAGCAGGCGCAGCTGAACACCTCGTTATTGCAAATCGAGAATGAATACTACAGCCCGATCAGGCCCAAACGGGTAACGCGCAGTGGTGAGGCGCCGGTTGTGGCGCTGGCGCGCCAGGGCATCGAGTACGTTGAGGTGCGCTGCGTTGACATTAACCCGTTCACGCCGCTGGGCATCGACGCGGACACCATGCGGACGATCGATCTGTTCCTGCTGACCTGTCTGTTAGACGAGAGCCCGCTGTGCGACGCCACAGGACAACGGCAGAATAAAATCAATTTACAACGCATGGTGAATCGAGGACGTGAGCCGGGGCTGACATTGCTGTCACGAGATGGCGCCGAGACGCCCATGACCGAGCTCGCAGAGCCGATACTTGAGCGCATGGAAGAGATTGCTGGCTGGTATGACGGGCACACAACAGGGGGAGACTATCGTCGGATCGTGTCGCAGGCCCGTCAGCAGTTCGCTGACCCCGATTTGACGCTGTCGGCCCGATTGCTCAGCGAGATCGAGACGTCGCAACAGAGTTTCTGGCAGCTCGCACTCCGCTACTCACGTCAATGGCACGAGCAGCACCTCTCTGAGCCCATGTCGGATGCGACCTGGGCCGCGATGACACAGGACGCGGCGACGTCATTGCAGCGGCAACAAGAAGTTGAGGCGCAGCAAAGCCCTCCCTTCGATGCTTACCTCGCGCAGTTTTATCAACAGTACGAGCGCGTCGGCCAAGGCAAGGCTACCTGACCGAATTTGCTGGGCTACCTGCTGTTTAGCACCGCCCTCTTAAAGTCCCCGTAACAACTACCAGATAGTAACAGCGCGCAAATACAGCGCCGCTAGCAAAAAAAACGCAGCTGCCAGCAAAAAAAACGCCGCTATCAGCGGCGCTTTGCTGCGGAAGGTGCGGTTCGCTGAACCATCGCCTCTGCGCGAGATTACTCTCCGTCGGTCTCAGCTTTTACCACTGCAATCAGCTCGACATCGAACAACAGGGTAGCGTTGGGGCCGATCATCTGACCTGCACCACCTTCCCCGTAGCCGAGCTCGGGCGGAATGATGAACTTGTACTTGGCACCCGGCTTCATCAGCTGGAGCCCCTCGGTCCATCCCGCAATCACCTGAGTTAATCCAAAGGTCACGGTCTGTCCCCGCTCGAAACTGCTGTCAAAGACAGTGCCATCGATCAAGCGACCCTCGTAATGAACTTCCACTGAATCCTCAGCCACGGGGTTCTCGCCCTCACCGGGTTCAACCACAATGTATTGCAGACCTGATTCGGTTGTCTGCACTTCTTCGCGGGCACTCATCTCTTCCATATACGCTCGACCAGCCTCCAGATTAGTTTGCGCCAATGCCACACGCTCGGCTTCGGCTTCTGCCTGCCGCCGCTCCTGAAACGCCGACATTTCGGTGTTGATCTCCTCGTCAGTCAGCTGTGCCTCAGCGCCTGTCATCGCATCCTCAAGACCGGCTGCATAGGCCGCGATGTCCACGGTCATACCATCGGCAGACATTCGCTGCCCCATGCGCAGCCCAATACCGTAGCTGAGCCTCGCATCCGTCGTTTCCAAAACAACTTCTTGCTTTGGCTCTTCGGTCGGCGCACCACAACCCACCAACGCACTGGCCAGCGCCACTGCCGCCATGCCGCAAGTGACTTTTATCCGGGTACTCATCATTTACGTTCTCCCACTTTCCCGTTTTAGTGAAGCCGCGATGTTACGTTGCCTGAACAAGCAGTGCCACCAGTTGCAAGCGTTCAGGGGCATATTCACCGTTACGAAACGACGACAACAGCGCCAGGTTCTCATTCATCATCACCTCTGCCCCGTCCGAGGCCGAGCGGTGCGCGGTGTGCTCACGCAAACCCAGTGTCTCCGAGACGCTTGTCCACATCATCTCGGCCAGATGACGCTCTGCTTCCACTTCGAGTTGCAGCAAATGAGCGCGCTGGCTCTGGAGTTCAGGAACCGATTTCCATCGCTCACGGGTTCCACGCAGCGGCACCACGACCTCATCGAGCCATGACCGAGTCATATCCGACAGGTGGTTAGCCGCATCAGTCGTCAAGCACACACCGTGCGTTGCCAGCCAGCATGCAAAGAGTGCCTCAAGAATCACCAGATCCCCCACTCTTTGAAGCTCGAGCAAATGTTGCTGAAGCGGATCATGGGCGTAAGCGCCGAGCGACCAATCCCAAAATGCGTCAACAGTCATAGGCCACCCTCGTCATCCGCCCTCTGAGCCAAAGCCAATTTCTGTCGCCGACCCAGTTTCCGAACCGCGACTTCCCGCCGCTGGGCGCTGGACCGGCAGTCGCACATCTCTGACCAAATGAGCCTGACAGGTCGTCGTGCACGGGTGTAGCGGGCGCCGCCAGCCACCATGCCATTGTGCTGATCGACTCGCCGGGCCAGATCCGTCGTGACGCCGGTATATAGCGTGTGATCGGCACACTCCAGCAGATAGACCCACCAGCGTTGAACGCTCTGCGTCATTTGCCGTCACCCGAGGCGCCTTTATGGCGAGCGACGCTTGATGGTCGACAGGCAGTAGGATATTTTTCCATTGGCAAATGATATTTTCCCAACCACAGCAACTTTTGACCAAGCATTGGAGCCCCTATGAGCGCTGATATCCAGCATGTAACTGACGATAACTTCGACGCGGAGGTGCTCTCCAGTGACGTGCCAGTCCTCGTTGATTTCTGGGCTGAGTGGTGCGGTCCGTGCAAGATGATTGCGCCGATCCTCGAAGAGATTGCCACAGAATACGCGGGGAAAGTCAAAATCTGTAAAGTCGATGTCGATGCCAATCCCGACATGCCCGGTAAATTCAATATCCGGGGCATACCGACCTTGATTATGTTTAAAGGTGGTAACGCGGTAGACACCAAAGTCGGCGCCTTATCCAAAAGCCAACTCGCTGAGTTCATTGACACCGTTGTTTAGCGCTACCGGGCAAGCCAAAAGTCGATAAATTTTTGCTGGACGCGCCCATTCACCGGTGCTAACTTTCAGTCATCCAAGGGCCACCCGGCCTTCGGATGGCCCAGCAGTCCCCCCTTTTCACTCTTTTCATCCCAAGCACGTGCTTGGGGGAAATCTGTAAAACGATGGGATCGCCCGGGTATCGATCCTGCCTGACGCAAAAGCAAAAAAAGCAAAAGCACCGTCAGGACAGACTCTCTCCTTTCATTAACGAATGACATCAAGCGGGAAGTGACGCGTGGAAGATCAAACCAACGCCAATACAGAAGAGTTGGAGCCCACCAGCGGTGAAGCTGCCGTGGCCAATGAAGAAGCGGATACCGAAGCCAACAAAAAGAACGGGCGAACCCTGAAACTGAAAGCCGCTGAGCAAGAAGCCACTGCTGAGGCTCCCGCTGAAGCGCCCCCCGAATCAGAATCGGGGGGTGAGGAAGCACCCCAGGGCCGCTCCCGACGAGGACGACAGCGACGTCCGCGCCGCGATCCCAACACGCCTAGTGAAAACCCCATGAGCCTGACCGACCTGAAGAACAAGTCGACTCAGGAGCTCATCGATATGGCCCGGGAAATGGGCATCGAGAACATGGCGCGCTCACGCAAGCAGGACATCATCTTTGCCCTGCTCAAGCGCCACGCCAAGAGCGGCGAAGACATCTGGGGCGATGGTGTACTGGAGATCCTGCAGGACGGTTTTGGATTCCTGAGGTCGGCGGACAGCTCCTTCCTAGCTGGCCCAGACGATATCTATGTGAGCCCCAGCCAGATTCGACGCTTTAACCTGCGCACCGGCGACACCGTCACCGGCATGATTCGACCTCCCAAGGATTCCGAACGCTACTTCGCGTTGCTGAAAGTGAAGGACGTTAACTTTGAGTCCCCGGAGAGCGCCAAAAGCAAAATTCTCTTTGAGAATCTCACACCACTCTTTCCCAATGAGCGCCTCACGCTTGAGAAAGGCAACGGGTCAACTGAGGACCTGACGGGTCGCCTGATTGACCTCGTGGCGCCAATTGGAAAGGGACAGCGTGGACTACTCGTCGCACCGCCCAAGGCCGGCAAGACGATCATGATGCAGAACATCGCGCAGGCGATTATCTCCAATAATCCCGAGTGCTATGTGATCGTCCTGCTCATCGACGAGCGGCCGGAAGAAGTGACCGAGATGCAGCGCTCGGTGGGCGCGCGCGGCGCCGAAGTCGTCGCCTCCACCTTTGATGAGCCGCCCTCGCGCCACGTGCAGGTCGCCGACATGGTGATCGAAAAAGCCAAGCGTCTGGTAGAACACAAACGCGACGTGGTGATACTACTCGACTCGATTACGCGCCTCGCTCGGGCCTACAACACCGTCATACCCAGCTCCGGAAAAGTGCTGACCGGTGGTGTGGACGCCCACGCATTGGAGCGACCCAAGCGGTTCTTCGGCGCGGCCAGAAATATCGAGGAAGGCGGCAGTCTTTCCATTATTGCCACAGCACTGATTGATACCGGCTCAAAGATGGATGAAGTCATCTACGAGGAATTTAAGGGCACGGGCAACATGGAACTGCACCTTGATCGCAAGATTGCCGAGAAGCGGGTCTACCCCGCCATCAATATCCGTCGATCCGGCACCCGCCGCGAAGAACTGCTGACCGGTGATGAGGAACTGCAGCGCATGTGGATCCTGCGCAAGCTGCTCCATGGCATGGAAGACCTGCCGGCCATCGAGTTCCAGCTCGACAAGCTGAAGGACACCAAGTCCAACGAAGAATTCTTCAAGTCAATGAAGCGGAAGTAATTCTCCGCCATGCCCAGCTTTGTCGACCTGCGGGAGTTCATTAGCGAGCTCGAAAAACGGGGCGACCTGGTTCGCATTACCGCTGAGGTCGACCCTAATCTGGAGATGACCGAAATCGCCGACCGCACTTTACGCGGCGGCGGGCCTGCACTGTTATTCGAAAACCCCAAAGGCTCTGATATTCCCGTACTCGCCAACCTGTTTGGCGCAGAGCGGCGTGTTGCGCTGGGTATGGGTGAAGAAAACGTCGAGGCCTTGCGCGACGTCGGCGAATTACTGGCCTACCTGCGCCAACCCGATCCTCCAAAAGGCTTTCGGGATCTTGTCGACAAGGCGCCGCTACTAAAGAAAATTCTCACCATGGGGCCCAATGTCGTCAAAAAGGCGCCCTGCCAACAGAAAGTGCTCCGTGGGGAAGACGTCGACCTGACACGACTGCCGATCCAAACCTGCTGGCCCGGCGACGTCGGGCCACTGGTGACCTGGCCCTTGGTGATTACCCGCGGCCCCGAAAAAGAGCGCATGAATCTTGGCATCTACCGCATGCAGCTGCTCGGCCGAAATAAATTGATCATGCGCTGGCTGTCCCATCGCGGTGGCGCGCTGGATTTTCGCGACTGGCAACTCAAACGCCCGGGCGAGCCCTATCCGGTGGCCATTGCACTCGGCGCGGACCCGGCCACTACCCTCGGCGCGGTCACCCCGGTCCCCGACTCGCTGTCCGAGTATGCGTTTGCAGGGCTACTGCGCGGAAAGAAAACCGATCTGGCCCAGTGTGTGACCGATATCTGCCGCAACAACGACCTCATGGTGCCTGCGCACAGCGAGATCATTCTCGAAGGTTACATCGATCCCGACGAGATGGCCGATGAGGGGCCCTACGGGGATCACACCGGGTATTACAACGAGGTCGAGCGCTTCCCGGTCTTCACGGTCGACACTATCACCACGCGGGACAACCCGATTTATCACAGCACCTATACCGGCAGACCACCTGATGAGCCGGCCATTCTCGGGGTGGCGCTCAACGAAGTGTTTGTGCCGCTACTGAAGAAACAATTCCCGGAAATCAGCGACTTCTATTTGCCGCCTGAAGGCTGCTCCTACCGCATGGCGGTGGTCACGATGCGCAAGGAGTATCCGGGTCACGCAAAGCGCGTGATGTTCGGCGTGTGGTCATTTTTGCGCCAATTCATGTACACCAAGTTCATCATTGTCACTGACGATGATGTGAACGCGCGGTCTTGGGAAGATGTGATCTGGGCCATGACGACCCGCATGGATCCCGCCAGAGACTGCACCATCGTCGAAAACACTCCGATCGATTACCTCGACTTCGCCTCCCCCGTGGCGGGGCTCGGGTCGAAGATTGGTATGGATGCCACCCATAAGTGGGAGGGTGAAACCCACCGCGAGTGGGGCCGTACGATTGCTATGGATGCGTCTACCCGCGAGCGCGTTGACGCGCTGTGGGACTCGTTGGGAATCGAATTGCCGGGCAGATAACCACCCGAGCATCATGGGCTTGAGCCGCATCCTTGGCGGATTTGCGCCAGTGCTCCGGCTTCCAGCTCTGCAGCACGCTGCTCCTCGCCCTGCTCGCGTAACCAGGTCGACCATGCCAACGCTGTATTGGAGCTTGGGTTGAGCTCGTAGGCTTTCTCCCACAAAGTAGCGGCTGCCTGCGTGTCGCCCTCTGACTCGGAAATGCGTGCAAGTGTCGCGTGGCACCGGCCGTCGCTGTCCTCGTCTCTCCACTTCTGAAGCGGCTTTTTCATTTTCAAACGCTGGCGCTCCGGTAAAGCAGCGACCGCACTCAGACTAACGGATTCACAATAGCGCTCGAATCGCTCGGGAAGGAGCTTCGCTAACGATTCCCAGTCCGCTTCGGCCATCAGCCTTTCTACGAGCGCTTGCCAATGCGGGTGCTGGTCAGATTTGAGGGATTCGGGGGTCTGTTTCCACGTGGCAGCACCCGTCTTGGCCACGTCGCACTGGCCTGACAAAACGTGTAGCCACGCTTCGCGCTCCCAGCCGGCAAGCTGCTCCTCGGGAATCATCTGGTCGCGTCGCAGCTCAGGTAAACGCTCGATCAAACGTGGCCAATCGCCCTGCAAATAAGCGAGCTTGGCGCGCAGTGCGCCCACTCGCGGCGCCGTGCGTTCCGCGCCCGACAGCGTATCCAGCGCCTGCTCTGTCTGTTCAATGGCCCCGTGAGCCACATGGCATTCCGCCCTCACCATTGCAATCATCGAGCTGGGCGCGGATGCACCTGCCTCTGCCTCATCCAACAAGGCCAGAGCGCGCTCGTATTGACCCCGATGCAGCGCCGCCAAAGCCGCATAAAGAGGGTGCAGCAACGTGTGTTCTGCGGCTGAGGCTTTGCGAAGCGTCTTTTCAGCCGTTTCCCAGCGGCCTTCGAAAAAGGCGGTGAAGCCTCTATCCGCTCTGCGCTGTGCACCGCGGGCCGAACGGAGTCCCAGCCAGCGACGGAGTTCACCGGGGAGCCGCAGCGTAGAGCTCAAAATCCGCCACAGCGTGACAACCGCGATGGATGCTGCAACCAGTCCCGCCAGCGCGAACCACACCGATGTCTCGACTTGCCAGTCGCCCCAGGTGAGCAAGATGTAACCGGGATCTCTGGCGATCGCACTGACCAATAGCGCACCACCGATCAGGCCAAACACCAGATAAAGGCTGAAACGCGCCATGATCAGGGTGTGTCTCCCTGATCAAGATCCAGACGATCCATTTGACCTTCAAGCGCACTTCTTGTGTCGGTCAAGTCGGGGAGCTCAGGCGCTACCTGTTCGCCCTGCAACGCCTTCAGGGACTCCAGAATGCTAGCAACCCGCTCGGCATCTTGCTCAGCAAAGAGTGCTACGAACTGTTCGGCGCGCTGCAGGGATTGCTCAAACAAGGCCTGGTTTGCCGACAACATGGCAATCTGCGCTTGCTCCACCAGCATGCGGATATTTTGCCGAGCCAGCGCTGCCCACTCGGGCGTCATCAGTTGCGCAATCTCATCGCTGCGGCGCCGAATAATCAGATGGCCGGATAATTTTTTTAGCGCCGCAGACCAACCCGCCGCCACGTCACTCCACCATCCGCCCTCAGTTTGAGTTGGCGCCTCGTTAACCGCTGCCTGCGATTCGAACTCGAGCTGCAGTTGATCCACCTGATCAATCAACCCCGACAAGCGAGCGTACAGACCTACCTGATCGACTACCGGCACTGCCGCCAGCGCCGCGCGGTCTCGCGCGATGGCCAGCCGGACGCCCTCGAATTTGGGTTCACCGGTGTCACGTAGCAGCGTGTCTGCCTGTTGCAACAATGCCTGCGCGGCATCGACATCGCGAGCGACCAGCAGCCTTTGCCCTGCCAAGCGAACCAAAAATACCGCTTCCTGCCCCAGCCACGCGCGTCGATCGACCGCCAACAATCGGTCCATTTGCGACTCGACACGGCCGACCCGACTGGCCAGCTGCCGTGCTGACTCTGCCCGCTCAGCGGTCTGACGGGCACTCAGCGCAGACAAATCTCGTTGCCAGGCGCTTTCCACTGAGGACAGGCGCTCTTGGATGCGCTGATCCGCTGCCCGACTGGCGATGGCTGCCACGTCGGGCCCGGGCTCAGCGGCCTTGGCAACCTCGCGCTCCAGCACTTCAAATCGCTGCCACTGCTGTTGAAGCCATGGCCAACCAAACCAGTAAGCGCCGGCCGCGCCCCCTGCTATCAGCAAAAGCATCAGTGTCGACAACCAGAGGCCCCAGCGACTTTTTGCTCGGGGTGGGGTCGACTCTGGCGCCGCGGGCAATTCCTTTTGCGAGACGGGTTCTGTCATCCTGTCAATCCTGCCGAAAAACCTGCTTCAGTGCGTTCATAAAGCCGTGATCACTGGCATCCTGCGCACAAATCACTCTTTCCCAACCCAATTGGCTGGCCATCGCAGCCACCCGCTCGGAGGGGACGATCACCGTCGATTGGAACAGATCCCCAGAATGCTCACCAGCCAACAATTCCGACAATCGCGTCAGAACCTCTCCACTGCTGGCCTGAAATACCCTAGACGGGTGGGTATCTGCCAAGGGTGTCAGATCAACATCCGGCCAGCAGCGCCGGTAACAAGACCACTCGGTCACCTGAGCTCCTCGTTGCCGCAGCTCGGTGGCCAGAAGCTCTCGCCCACCCTCTCCTTTTACGATGACGACCTCTCGGACCCGGCTGGCATCAAGCCCAGCCATGGCCAGTACACCCTCTGAATCCGGTCGATCGGGCATCACCGCATCAATGCCTTGCTCCGCCAAACATTGGCGGGTTTTGGCGCCCACAGCGATAGTGACAATACCGGAAGAGTCGGTCAGTCGCGGGAGCAGTGCCGCCAAGCCAAAGCGAACCGCATTAGCGCTGATGAAGATACAAACAGCGTGCTGATCGAGCGTGGGCGGTGCTTTCAACTCGCCATCGGGCAAAGCCGATATCGCCATGACTGGCAGGATCACGGTATCGATACCGTCGGCCTTCAGGGCGACAGCGAGACGTTCGCTGTCAGATTGCGGCCGCGTCAGGACAACTGTCGTCATCCCCTTGCCGCGCGAATGAGGCCTTCTGCGCCCTGAGACAGCAACATTTCCGCTACGCCCGCGCCCAGCTGTTCAGCATCGCTACCGCGCGCTTCCGCTTCCAACAGCTGGGTGCCGTCGGCGGCGCCCACTCTGGCGCGCAGCCATAAGCTTTCACCTTCCCACTCCGCGAAGGCGGCAATCGGCACATCGCACCCACCATCGAGTCGACGCACGACAGCCCGTTCAGCGACAACGCGTGTCGCAGTGGCATCGTGATGCAGTGGTGCCAAGAGCTCGCGGATACGATCATCCGTCTCGCGGAATTCAATACCCACCGCACCCTGGCCAGCAGCGGGCAAAGAGAGCGCGGGGTCAATGGCAGCACCAATCCGATCCTCAAAACCCAACCGAATCAGACCGGCGCAGGCTAAAATGATGGCATCAAACTCGCCGCTATCCAGCTTCGCCAGACGAGTGTTGACGTTTCCGCGTAGAAACCCGATTTCCAGATCGGGTCGATGACGACCCAGCTGACAGCTGCGTCGCAGACTCGAGGTGCCGAGTCGCGCTCCTTCAGCGAGGTCGCTGAAATCCTGACAGCCGACCAAGGCGTCGCGAGGATCCTCTCGCTCGCAAATCACCCCCAGCGTCAGGCCGTCTGGCATCAACATGGGGACATCTTTCATAGAATGAACGGCGATATCCGCGCGACCGTCGAGCAGTGCCGTCTCCAATTCTTTGACGAACAGGCCCTTGCCACCGACTTTGAACAGCGGCTTGTCCAGCAACTGATCGCCGCGTGAGGTCATCCCCAGCAGACTCACTTGAATCCCTTCATGGGCAGCCTCTAAGCGCGACTTAACGTGCTCGGCCTGCCACAGTGCGAGCGGGCTCTCTCGCGTCGCAATCACGATCGTTTCAGACACAATATTCCCCCTATTGTTGGCCGCAGTTTAGCATGGGGCGACATTTCACCGCTCTCAAACAGAGCAGCGGCGCAAGGTCCACGGTAGAATCCGGCGCACAGTATCAGGACGATGACACGTCATGAGCGATCGAGATAAACAGAACAGTCAGGAGTTGTGGGGCGGCCGCTTTAGCGAGCCGACCGATGCTTTTGTGCAACGTTTCACTGCGTCGGAAGCATTCGACCGGCGGCTCGCTGTTTATGACATTGCCGGCTCCCGTGCTCATGCCGATATGCTGGCATCGACTGGCGTACTCACCGCAGATGAAAATGCCGCGATCCAGCAAGGTCTCCAAGACGTCCTTGCCGAGATTGAAGCCGGTCGCTTTGTCTGGTCCGTAGCCCGCGAAGATGTGCATATGAACATCGAGGCGCGCTTGACCGAGCTCATTGGCGATGTGGGCAAGAAATTGCATACGGGCCGATCCAGAAATGATCAGGTCGCGACCGATCTTCGTCTGTATCTTCGAGCGGAACTTGATCACTGCAGAGAGGAATTGAGCCGGCTACAGCTAGGCATTGTCACGCTGGCAGCGCAGCACGCCGAGACCGTCATGCCAGGGTTCACGCATCTGCAAGTCGCGCAACCCGTCACGCTGGGACACCACCTGATGGCCTGGTACGAAATGCTTGAGCGCGATGACAGCCGCCTCAGGGATTGCCGCAAGCGCCTCAATGCCTCACCTCTCGGTGCCGCAGCGCTAGCGGGCACGACGTTCCCCATCGACCGGGACGCCACGGCCGCTGCGCTCGGGTTTGACGAGCCCACGCGCAACTCGCTGGACAGCGTGGCAGATCGGGATTTTGCTATCGAGTTTTGTGCCACGGCGGCACTGCTGATGAATCATCTCTCTCGCATCTCGGAAGAGCTGATCTTATGGACCTCGGCGCAGTTCGGCTTTATTTCGCTGCCAGATCGCTTCTGCACCGGCTCGTCGATCATGCCGCAAAAGAAGAACCCAGATGTGCCCGAATTAGTCAGAGGCAAGTCGGGGCGCGCCACGGGCAATTTGGTAGCCCTGTTGACGCTGATGAAAGCCCAGCCACTCGCCTACAACAAGGACAATCAGGAAGACAAAGAGGCCTTGTTTGACACCGTAGAAACACTCAAGGACTGCCTCAGAGCCTTCGCCGACATGATCCCGGCCATGGAGGCCAATGAGCAAGCCATGCGTCAGGCTGCACTCGCTGGTTTTTCTACTGCCACGGATCTGGCGGACTATCTCGTTCGTTTGGGTGTCCCTTTCAGGGACGCGCATGAGGTGGTCGGCAAGGCGGTGGCGCATTGCGTTGCGGCCGACTGTGACCTTGCTGATCTGACACTGGAGTCGTTGCAGGGCTTTCACCCCGACATCGCGGCCGATGTTTTTGATGTCCTGACGCTCGACGGCTCGGTTGCCGCCCGAGATCACTTTGGCGGCACGGCGCCCGCACAAGTCAGACAGGCAGTAGAAGCCGCCAAATCCGCACTGAGCAACCGCTAATCCAGCGCCGCCCGGGGCGGCGAGCCACGACCTGGCGACCACCGCGCATTTACCAGAAAAGTGATATCCGGTGAGGCCTCAACCACGACGTCCTCGCTAAAGCCAAAATCGACCATCCACTGTGCCGAAGGCCGCCAGCGGAGCGCTGTACTCAACATCGCCGCAGGCTCGCTGATCGCATCAAGCTCCCCACGAAGCAATGCGCTATGTGCATCGACTTGTGCTACCACAGACCAACTCTGGGCAAAACGCCATTCAACAGAAAGCCCCGCGAACCACAGCGAACGGCGTTGCTGAGCGCCCAATAAATCCGTTTCTCCCGCTCGGGTCCCGCCGATTTGACCGTGCCACCAGATGGGCCAATCACCTCGCTGCGGGCCGCTGAAGCGCAACAAAGCAAAGAGATCGGCTTCGCCACTGCCGAGCCATTCCGAATCATCACCGCTGGCCGCTTTAATTCCAACACTGGCGGCGAGCTGCCCGCCATCGATGTCGGCGATGGTTCGGCTCACTGAAAGCTCTATATCCCCAAGACCCGACGCTGACTGCGTCAGCTGCGCCTGATGATCACCCTGCAATAACTCATAACGCAACGCGTCGATGGGATAGTCGCTCCGATTCCCGTCTGGCAAGCCGAAAATGCGGTGCCAGTCTGAAATCAGCTGGTCGGTAAATCCGCCGGAGTGATGGCGCCATGGCAAGAACGCTTCAACATCCCACCCGGGTGCAAAACCATATCTGAGTGACAATGCGAGGGTATCTGTTTGACCGTCTAGCAGCAGCGATTCACCGCTGCCGTTCTGGACAGTGAAGTGATTGGAGATCGTCCCCGATACCGCCCAACTCAGCCCCGGTAGAGTCTGCGCATCGCGCTGTCGGGGCAGTGCCCTGAGCGATGCCAACGGAGAAAGATTGGAGATCTGTAGCGGCTCTGACTGTGCGGTGGCGTGGAGCGGAGCACCGATCACCGAGGCCGCGACAAGACTAGTCGCCAGCGCCCTCATCACCATCCCATCGTAGCTGTAGCCCTGTGTGTGTCTTCAGCTCCGATACCAAAAATTCATGAAAGGACTCATCGGTCTTGGTATCGCGCCAGGCGCCACTTTGATCTTCCCAGACATAGTGGAAGCCGCCGCCCGGTGTTGCCAACCACAGTTGTTCGGTAGGCGGTTGTCGACTGAACACAAAGACCACACCGTTACTGAATGTGGCGTTGATGACGCCTTCAGCGCAGCGGATATCGACATCATCGGGCAACCCCTCCAGCGCGGTTTCTACCGCCTCGAAAGTCTCATCAATCTGTTCGTAATAATCATTGCTCGCCATACATCGCTGCCCTTTGCT
>JAYOUT010000003.1:24547-54735 GCA_038151055.1 Luminiphilus sp.
TCTCATCAATCTGTTCGTAATAATCATTGCTCGCCATACATCGCTGCCCTTTGCTGAAGTTCGTCTTGCTTAAGTTCGTCGCGCCCCTTGCATCACGCATACACTCAGTCGCTGCGATGAGTGCACGGCTTGTGCGCTGTTATACTGCCGCTTTTGTCGAGGTCAAACCGTGAAGTCCGTAGCCGCCCTATTGCTCTGCGTCTGGCTGACCGCCTGTGGTCAACAGGGACCTCTGCGGCCCGCTGATTCAGACGGCTCAGCGACGACGGGTTCCTGATGTCCGGCTTTGCACAGCGGAGCGGCTCCCTTTTCTGCGAGGGCGTCTCACTCGAGGCGATCGCCAGCGAGTATGGTACACCGACCTACGTCTACTCACGGCAGTCTATTGAGCAGGCGTTTCTCGCCTATCAATCCGCACTATCAGATCGACCTCACTTGATTTGCTACGCGGTCAAAGCCAACTCCAACCTCGCGGTACTCAACGTGCTGGCCCAGCTGGGCGCCGGTTTCGACGTGGTATCGGTCGGTGAGCTCGAGAGAGTCGTCGCAGCGGGCGGCGACGCGGGCAAAACCGTTTTTTCCGGTGTCGGCAAAACCTCTCAGGAAATGCAACGCGCGCTGGAGCTCGGCATCCGCTGCTTCAACATCGAATCCGAGGCCGAGATGATGGCGCTAGCTGCAGTTGCCGACAGCGTAGGTCAGTCGGCGCCGATATCGATTAGGGTGAATCCCGACGTCGACGCGGGCACCCATCCCTATATCTCTACTGGCTTAAAAGAGAATAAATTTGGTGTCGATATCGAGACTGCCCGGCGGCTTTATCGCGCCGCACATGCGAGCTCCGCATTGATACCCGTCGGCATCGACTGCCACATTGGCAGCCAGATTCTCGACGTGGCGCCGTTCATTGCCTCGCTGGACTGTCTTCTGGAGCTTTTCGATGAGCTCGCTGGCGAGGGGATTGAACTCAAGCATCTTGATCTCGGTGGCGGCCTCGGGGTGAGCTACGACGAACACGCACCCTCCATTCAAGACTACCTTTCAGCGCTGTCGGCACACCTCGATACCCGGGGATGCGAGCTGGTACTGGAGCCGGGTCGATCAATCGTTGCACTGGCCGGCGTATTGCTTACCAAGGTCCTCTATTTGAAGCCGAGCACCGCCCGAAACTTCGCGATCGTTGATGGCGCGATGAACGATCTACTGAGACCCGCCCTTTACAGCGCGTGGCAGGATATTCAGCCCGTGACGCCACATCAGGGTGAGGCACTAACCTGGGACATCGTGGGCCCGATCTGTGAAACGGGAGATTTTCTCGGCAAAGACAGACAGCTGACGCTCTCTGAGGGCGATCTGCTCGCCGTCATGGGCGCAGGTGCTTACGGCTTTACCATGGCGTCGCACTACAATAGTCGGCCTAAAGTGGCCGAAGTCATGGTCGACCACGACGCCGTCCATGTGATCGGTGAGCGGGAAGCGTTAAACGATTTATGGCAGCGTGAGAGCCTGCTGCCAGAGAGGAACGCGTGAAGCTGTCATTTAGCAAAATGCAGGGCGCGGGCAACGACTTCGTCGTCATCGATGCCGTCACGCAAGCTGTCGACCTAAGCGCTGCGCACATCAAACGCATTGCCGACCGGCGCAGAGGTATAGGCTGTGATCAGGTGCTGTTGCTCAGCCCCCCGGATGATCCGGACGCCGACTTTCGGTACAGCATTTTCAACGCGGACGGGTCGCGCGCCGGACAGTGCGGCAACGGCGCGCGTTGCGTTGGTCGCTTTTTGCGGGAGAAGAAGCTGACGCGGCAGCGGGAACTCACGTTGCTGACTGATGGCGAACCCCTCTCGTTATCGATAACCGAAGATGGTCGGGTATTTGCCGGCCTGGCGGCGCCCAAGTTCGATCCGGAATCGGTGCCTTTTTCCGTCGCAGAGACGGCCGCGCAATATCCGCTGGCGGTGCAGGGCCAGCATCTCTCGGTCGGGGTTTTGTCTATGGGGAATCCCCATGCCATTTTAATGGTCGATGATTGCGACAGTGCGCCGGTCGGCTCACTGGGCCCGCTGATTGAATCTCACGAGCGTTTTCCTGATCGGGTCAATGTCGGCTTCTTGCAGGTGAACTCCCGCACCGACGCTAAATTGCGGGTTTACGAGCGCGGGGTTGGCGAGACAGAAGCCTGCGGATCCGGCGCCTGCGCTGCCGCGGTGCACGGCATGCAACTGGGATTGCTGGATTCGGATGTCACCCTGCAATTGCCTGGCGGCAAGCTGACTGTCTCATGGGAGGGAGGCAGCAGCCCGGTTTGGCTGGGCGGACCCACTGCGTCCGTGTTTGACGGTACCATCTCGCTGCGAGGCTGAGTGGTGAGCGGGCCTGCCTGAAGGCGGCGACTCGATTAACAGACACAGAGTGAATGAGCGGATGTGCGAATCCTTAGATCCTAAAGACGTCGAAGCCTTCCTCAAGGCCAACCCGAACTTTTTACAGGACCGTCCGGGCCTATTGGCGGTGCTTAATCTGCCCCATGGAGGCGAGGGCGCTGTATCGCTGGTGGAGCGTCAGGTGAGTGTGCTGCGCGAGCGCAACATCAACTCCCGACAAAAAATTGCCGAGCTGTCCGATATCGGTAGAGAAAATGACCGGCTGCTGGAGGCGACCCGTCGAACCATCCTAGCGCTGCTCTCCGCGGCAGATCGCGAGGCGCTGAGCGAAGCCTGGGTGGACCAATTACAACAGTCCTTTCAGGCCCAAATGGGCGCACTGATCTGGGCCGGGAACACCGAGGGGAATTCCGATCCCTTAGCGGTGGCAACCCGCCTGATCCGTCAGGGTGACAGCTTTTCCGGCATCCTGCGGCCCGAGGAGATGGCTCTGCTGTTTGGCACTGAGCGCACCGAGGGTTCGGCAGCGCTCGCGCTGGTGCGTCGCGGCGATGAAGTCATTGGTGCACTGGCCGTCGGCTCACAAGACGCTCAACGCTACCGGCCTGAGGACGGCACGCTATTCCTCGACTATCTCGCGGAAGTGATTGGGCAGCTGCCCAGCGCTGCCTGATTGTTAATGCGCCGGCACCACTAACGCCGTGACCCTTGAACCTGCGCCCGCTCGCCCCGTTCGGCTGATCACGTTTGATCTGGATGACACGCTGTGGGACGTCCGTCCCGCCCTTGAAGCAGCAGAACGAGCCCAATGGCAATCCCTTGCCATGCGCTACCCTCATTTATCACTCGCGACGACGCCGTCATCGGAATTGGCAACAATACGGCAGACACTGTTGAAGGATCGACCCGAACTGGTGCATCACATCAGCGCGTTTCGGCAGGTTTTCATCGACCGGCTGTTGCAGCACCACGGCGTCCCTTCAGAGGAATCTGCGCTGGCGGCGGACGAGGCGTTTAATGCTTTTCTCTCGGAGCGGCACAATGTATCGGTTTACGAAGGCGCCGTATCAGTACTGACTGCATTGGGCGAGCAATATCAGCTGGGCGCGCTGACTAACGGCAATGCCGACGTCTATAAGACACCGATCGGCCCGTGTTTCGACCACGCCTGGCGCGCCGAGGAATTTGGTATCAGTAAGCCGGATCCGGCGCTATTCAATCGAGCCTTCGCTCAGGCGGGTGTGGAGGCTTCAGAGGTGATTCATGTCGGCGATTGCCATGACAATGATGTCTCAGGCGCCGTCTCGGCTGGCGCGACAGCTATCTGGTTCAATCCCGCCGGCGAGAAAAGTAGCGTGGCAGCAAGAGTAGTGAAGAAGCTAGCGGACCTGCCCGGCGTTATTGGAGAGCTAACAGGGCGCGATCAATAGCTGCAGAGGCTTCAGATGGCCTCGACGCCAGTTTCACCGGTACGAATGCGAACAACCTGTTCTAGCGGCGCGACAAAAATTTTGCCATCGCCGATTTTACCGGTGCTGGCTGAGGCTATGATCGCCTCGACAATCGCTTCAACCTGCTCTTCGGGCGCTGCAATCTCCAGCTTCAGTTTGGGTAGGAAATCCACGACATACTCAGCGCCACGGTAAAGCTCCGTGTGGCCGCGCTGGCGACCGAAGCCTTTGACTTCCGTGACAGTCACGCCCTGTACCCCAATATCTGACAGTGCCGCACGCACGTCATCCATTTTGAAAGGCTTGATGATGGCTGTGACGAGTTTCATAGCAAGGTTCCAGTGTCAGTCGCCGCCATTATGATCGCCCTGCGTTTTTTCGCAATCCTTGGGCAAAAAAAAGGGCCCCTAAGGGGCCCAAACTGCCATGAGAGGACAGGGTAATTACTTCGCTCCGGCAAACTCCGGATAGGCTTCCATACCGCATTCGCTGAGGTCGGCGCCTTCGTACTCTTCCTCTTCGGAGACCCGCAGTCCGAGAACCATCTTGATCACGAAGAAAGTGATGAACGAGGCGACGAAGACCCAGCCGAAGATGGTCAGCGCACCGATGATCTGGCCAGAGAAGCTTGAACCGTCGTTAGTGACCGGAACCAGCAGCAGACCGAGCAGACCGACGACTCCGTGCACAGAGATTGCACCAACCGGGTCATCGATCTTGAGCTTGTCGAGGGTCGTGATCGAGAAGACCACCAGCACACCACCCAGGGCACCGAAAATGGTGGCTTGCAGCGCAGAGGGTGTATCGGGGCCTGCAGTGATCGCAACAAGACCCGCCAGGCATCCGTTGAGGGCCATAGTCAGGTCGGCCTTGCCAAACAGCAGCTTGGCGACGATTAGCGCGCCAATGCACCCACCCGCCGCAGCGAGGTTAGTATTCATAAAGACCACCGCTACCGCGTTGGCGGAATCGACAGACGCAGTTGCCAGCACCGAACCGCCGTTAAAGCCGAACCATCCCAACCAGAGGATGAAGGTGCCGAGCGTTGCCAGAGGCAGGTTCGCACCGGGGATGGCGTTCACTTCGCCGTTCGGGCCGTACTTGCCCTTGCGAGCACCGACCAGAATGACACCCGCCAAGGCGGCCGCCGCACCGGCCATGTGCACAATGCCGCTACCGGCAAAGTCAAGGAAGCCCAGATCGCCCAGCGTGTACATGCCGAATACCGGGTTACCGCCCCAGGTCCAGCTACCCTCCATCGGGTAAATGAAACCGGTCATGACGACCGCGAAGGCGAGGAAGGCAAAAAGCTTCATGCGCTCAGCAACTGCGCCAGACACGATGGACATCGCCGTGGCGACAAAGACCACCTGGAAAAAGAAGTCCGCCGACGGCGCGTAAGTGGCGTTTTCCTCACCGCCTTCAACGGCGCCCGATCCGGTGATCGTGCTGAGGAAGATATCGCCGCCGTACATGATGCTGTAGCCCACCACCATGTACATGATGCAAGCCACTGCAAACAGCGTGACGTTTTTGGTCAGAATTTCGACCGTATTCTTAGACCGGACCAGTCCAGCCTCGAGCATGGCGAATCCAGCGGCCATCCACATGACCAGTGCACCACAAACGAGGAAGTAGAAAGTGTCCAGCGCGTACTGCAACTGAAAAATATCGTATTCCATGAGTATGTTCTCCAAGGCTCAGAATTACAGCGCTTCTTCGCCGGTCTCGCCGGTTCGGATGCGGGTGACATGCTCAAGGGAAGAAACAAAGATCTTGCCGTCCCCGATCTTGCCGGTTTGTGCGGCCTTAGAAATGGCCTCAATGGTCTGATCGACCATGCCATCCGCGATGGCAATGTCGATTTTGACCTTGGGTAGGAAATCAACAACGTACTCAGCGCCACGGTACAGCTCGGTGTGGCCCTTCTGGCGACCGAAGCCTTTGACCTCGCTCACCGTAATTCCCTGAACGCCAATCGTGGAGAGCGCCTCGCGCACGTCATCCAACTTAAATGGCTTAATCACTGCAGTAACCAATTTCATGGCAACCTCCTATAAAAACCGCCCTCGCGGGCGGCGTCTGCGTTACAGGCTCTTGGCCATTCCGAAAATTAGCGCTGCATCACACCAGTCGTAGCCGTAGCACTCATTCTTCTCGACGTCGGTATCCTCGTAGGTCAGGCTCCAGTCGATACCCTGCCAAGACTTACTTAAGCCGATTAACCAGTGGACGTGCTTGTCGGTCTCGACGTAGCTGGCCACGTCATAGTCGACTTGGCCGACCAAGAAGCTGAGGCCCCAGTCACCGGGCAACGTGAGGTCGTAACCCGCTTTCAGGTAAACGATTTCACCGGTTTCAAACCAGTACTCGTCAGAGAAGGCGGCCCCAGCCGAAAAACCACCGAAGCTGATGTTGGCGTAGACCTCTTCGTAGTCTCCCAAGATGCCCTCGTCCTGAGGGTAGTCGTAGTAGATGTAGCCCACGTCGATACCCAGACCACCGTCAAAGCTGTGCGAGTAACCGCCGTAGTAGTCGAGCTCAAGACCACCGTTCGCACCGCCACAGGTGTCAATCGCGCAGTCGAAGTCCACCGCCGCACCCCACGTGCCGAGGTAAAAACCAGAATCGAACGCGATATCAAATCCGCCCTGAATCGACGGCTTGCTGTCTGACTGTGAAATACCGCGGAACTTGTAGTCGGACACCAGCGCTACATTACCGCTGATCTCAGCGGCCTGTGCCACGGGGGCGGTGAAACTCGTGGTACCGGCAATGGCCAGTGCGGGAAGAGCATATTTTAAAACCTTCATTCAATGTCTCCTACGTAACGAAGCTTTGTGTTGCGTTGTCATAACTTTTGGCTCGTGGTTGCTTGGCGCTAACCACACCTTGCCCCCGCTCCGTGAATAGCGACGAGCGGGCCAACATCAAAAAAAATGTTTTGTTTCCGATGGTTAGTCGATTTTCACGCTAGCCATTGGTTTAGTGCCGGTGCACACCGCGGCACAGGTCGCACCAAAGAAGTGCGCACCACGCACCACTTTTGGCGCGATTTGCTCTGTCAGCTGATTGGGCAGTGCGCTACATTTTGTGAACACAGGAGATGGCTAAAGAGTGATGTCATGGACAAGCAGCAATCGGAGACGCGCGGCGGCGCCTCGCTGTTCGACCGCCTGATCAAAGGCGAGGACCCGGTATTTCAGCAAATAGACCGCAATGCTAAAGGCCTGTTGCAGTCGGCTCTGTCGCGACTCGATGTCGTGAGTCGAGAGGAGTTCGATGCGCAAGCGGCTGTCCTGCAGCGCACACGAGAACGCCTCGAGCTATTGGAAAAGAAATTGGCTGAACTGGATAAGGCACTCGCCACTGAGAGCGAAGACAAAACGCTTTAACGACACTGCTGTTCTTGCGCGGCACACTCGCCTGCCGCGCCTCGCTAAACCCCAAGGATAGACACTGACAGGCAAGCCTCTCACCACACGCCGATAGCGACACGATCAAGGATGATCCATGCACCTCGCATTTGTTCGAACCCGCAGCCAATCGGGCCTGAGCGCGCTGCCGGTCACCGTTGAAATCCACATGAGTAGCGGGCTGCCTGCCTTTCAAGTCGTTGGCATGTCCGATGCGGCCTCGCGCGAAATCCGCAGTCGCGTGCGCAGCGCCATCGTCAGCTCTCACCTGAAGTGGCCCGATTACAACATTGCCGTCAACCTCGCGCCCACAGATCATCCCAAGCAAGGCGCCGGCTTTGACCTACCGATCGCCATCGGTCTGCTACTCGCTTCGGGACAGTTACCGTCTGAGGCCGCGCGAGACCGCGAGTTTCTGGGCGAGTTGGGGCTAGATGGTGCTATCAGACCCGCGCGCGGCGCGCTGGCGGCCACACTTGCGACCACCACAGACCAGCGAGACTTATGCGTAGCCAGAGAGGGTGCTGCGCAGCTTGCGGCGGTGGCGGGGAGTCGGATCATTGCGGCTACTGACCTGCTGACACTTTGTGCGGCGTTGAAAGAACCCGAACCTGACCTTACCCGCGCTGCCGACATACTGGTTACCCAACCGAGCTACCCGGACCTGTCACAAATCAAAGGGCAATCATCACTTTGTCGCGCTCTGGAGCTGGCCGCGGCCGGTGGTCATCACCTACTCATGACCGGCCCACCCGGCGTCGGCAAGACTCTGTCCGCATCGGTACTCGCGGGACTACTGCCGGAACTCGATCCTGCGACGCAGGAGGAACTGTGGTTGCTCAGGGATCTGGTAGGCTTGCCGCCTACCCACCACCCCGAGTTCAGAGCACCACACCACTCGAGCAGTATCGCAGCCTTGATTGGCGGCACTGCACGTGCCACACCGGGGGAGATTTCCATGGCGCACGGAGGGGTGCTTTTTCTCGACGAGTTGACGGAGTTTCCGCGGGCGGTTCTGAATCAACTTCGGCAGCCTTTGGAGAGTGGAGAAATCTGCGTATCGAGGGCTGAGCATCAGCACCGATACCCGGCGCGCTTTCAACTGGTCGCCGCAATGAACCCCTGCCCTTGCGGCTTCGCGGGGAGCGACGAGCAACATTGTCGCTGCACGCCCGATCGAATCTGGCGCTACCGTCAGGGTGTCTCAGGGCCCTTACTGGATCGTATTGACCTCCACATCACGCTATCCAAACCCGCCTCCACGCATCTGCTCAGTCATCAACAGGAGCAAGACGCTTCTCACTCAGCACGAGAACGAGTCGCACACGCCCGTCGTAAACAGCAGGCTAGGCAAGGCTGCCCAAACAGAGATCTGGCAGGAGATGGGTTACTGGATGCCTGCGCCCTGTCGAGTGGAACACGCACCTGGTTTGGTGAGGTGCTGGAGAAAATGAAGCTGTCTGCGAGGAGCGCTCACCGACGCTTGCGCGTCGCGCGGACCATTGCTGATATGAATGAAAGTGAGGGCGTTACACGAGAGCACATTTATGCCGCGCTCTCGTATCGCGAAATGCCCGACGGGGCCGCCGGGACCCGCTACTAGCGGCTGCCGTCCACCATAAAATCGACGGCCGCCCGGATTTCGTCATCGCTGCAATCGGCACAACCGCCTCGGGCAATCATGCCCGTTCCCGCGACACCGTTAATGCCGCTGTCATAGAGCGCATCCATGCCCTTACCAATTCGGTCTGCCCACGCCACCTGATCGCCCACTGCAGGCGCACCGGCAATGCCGGCAGCATGACAGGCCATGCAGGCACCGTTGTAGACATCTTCTCCAGATCGACCGGCACTAGTGGCCATCGCTTCGCCACCGCCACACGCCTCACCCTGGACACAGACTTCGGAGAAAGGCTGGATACGAGATTCGATATCGGCCCGCTGCTGGTCGGTCAGGTCGAGCGCCACGGCCACCATCGGGGTCAGTAAAAGGATCAAAAACAAGCGCATGGTGCAATCTCCTATCGGTCGGCCGCGGAGTATAGCGGTTGCGAAAACGATCGAAAACACAGTCAAGCCACTCAAGCGCGGCCGTTATACTGGGGCGCTACGCACAGAGGACCCCCGATATGAAACTGTATACCTTCGACGCGGCACCCAACCCCGCACGTGTCGGCCTGTTTATGGCCTACAAAGGGATTTCATTGGAGACGGTGCAGATCGATCTTGGTAAGGAAGAGCAGCTGGGTGACGCCTATCGCGCGCTGGTGCCCGAAGCCACGGTTCCCGCTCTGGTGCTGGATAACGGCGCCGTGCTGAGCGCTGTCATTGCCATTGTCCACTACCTCGAGGAAGTCTTCCCAGACAAACCCCTGTTGGGCCGCACGTCTGAGGAACGCGCCATGATCCTGAACTGGAATCACAGATTGTTTGGTGAAGTGTTCAGCGCCATTGCCGACGCCTTCCGTAATGCGCATCCCAATTATGTCGATCGGGCGCTGCCCGGGCCTGTCAACGTTGCCCAGCTACCAGAGCTCGCTGAGCGGGGTCGCATGCGACTCGCAGAGGCCTTCTCGATGCTCAATGGTGTGCTGGCCTCACGAACGTTCCTCGCCGGAGATCACGTCTCTTTTGCCGACATCGATTTGATGGTGGCGATCGATTTTGCGAAATGGGCTGCCCGCATGACGCCCGATGAATCATTGCAGCACCTGCACCGCTGGAGAGTCGATACCAAGGCAGCGCTCGACGGCTAACAATGCGCAACCTTCTTTTAGCCTGTTTGCCGGCACTGACGTGCTTGCTGGCGTTGAGCAGCTGTGGCGGCGCGGCAACGGGCCCTGACAAACTGAATGATTATCTCAGTCGCTTATCGAATGTTGTCGGCACACCCCAGCCTGCGCCTGCAGAGGAGGCTACTTGGCTGGACCTGCCAGACGCCGCGATCACAATCGATAATCCTGCCACGCAAATAGACCTCATCGATTTTCTATCCTTGTCCGGCTGTGCACTGCAGGTCAATCTGGGGCGACGCAATACCCAACTAGGACGCACCGCATCGCCGTCGCAGCGGCTGCTTCTCGACCTCGAATTTCTAGAACTGGCGCCCGCCTGCATCGAGCGACTTCGGCAGCGGGGCGATGATGATCTAGCCGACACTTTGTTGCAGGTCAGCGAGGACCGGGAAGCCGGCCTATCGGGGTCCATTGTGAGTGCAGTGCTCGCCGGACCCGAGTGGCAGCAATTTTGGGAACGGCCCGCTTCCTTGGGTAACTATCCATCGGATACCAACAGTCAGATCGCCGCCACACTGACGCAATTGCGCGCAATGACCTCGCGTTGGTTGGCAGGCGACTGGACCGCCAGTAACCGTGATTTTGAGCTACGGCTGAGTGAGTTAAGAGCCGGAGACGGCGGTGCGCTGTTGATGGCGTATAGCCAAGTGCAACGAACCTTAGACCGTGCAACTCAATTGATCAGTCAAGTTACCTGGGCGGCAACGCTCTGCCCCTACGGTCAACCCACCGAGCGGTCGAGGGCGTTTGAGCAGATTGTGGCGAAGTATTTTGCCGGCGGGGTGCAGCCGTGGCTGGTGGCGCTGCGCCAGCGACAGGAACTTTTGCTAACGCCCATTCAGGCGTTGGAAGGCGCGCTAGAGCCGTCACTGAGTCGCCCCTACGATCAATGGCGGCGCCAACGAGACCAACTTCTGCAGGCGCAACCGCAACTGATCAGAGACCACGTTCTGGCGATTCAGCTGGCGCTGGCAGATTGCCGCTGAGCCAGTACCCACGGAATCCACGAGTTTCTTCTCGCACCCTGCACTCCTACGCGAGGCGCACCAGCAGTCTCCAAAGGCGTTGGGGCGACCGATGGCGTGACTCGCTGGCCGGCGAGCGTCACCATTGGCACTGGCATGCGTTGCCAACCCTGCTACATTAGCGCGAGTTGAATTTTCATGTTGGAGTCCGTTGTGAAGCTCATTCGTCTCGCTATGTCTGCATTAGTGGCACTGACACTTGCCTCGTGCGCCACCAAACCACCAGAGCCCGTGGTGGATTTCGCGCCTGACTATAACTTCAGCCAACCCAAAACAATCGGCTTTTATGCGATGAGCGGCGAGGTCACGGGCAACAACCCCACGGAGCTAACCGACTTTCAGAGAGATCGCATCGATGCGGCACTGAGGTCGGCACTCGAGGCGAGGGGGTTCGTTTTTGTCGATAAAACGGCTGATGCGGATTTACTGCTGAGTTGGCACTTAAACCTGATGGATAAAACGGATGTCAAAACCTACAACAACCCGTCCTACGGGGCTTCTGTCGGTTACAGCCGCTACAACCGTTACGCCATGTACAACTGCTACAACTGCATGAACCAAACCGACGTGCGCGTGACCGAATACACTCAGGGCACATTCATTATCGACATGATCGATCCGGTTGAGAACGCGTCTGTGTGGCGCAGCGTGACCCAATCCAAACTGAAAGAGGAAACCATCCGCGATCAGGCAGCGCTCGACAGTGCCGCGGTCAGAGTTTTAGCAGGGTTCCCTCCGGGCGCAGCGTCGCCTGCCCCCTGACTACCCCCAAGGGGGCACTTGAGGCGCACAGCCTTGCCCCCTACTCTGGTCGCATGATAACGAGGCGGCCCACATGAAACTCATCACCCAAAGGGCTTTGCCGAGCCCCTGCCCTATTCCCGGACGCGAATCCCGCACCACCCGCATTGGCCTCGTCCAAACCCGATGGTTTGAGTCGGAGGCGACCCACCGGGAGCAACTGCGAGAGGGTGTCACCGCTTGCGCGGGCGCCGGCGCCAACGTCGTTTTTCTGCCGGAACTCACGCTCAGTCGCTATCCGGCAGATACCCGGCCCGACGGGCCGGCTGACGCCACCGCAGAAGATCTCGAGAGTGGACCCAGTCTCTCGCTGGCAAGAGAGTTGGCGAGAGAGTGTGACGTCCATGTGCAGATATCGCTGTTCGAGCGCTCGGGAGCCGAGGATCAGCGTGGTCTCAATACATCGGCAATCGTTGCACCCACCGGGGAATGCGTGGGGCGCACGCGCAAGCTGCACATCCCGGTGACCGAAGGTTACTTCGAGGATCACTACTTTGCTGAGGGTCCTGCAGATGACCCCTACCCGGTCCACACCCTGACCCTGGACGGGCAGGACCTAAAGGTCGGAAACCCCACCTGTTGGGACGAATGGTTTCCCGAGGTGGCTCGCTGTTACGCGCTCCGCGGCGCCGATGTGCTGTGCTACCCCACTGCCATTGGCTCCGAGCCGGACCACCCCGAATTCGATACGGCGCCGCTGTTGAGGCGCGTTGTCACCGGTCACGCGGCAGCCAACGGTCTGTTTATCGCTCTGCCCAATCGTTATGGCTCCGAGGGGTTGATCACCTTTTATGGTGCCAGTTGCCTGATTGATCCCTTCGGCCGCGTCTTGGTTGAAGCACCCAGAGACGAGGCTGCCGCACTGGTGGCCGAAGTCGATCTGGGGCAGCGGGATGACTGGCTTACCTTATTTCCCTTCTTTGCCACTCGGCGGCCTGATACCTACGGTGCGTTGACTGAACCCAAAGCGAACCCGCGACAAGCCGACGGAACAGCAGAGCTCGGGGGAATACCCGGTATCAAGCCATGAGCGCTTCGCGGCACATGCCGCCCGAGTGGTGCGATCACGACGCCACATGGATGGGCTTTCCAAGAGACAGCTATGCCGAGTCGGGTCTGAACCGGGAGAGCGTGCAGCGGGCATGGGCTCTGGTCGCGAATACCATCAGTGATCACGAGCCGGTGCGCATGCTGTGTCATCCAGACGATCTGACCACTGCGAAAAAACTGCTGTCCGAGACCATCGACGTGATACCCGCCATGCTGAACGACGCTTGGCTACGAGATATCGGCCCGACCTTTGTGACTGACGACACCGGTCTCCGCGCCATCGACTGGCGTTTTAACGGCTGGGGACAAAACACAGAATTTGAATGGGAGCACGACGACGCCATTGCAGCGTTCATCGGACACCACGTGGGCGTGCCAATCGAGCGCACCGCGATCGTCAACGAAGGCGGTGGCATTCACGTTGACGGCAAAGGTACTGTGCTGCTGACAGAAACAGTGCAGTTAGACCCCGCCCGCAATCCCGACCAAGACCGGGACCAGCTGACCCAAGACATTCACGCTGCGCTCGGCACCCAGCGCGCTATCTGGCTGCCGAAGGGGCTGTGGCGCGATAATTTTCTCAACGGGACAAAGGGCCATGTCGACATCGTGGCCTGCTTTGTACCGGACGGCCGGGTTCTTCTACACCGACAAACCGAGGAGCAGCATCCCGACTTTGCCTTGTGGGAGCAGCTGTCACAGCAATTCGAGGAAGCGGGTCTGAAGACGCTGGCTATCGAGGCGCCGCGGACGTTACAGGATCACCGCGACTGGGTGGATTACAGCTACATCAACCATTACGTCTGTAATGGCGGGGTCATATGTCCCAGCTTTGCCGATCAGCGCGACGAGGCGGCGCAAGAAAAACTCAGTGACGCCTATCCCGGCCGGGACGTGCGAATGGTGGACGCGAGAGCGCTCTTTGCCATGGGCGGCGGCATTCACTGCATCACTCAGCAACAGCCCAGTCCCTCGTCAAACCCAAGCCAAACCCCGTAAATCCCTCTATACTCCGGCCTCTTTGCTAGCAGCGGCGGAGCGTCGCGTACGGCCGACCATGTTCACCTACATCAACCCTGACATCCGCGAGCGCCTGATTCGTGATGGCAAATTGTTCCGCGTGAATGCCGACGGCGACACAGTGGAAATGACCGACGCACCCGGTCCGGGCCTGCACCTGAACCTGATGGGTCCAATCCCGCTGCCGCTGGCCAGAGGCAGCGAACACCCCACAGTGCAATGGTTCGCGAGCGTCAGGAGCACTGAACTCAGCGAAGTCGAGCACCTCGCCAGCACGCTGCGCGAGCAGGGAGGCCAACATCTTTTCTCACACCTCGCCTCGAGCATGGCGGTAAACAGTGTGCTGGTCATTGGCGAACCCGAGAAAAGCGACAACCCCCTGGTCAGAGTCCATTCGAGCTGCCTGACCGGCGACGTGCTGGGCTCGAAGCGATGCGAGTGCGGCCCGCAGTTAGAATCCGCTCTGGATCGTATTGCAGCAGACCCCGAGGGGGGCTACCTCATTTACATGGCCGGCCATGAAGGCCGGGGAATTGGCCTGTGGGCGAAGGCCGCCACCTATCTGCTGCAGGACGCGGGCGAGAACACCTACCAGGCCAATCGCTCATTGGGGCTACCTGATGACTCCCGCGACTTTTCTGATGCCGCAGTGCTGCTCAAGTATTTTGGCCAGGGGCGCAAGTTGAGACTGCTAACCAACAACCCCAAGAAGCAGGAAGACTTAACGGCTTTGGGAGTTCCGCAGATTGAACAGGTCAAGCATGTCTGCGGCGTCGATGACCACAACCTGCAATATCTCAAGGCTAAACGGGACTGGGGTCACAAGCTGGCAGAGGATGACCTCTCTACCTAGCCGGGAAGATCGGCGACTGGAAGTGATCAGCGCTGACTGTCATCCGGTGATAGCTCTCAGTTCAGCCACTCGGGCAGCGGCTCCTTACCCAACGGTAGCTCCATACTGTTATCGGTCGCCTGATGATTATGCCCCACCATCTCATCGTAAGCGCTACGCTGCCTAAGAAAGAGCTCACAGCTCACGGCTTTCTTGATCGCCCTTTGCATCTCCAGCAGGTTACGCGTTTTAAGCACCTTGCCGTGGCGGTCAGCAATCACGCGCTCTTCGTCGGCGATAGTGGCGTGAGCAATGTAGAGACTCAGGTCAACGGACTCGATAACCACATTGGTCACCGGCAGCTTGCTTAATTCATCGACGCAGACTTTCATGCTGTTTCCTCATGGCGATGATGCGACCAAAGCACCGGCTGCAACTTTGCGCACCGGGTGACAACCGCTACGATTTTACGCAAAAACCGGTTCGCCGCAGGCGTTGCGCGCACGATAAAGGCGACAGATTCCGGACAGGCCTTGTGGCATAACCAACTACCCGCGAAACACCGAATGACCGACGGTACCCAGACGATCTCTTTCTCCCGCGCGGGCCACGCCGTCGACGCCCTGCCTCGCTGTAGCGGCGTTTATCGTTTCTACGACGCTGCGGGGTCATTGCTCTATATCGGCAAAAGCGTCGATGTGCGCAGCCGCGTGACTCAGCACGTCAACGAAGGGCGCAAGCCCGGCCGACATCAGCGGCTCATGTCTCAGGTGGCACACATCGACTGCGAATTGACCTCGGGTGAGGTGGGCGCGTTGCTTATCGAAAATGCGTCGATAAAGGCGGAGGTGCCATTATTCAATCGCCGCCAGCGCCGGCTCCGCCGGCTCTGGACCATTAGGCTTGAACAGTCGTCGGCGGGATTTTTACAACCTGTCGGCATTGATTTTGCGCCCACCGGACAGCGTCACACCGACACCTATGGCTTATTCGCCAACCGGCATCAGATCACCACCACCATGCAGAATCTGGCCAGAGATCATGCCTTGTGTCTGCGCATGATGGGGTTGGACAAAGGCAAAGGCGCCTGCTTCCAACGCCAACTGGGTCGGTGCGATGGCGCCTGTGCGGGTGAAGAGAACGCCGAGTCGCACAACGCCCGTTTGCTGGACCAACTGGATCGGCAGCGCATCGCGGCCTGGCCGTTTCCCGGCCCCTTGCTGCTGGAGGAGCAGACTATCCATCCGATCGCGTATCAGCCGACACATCAATATCATTTGGTGGATCAGTGGGCTTGGCATGGCTGTTTCGATTCGGCCTCACTGGCCACCGACGCACTGGCCACCGCCGAACCTGCGGTGTTTGACCGCGACGCCTACCGGCTGATCTACAGCGCCATCCATCGAGGCCGCGTTACTTTACTTGATGCGGATAACCATCAACCCGTGGTGAATCCATTCATCGCCAGCAGGGTGTCGGCGTCGTGAATGTGGTCTGGTTCAAGCGGGACCTGCGGCTCTGCGATCATGCACCGCTCGCATCAGCGATCGACCTTCGCGAGCCCCTGGTATTGCTGTACGTCGTCGAACCCGAGCTTCTGAAGAACCCTCACTATCGAGGACGTCACTGGCACTTCATTGCCCAATCCCTGCAGGCCATGAACAGCGAACTGCAGCGACACGGTGCGACCGTCGAGGTCGTTGAGGGCGATACGGTAGCGATCCTGCAGGCCCTGCATCGCCACACGCCAGTGCGACGCTTACTGAGTTATGAAGAAACTGGTTTGGGCGTCACGTTTATGCGGGACCAGCGTGTCAGTGCCTTCTGCCGAGCCGAAGGTATCGCCTGGCAGGAATTTCAAACCAACGGTATCCAGCGTGGGCGGCGCGATCGGCGGGGATGGAACCGTTCGTGGCATCAGGTCATGGAGCAAGATGAGATAACTGTGGACCTCGCAGCCCTCGGTTCGCTCTCGCAACCCCTACCGGGGTCGCTTGAAGGGGCTCGCTGTGCCCGACTCGCCGCCTGGCAAGTCGAGCATCCCCAGTTTCAGGGCGGCGGATTTGCCCAAGCTGCGGCAGTGCTGGACAGCTTTTTGAATGACCGCGCTGCAGGCTACCAACGCCATATTTCCAAACCAACGGGAAGCCGCACGCATTGCTCGCGGCTGTCGCCATACCTCGCTTGGGGGAACCTGAGCCTGCGGCAAGTCTACCGGGCACTGCAGCAACGACGACAACAGGGCGGCTGGCAGAGAGCCCTGTCCGCCTTTGAATCCCGACTTCACTGGCATTGTCATTTCATCCAAAAATTTGAAATGGAATGTCGCATGGAGCATGAGGACCTGAATCGTGGCTATCTCGATCATCCTCGTCGCCACGATCCAGACAGACTCGACGCATGGCGAGAGGGTCGCACCGGATTTCCCCTTATCGATGCGGCCATGCGCTGCTTGCAGCAGACCGGCTACATCAACTTCCGCTCGCGAGCGATGGTGGTCTCGTTTCTCACCCATCATCTTTGGCAGGACTGGCGGCTGGGTGCCGCTTGGCTGGGCTCTCTGTTTCTCGACTTCGAACCGGGCATCCATTACCCACAAATGCAAATGCAAGCGGGGGTGACGGGAATCAATACCATCCGTATCTACAATCCGGTTAAACAGTCGCTGGACCACGATCCCGACGCCTGTTTTATTCTCGAATGGGTGCCGGAATTGGCGGGACTGCCCACCCCTCTCATCCACCAACCGTGGCTGAGATCGCCGCTCGAGCGGCAAATGCATCCCATTGATTACCCAGACCCCATCGTAGATCTGAAGCACTCCTACCAATTTGCAAAAGAAACTCTGTGGAAGCTGAAAACCGTCGAAGGGATACGGCGAGAACGGGAGCGGATTTTGGACCAACACGTCGAGCGGCGAACCGCCCGCTGAGGCCTTTCCCCCCGGCTCCGCTTTGATATGCTGTGGGCATTGCGGAATATCGGGGGAATCAAGCAATGTTGGTACTTCTCTGGATAGCGGGCGGCCTGCTCGCACTCATTGTTTTGGCCATGGTGCTGCTGCCGATGTTCATCGATGAGCAAGCGCTACTGGACATGGCTCAAGAACAGGTCAAAGCCAGTACCGGCGGAGAATTCATCGTCGAGGGTGAGACCGAGCTCAGCTTCTTTCCGCGCTTTGGATTGCGACTGGAGGGCACGTCACTCAATCTGCCTGCGCAAACCGAATACGACTCGCTGATTAAAGCCTCAATCGATGAATTAGATGTCGGCCTGTCGCTAATGCCCCTGCTGGGCGGCAATGTTGATGTGGGCACCATTTTGATTTCCGGCGTGACCGCCGACATTACCGAGCCGCAAGCCCTGCCGCCGGCGCCCGAACCGCGACCCATCATGAGTGATCGTGAGTGGGAGGAACGGGGAGAGAAGATTCGCGAAACCAAGGCGGCGGAACGCAATCGGCAGCTCGCCGAAAGTAGCGGCATAGCGGGCGTGGCGATTATCGCCGACGCCATACAGATCGAAAATGTCACCGTGATTCAACGCTCGCGGGATGGCACGTTAAGCAACACCATCGAGATCGATGCCTTGACGCTCAGCGACGTCAACACCAGTAACGAACCGATCACGCTGGAAGGCGCCATCTCCGTCTTGGGCGACGGCAGCACAGCGCCGCTTAATATCTCGCTAGATGGCGCGATCAAAGTCGCCTCTGACTTCACCAAGATCGAAATCGAGGGACTGACCACCGAGGTATTGGGCGCACTGTCAGAGCCTGTGTTGAGCACGCTGAATGGCGCTTTCGTCATGACGCCGGCGAAAGCCGATTTCACCCTCGATGCGACCTTGCCGGGCGGGGACATTACCGGACAGTTGATCTGGTCAGCGCTGGAAAGCCCGGAGATCAAGCTGGACGTCACCACGGCGAGACTCGACATGGACCAGATCCAACCCGCCGCGCAACCTGTTGTCGCTGAAGCCTCTGGCGGCGACGCTCCGGCGGCCGAGTCTTCCCCTGCACCGACTGGCACGCAAGTCGCCGCACCCTTGCCCGTGGGCCCGCTTCGTGACCTCGATCTAGAATTGAGCATCGCCGCAGACGAGCTGGTGGCAGCGGGTCAATCGATTACCAACGCTCAGGTGCTGATGCGCGTTCGAGACGGCGTCGCCAATATCGATTATGTGCGCGGTGTGCTGCATCAAGGGCAACTGGATACCCGCATGACCCTCAACGCCCGACGCCCTGTTGTTGAAGCTGAAGTAGAGGGCGGTTTGAAGGGCGTGAATATGGCGTCACTACTCGCCAGTGTGGGCAATCCCGATGCGGCTGCAGGCCGGATCGAAATGAGCTGGGATATCGAAACCGAGGGCGTCACCAGCGACGATTTAGTGGGCGCGCTCGACGGTGACGTGAAGGCTGCCGGTCAGGACCTGGAGCTCAAGAAAGTCTCGATTCAGGGCTTGGTCTGCAACGCAGTAGCCGTCGTGAATAAAATCCCCCCGATCTCGGGCTTGCCAAGCAACACCCCGATTACCGATCTATCGCTGGGGATCGACTTCGACGATGGCGCGGGAGACATCGAACGCCTGCGTTTTTCGACGCCCGGCGTCGTGATGAAAGGCTCAGGCGATATCGATCTCAACTCTATGGACTTCGGTTTCCGCATGGAAGGGCAGGTCAATAACGACATTATGGAAGTCAGCCCCTTGTGCGTTATCGATCAACGCTACGCTGGCGTCGATTGGCCGGTAGATTGCGCGGGCAATCTGGCAGACGAGTCTGGCGCGTCCTGTAAGGTCGATGTGGCATCGATCGCTGAGCAGATTCTGAAAAATGAGGGCAAACAGCAGATTCAGGACGCCGTAGAAGAAAAAGCAGGCTCGCTTATCAAGAAGCTCTTCGGTGGCTGAAGGTTCATTAGGAAAACAGGGCGGGCAATGACGCCCGGCTTCGACCATTCCTATGCCGGGCTAGGTTCGGCATTCAGCACGGCGCAAGCTCCAGACCCGGTCTCAGCACCGCAGCTCCTGCTCTGGAACGCATCGCTTGCAGAGGCGCTAGGCTGGTCCGGCACGCCCGACACTCATCCAGAGCAACTGCAGGCGTTGGCGGGTAATCAGCCCCTGCCCGACACACAGCCCATCGCCACCGTCTACGCCGGCCATCAGTTCGGACAGTACAATCCGCAACTGGGTGATGGTCGCGCCACCTTGCTGGGCGAGTGGGTTACCGCCTCAGGCGATCGTTTCGACATTCAGTTAAAAGGTGCCGGGCCCACCGCCTATTCGCGTGGTGGTGACGGCCGCTCTCCCATCGGGCCCGTTATCCGCGAGTATGTGGTATCCGAGGCCATGCATGCGTTGGGTGTTCCCACCACTCGCGCTTTGGCCGCGGTTGCAACCGGTGAGCCCGTCATTCGCAATCGTATCGAGCCCGGCGCCATCCTGACCCGAGTGGCCAGTAGCCACCTGCGAGTCGGTACAGTCCAGTACTTTGCGATGACTCGGGGTGGTGATGACGTTGCCGAACTGGTCGACTATGTGGTGGCGCGACATTGCGATCCAGCAAAGCTCAACGAGACGCCTGCCGGCTCTGCGGCGGCCGTGCTGCTGGATAGCGTCTGCGAGCGTTTCGCCAAACTGGTCGCACACTGGCAGGTGATGGGTTTTGTCCACGGCGTCCTGAACACCGATAACGCACTGCTGTGCGGTGAGACCATTGACTATGGTCCCTGTGCGTTTATGGACCATTTTGATCCGCAGGCGTGCTTCAGCTCGATTGATCGGCAAGGCCGCTACGCTTGGCCCAACCAACCGGGCATCATGCATTGGAACCTCGCGGTGCTGGCCGAGTGTTTGCTGCCACTGATTGCCGCAGACACAGAGATCGCACAGCAGACAGCGCAAGAAATCGTCGATCGATATCCTGCGCGATTCCATGCCCATCATCAGCATTGGCTGGCCGCCAAATTGGGCCTCGATGAGGTAAAAACTAATGACGGCGCACTGGTGCAAGGTTTTCACGACATCTTGGCCGCAGATCAGCTGGACTTCACTTTGGCATTCAGATGGTTAACCGAGGTCGCGAACGACACTCTGCCCCATTCACCGCTACCCGACCTGTTCTCGGTACCCGATGCCCTGAATGATTGGGCAAGGGGTTGGCAGGCCAGACGATCGGCCAATCAGGGCGACACCCGCGCCATCACCGCAGCCATGAATCAGGTAAATCCAGTGGTCATTCCACGCAACCATCTGGTGCAGCGCGCCATAGACCAGGCGGAAGCAGGCGAGATCGAATGGATTGAAACATTGCTACGACGCGGTCAATCCCCTTTTCAGTGGCACTCCGGGGACCTCGAGTGGGCCAGAGCACCCGAGCCGGGAGAGCGAGTCACCCGCACTTTCTGTGGCACCTGAGACATAAAAAGTCAGATTTCTTTGCCCAGCCATGACGGGCCAGAGTCGAGCACCTTATAATTGCGCACCCACGACGGAGACGCTCCAGTGACTACCGAGTTCCTCGGCAAACAGCTTTCAGGGCCCTTTACGATCCCCTCCGGCATCGTCACCACAGCCCCTGCCATCATTCAACGCGTGATGGATACCATGCCAGAAATCGGGGTCATTACGACGAAAAGTATTGGCCTGACGCCCCGGCTAGGCAATCGCGAGCCGGTTTACAGCCAGTTCGCACCGGGTTGCTTTGTCAACGCCGTAGGTTTGACTAATCCGGGTGTCGAGGAGGCACTGCGCGGCCTGAGCGAGCTCAACGTCCCCAACGATCGTTTCCTGCTGGTCTCTATTTTCGGTGGATCGGTCGAGGAATTTGTCGCGGTAGCTCGCCAGTTGGCGCCCGTGGCCGATGGAATAGAGCTCAATCTGTCCTGCCCGCATGCCTCGGGTTATGGCATGGCGATGGGTCAGGATCCAGATATGGTGAGAGACATTGTGTCGGCCGTCTGCAACGCCGTGGACGTTCCGGTGATTCCCAAACTGACACCCAATGTCGACGATATCGCCGTGATCGGGCGGGCCGCTGTCGAGGGCGGCGCAGCAGCGCTCTGCGCCATCAACACCGTGGGCCCTGGCTATACCGAAAGCCACGGTCATCCGGTACTGAGTAATGGCTTGGGTGGCATGTCGGGCAAAGGCGTGCTGCCCACAACGCTCAAGGCCCTGAAGTCCCTTCGCGAAGCGACCGATGTACCGCTCATTGGTTGCGGAGGATTGTCCTCTGCGGCGGACTGTCGCGCAGCCGCTCAGTGTGGCGCGACGATCCTGGGCATCGGTTCGGGGTTGTCCGGCATGAACACTCGAGAGATGCAGCGCTACTTCGCGGACTTGGCGCGGGATATGTCCAATGGCAGCGATGAGGCCGGCGCGCAGATTCGTTACGACATCGACATGGCGTTCACACCGTTTCAAGTGGTGGCTAACGAGACTGTGTGCGAGGACATCACCGTCGTTACATTAGACGGCGATCTGGACATTCGCGCTGGAGAATACGTGTTTGTCTGGATCCCCGGCGTTGGCGAAAAACCCTTCTCGTGCCTGACGCACAATCCGGTGCGACTCGCGGTCATCAACGTCGGCCCATTCACAGAGCATTGCTATCAGCTCTCGCCAGGTGATTCGGTGTATCTGCGCGGCCCCCACGGTGTACCCGTATCGCCTCCCTCCGATTCGCACATTGTCTGCGTTGCAGGCGGCACCGGCTTGGCAGCGGTTTATCAGATTGCCGAGGATTTTGGCACCGAGGCCCGGCCCGCCGACATCTTTGTGGGGGCACGGACTGCCAATCGGCTTTACTTCCGAGACGAATGTGAAGGGGTGGGCCGCGTAACGCTGGCGACTGATGATGGCAGTGCCGGATTTGCCGGGCGAGTCAGCGATGCGCTGGCTGCCTTTCTCGCTGAGCAAAGCGAAGAAGCACTCTCCAACATGGTGTTTTATAACTGCGGACCCGCGCCGATGATCCACGCGAGCGAAGCGGTGCAACGCCAATTTGTGACCTCAGACCGGATCTTCAGTGCCATCGACTACCTCACCAAATGTGGTGTCGGGATTTGCGGCGCCTGTGCGTCCCCCGACGGACGACGCATCTGCGTAGACGGCCCCTTCATCAATACGCATGCCAAAGACGACAACTTGAGCCATGTGGCTTGACTGACCACCGTCTGCCGTCATCATTAGGTTTCAATTCCGATTGGATGGCGTCACATGTCCGAGACCGCAAAACTGAACCTGTTAGATCAAAGCAAGCTGACTTGGCACCATTACCACGAGGGGCCCGATTACCCCTACCCCGTCAGTTACTGGGGCACGATTCTGGACATCGATAACGATGGTCACGTCAGCGCGCTCTACCGCTGGGACCCGGGCAGCTTTTGTCACTTTCATCGCCACCTGTGCGACGTCACCTCGCTGGTTTTAGAGGGTGAGCTTCACGTCAAAACCTATGAAGACGGGGAGCTGGTGAATACGGCTATTAGGCGCCCCGGCGACTACGCCAAAAAGCCGCCTGGTGATGTTCACATGGAGCAAGGGGGTCCGAACGGCGCGTTGGTGCTGTTCGAGCTTTATGCGCCCCATGGCCAGCTCACTGAGCAGCTGGATTCAGAAGGAAACGCCCTGAGAACCCTAACCACCGATCAATTGCGACACGCATTCAGCAAACAGCAGCAAGTCGCTGCCTAGCGCACCGTCGAGACTGATAACGAGATAAAGCCACATGTCTGAAGCCATTCACCCGCTCGCCCCGCATTCGCTGCCGCCATTTGTAGGGGGCGCTGATGGCAGTGACCCACTGTTCTCGGCGATCATTTTCATCGTCATTTTCGCCGTACTGGGCATTGGCGTGTTCTACCTCAAGCTACATGCCATACCCGAGCAGCTGGCGCACAAACATAGCAATACCCAATCGCAACTCATCATGGTGCTGGCACTATTGGCGTTATTCACACATAACAACATCTTCTGGGTCGCTGCGCTGATCCTCGCGCTGTTGAAGCTGCCCGACTTTCTCACGCCGATTAACAGCATCTCCGAGTCACTGAAAAAGCTCACAGCGGATCAATCTGAGCAGCAAAGCGCCGCCGTTGAGAAATCGGGGGAGGAAGCGTAACCATGCTGGAACTGATTCTCTGCTCGTTGATCACTGTCCTGCCCGACTACCTCTTTCGCCGCTATCGGCAAGGCAAACACTGGGGCGATCAAATTACGTTTTTCACCATGTGGTACGAGTTACGCTGGGGCATTACCGCCTGTTTAATTTTGACCGTCAGTCTGATTACGGTGGTGTTCTACTACCACCCCTCAACGACGAACGCCGGACCCTACTTTCGCACTATTCCACTTCTGCCCGAGGGCGGTGGCCGCGTCGAGGAGGTCTTCGTTAAAAATGGCGAGAGTGTAGAAGCCGGCGATCCTCTGTTTAGCCTGCTCGACAGCGCTCAGGTCGCAGGTGTCGCTGTCGCCGAGAGCCAACTCGATCAAATCGCGTCTGCCTTTGCACAAGCCGAGGTTCAGCTGGAGGCGGCCAAAGCAACCTTGGTGCAGGCTGAGAGTGCCCTCGCACAGACCGAGAACGAATTGGCCAAAAAGCGCGAGCTCTCGGCCCGGGGCCAACAACTCGTCAGTAAAATCGAAATTGAACGACTGGAAAATTCGGTCGCCCAGCGCCAAGGCGGTGTTCAGGCGGCCAAAGCCAACATCAGCGCCGTCGAAACGCAGATTTCTGACGTGCTACCCGCTCAGCGCGAGAGCGCTCAGCGACAGCTGGAGCAGGCACAAGTCGCCTTGGATAAAACGGTTGTGTATGCCGGTGTCGACGGGCAGGTGGCTCAGTTTTTCTTGCAGCGAGGCGACTACGTTAACCCGATTTTGCGGCCGGCAGGCGTTTTGATCCCTTCCGAGGGACCAGAGTCGGGGCGCTTCCAAATTGCGGCCGGCTTCGACCAGCTCTCGGCGCAAGTCATCAAACCGGGCACGATCAGCGAGGTCGTATGTCTGTCCAAGCCCTTCACGGTGATTCCCATGGTAGTCACGCGGGTTCAACCGGTGGTCGCTGCCGGGCAGTTAAAGCCCTCGGATGTGCTCCTTGACGCCCAACAACGGGCGCGACCCGGGACACTCACCGTCGTAATGGAACCGCTATACGAGGGTGGCTTGAGCGAGGTCATGCCGGGCAGTAAATGTATCGCTAACGCCTACACCAACAATCACGAGTTGTTGGAGGCAGGCGATTTGGGTCTGGGTGAAACGCTGTTCCTGCACATGGTCGATACCGTAGGCGTGCTTCATGCCGTCATCCTGCGCATGCAGGCGCTACTGTTGCCGGTGCAAATGCTGGTGTTCTCAGGCCATTGATCGCTAGCTGCCCTCCTTTCACCCGGGAGGGCACGGCACTCAGAAAGGGCCCATGTCTCCGACAATCAGTGAGTGCGGGCTGCCCAATTAACCGGCTCGCAAAGCTGTGGTCACGCGATAGGCGTTGACCAGGGTCCACAGGGCAACCAGTGCCCACCACAGCATGAAAAACCAATCGTTCTTGGTCGTCCCATTCCACTGTAACCATTCGAACACGATGGCCTCGGCAAAAAGATCGATCGCCAACAACAGCGCCAAACCCACCAGCCAGCGAAGGCCCGCCTTGATCACCACGATGTCATCGCCTCGTTTGCGCCTTGAGCACGGTATGCCGAGAGTACCTCACTACTGCTCAGGGCTGACAGCTTCATGAGGGCACGGTCCCGTCATGAGATGTCGTCTCATGTCCTGATACGCAGATCCGAGCGAAGCGATGCGCCGTAACGCCTTGCATGCACCCAGCAGGACGCGCACATGAAAATGCTGACCCCGCCACACACCGATAGCGCAGAACCGCGATGGCATCTACCTGCCCGCATCCGCCTAATCGAGAATCGATTTCGGACACTGTTCGCCGTCGGCCTCGCTACCCTCTTGTTTGGCTGCAGCACCGCATCGGTAGACGACCATGCGGCACAGGCGCCTGCATTTGCTCCAGAAAACTTCTTCAGCGGGTCGCTGTCAGCACACGGGGTGGTAAAGGGTTTTTCAGGATCGGTGATTCGACACTTTCAAGCCGACATTATCGGCTGTTGGGAAAATGGCGTAGGCACTCTGGATGAAGATTTTGTCTTTGACGACGGGGAGGAACAAACCCGTATCTGGACGCTGACGCCTGACGGCGACCAGACCTACATTGGCACCGCTGGTGACGTGGTGGGTAATGGCGAGGCCCGTTGGGCAGGCAACGCCATGTATCTGGATTACACCCTGCGGATCGAGCTCGACGATGGGCCCATCGATGTCAGAATCGATGACCGAATGTATCGCGTCAGTGAAAACGTGGTGATCAACGAGTCAAAAATGCGCAAGTTTGGTTTCGGCGTGGGCGAGATTCTGCTGACGATCATCAAACACCCAGACGAAGCCGTGTCCTGCCCCTCAGTTTAACGATAAGGCTAAGTTGTTGCGGGCGATATAGGTTCAGTCACCGGCTCGGGTTCTAAAAACTCAAACTCGTTCAGCTTGATATCGTCCAACCCCATCTGATCAAAAGGGTCTTCCAGTAGATCTTGCAGGTTATAGAGAGAGATCAAAACAAAGCCGTTAATAGCATTCAGCAAATAGATCAGCCAGCGTGGGTCATCGTGCAGGTTGTAAACCAGGTTCGGCGTAAAAATAAACGGCAGGAAATAGAGCGACAGTAACAGGTAAGCCCGCAGGCTAACTGGCGTGCCGTGCATTTTAATGCCGTTCAAACTCTCTATGTTTTCCTGAATATCCTGAATGACCCGCATCATTTTCAGGCTGGCGTTACCGGAAATCGCATTATTTTGCGGTGTGCTGACCGAGTAGATCTTGCGGATAAGCCCCCGGACTTCGTCCATGCCCTGATGCTCAGGATCTTTCAGACTCTCGGTAAACCGCTCCGACAGCGCACGCATCAAGGCATGAATCTGGCGCTTTTCGTCCAGCGGCATCTTAATGTTGTTTTCCAAACCAAAATAAAACGCGCTGATCGCCGCCTTCAGAGCACTGAGCACCCGAATGGCCAGCTGCCGACGCCTGAAGGCCTCGCGAATCGTAAACACCAGGGGAAACAGCACCGCGATGCTGAGAAAGATCCAGTCAACGTTGTAGGCATAATCAAGCCGAAGACACATGTACACCGAGAGCACGCACAGCGCGACAATGATGAAAGTGCGGTGATTGATGATTTCGAGATACTTGCGCATCCGGCGATCCTGCATACGGCGTGATTCCATCTTATGCGCGCGCTGAAGACGAGGCAACGGACTGCATCCCCCGGGCAAACAGCCAAACTCATTGCGGTGTTGCAGAGTTTTTCTGGCTCTGAGAGCATCGGAAGACACTTGATTCATCGCCATGGGGGTCCTGAATCGGGTGTCGAGAGTGATGCCAATGAAAACGATAAGCAATCTGTCACTTCTGATGATTTGCCAAGCCGTGCTGGCCTTGGGGTCCATTACCCCTGCCGCAGCGGCATCGTCACCCCATGACCCACTGTTTGCCAGCGACGAACCGCTTGCTATTACGCTCACGGGCCCCTTCAAAAAACTGGATAAAAAGCGCGACAAGGCCGCTGACTATGCGCCGGGATCGCTGTCGTACAGGAGTGATGAAGGATCTGTCGATATCGAGACAAACTACCGGCCCAGAGGCAATTTCCGGCTCGAAAAGGAAAACTGCAGCCACGCACAGCTGTGGCTGGAACTGAAGAAGAAGCAGACCCGGGACACCCTGTTTGCCAACCAAAAGAAACTGAAACTCGTTGTGCAGTGTCGAGACAGCAAGCGGTATCGAGGCTACTTGAGAAAGGAGTATCAGGCGTACCGCATGCTGAATACCCTCGCGGATGCGAGTTACCGCGTGAGATGGGCAGAGGTGACCTATCGAGATCTAGACGGTAAAAAACTGCGCACCGCATCGGGGTTTTTTATCGAGCACAAAAACCGGCTGGCAGACAGGCTGGGCCTTGCAACGGTTGATGCGCAGCGAATCAGCAAGACGGAGCTCGACCCTGAGCAGGCCACGATGATGGCCATGTTCAACTACTTTATTGGCAATGCCGATTTTTCACTGATTGCCAGCACTGAGGGTAGCTGCTGTCACAACGCCAAGTTGTTTCAAGCCGGCGAAGATGGGCCTTACTTGCCCATCATCTATGACTTCGATTCTTCCGGTTACGTGAACGCGCCCTATGCCATTACGCCCGCAAAACTGAACTTGCGCTCGGTCAAACAGCGCCTGTATCGCGGCTTTTGTGTCGAGCCCGATACTTTTGATGCCACGCTTGAGGTCTTTCAAACTCATCGTGAGTCGCTCTTGGGCATGGCAGCGGAAGCCGGCATTGTCAGCAAACGCACCTCAAAAAAAGCGGTCTCCTACCTCGAGGATTTTTATGACGTAATTGACGACCCCGACACATTGGACCGGAAGATTATCGGGGCATGTCGGCCATGACGGCCATGACGGCCAATTTCATCGATCTGTCACCGCGCGATATCCGGCGCTGGCTGGCTACGCTCTGGCTGATCGTATTCTTCATGCCGGCAATAGCGGCACCGATTCAGGACGACTGGCAAGGAGTTGGGCGAGTCGTGGCAATCGGCGACATACACGGCGACTACGACAACTACATGGCGGTGCTCAAGGAGGCCGGCGTCATTAACCGTCGCGGAAAGTGGGTCGCCGGTGAGACGCATCTGGTGCAAGTAGGCGATATCCCCGACCGAGGCCCCGACACGCTCAAAATTATTCAGCACCTGCAAAAGCTCGAGAAACAGGCGAAAAAGGCCGGCGGGTACGTGCATCTGCTGATCGGCAACCACGAATACATGAACATTACCGGGGACCTACGCTACGTCCACCCCGGGGAATACGAAGCTTTTGAGACGCGAAATTCGAAGCGTATACGCGACAACTACTATGCCTTTGTAGTGCAAACACTCGAGCAGCAGCGAGAAACACTGTCTGCCGACGGGCAGGATGTCAGCCATCTTCCAGTGATCGATGAGCAATTTAAAAAGGACTGGTATGCAGAGCATCCTCCGGGGTTCGTCGAGCACCGGCTGGCCTGGCAACCCGGTGGCGAGCTGTTTGAGTGGGTCGCTGCCCACAACACCGTGATCCGCATTAATGACACGCTATTTCTTCACGGTGGACTCAGTGTCGAGTTGCTACCCCGAAGCCTGACGGAGATCAACGAGCAGATTCGTGCTGAGATCAATCGTGAGCCCTACGAGGGGGAAGCATTAGGCACCGCAGACTTTGGCCCCCTGTGGTATCGCGGGCTTGCCCGCGGCGACGAGCTGGTTGAGGGCCCAGCGCTCGAGGCAGTGCTGACCCACTATGGAGCGAGCCGTGTGGTGCTGGGGCACACTCCTGATCTCAATGTCGTCACGCCACGCTTCGGCGGCCAAGTGGTGATTATCGATACCGGCATGTCTGCCTATTACGGCGGTCATCGTGCCAGTTTGCTGATGGAAGACGGCGTGATCACGGCCCGGCACGGCAAGACACAGCAGCCGGTGCCCAATCAGGCCGAGGGGGTTATCCCCTACTTCAGCAGTCTGGCCACTTTGTTGCCCAAAAATCCCCGGCTCGCCGCCCATCTGGAGACACTGCAGACCACGGCCGCGCCGGCTGACAGTGAGAGCCTGTCGGCAACTGACCCCGCAGGGCAGGCCTCAGAGTCAGGGCGATAACATGACTGCTCCCGTGATGACCGGAGGACCTTGTTATGGCTAAAGTGCGCGCATTTTTTGCCGAGCTGATCCGTCGGCAAATGTTTCGCACATTAGGTGCGTATATCGTCATTATTTGGGGCTTGGCGCAGGGCTTCGCAGGCCTCTTCCCCAGTTTTGGCGTACCGGATTGGGTATTGCGGGCCTTCATCTATGCCAGCGTCGCAGCAACGCCCCTGGTGGTTATTGTCGCTTGGAAATACCAGTTCACGATGCAGGGATTGGTGCGAGATCCTGCAGACGAGCAAGCAGAGCTCGATGGCACCGGTTTGCTCAATCGGGCGCGAGCGCGTCACGATACGTTAGGCGTCAGCCCGATCATTGTCTCGTGGCAGTCAGAGGGTGAAGAGCTGCAGATGGTGGAATCCATCGATCCCATTGTTGTCGGACGCGATAGTGGCTGTGATGTGGTCATCATGAACCCCCATGTGAGCCGCAGTCACGCCGTCATATGGGCGCATAACAGCAATTGGTATGTCACCGACCTAAAAAGTGCCAATGGCACCTGGCTGGAGGGTGCTCGCATAGAAGAGAGCGGGCTGCGGGACCGCGACGTGCTCACACTCGACCGTGAAGGCCCGCAACTGAAAATCAGCGTGCAAGACACGGATATGAC
>JAYOUT010000003.1:54835-65318 GCA_038151055.1 Luminiphilus sp.
CACTCGACCGTGAAGGCCCGCAACTGAAAATCAGCGTGCAAGACACGGATATGACCGTCGTTTCCGGTACGGCCGTCTAGCCCGACGCCAGTCTTTAGGTGCGTTGCAGCGGCCTCAAGCCGCGCAAACCGCCCCCGCTTAAACCCTGTCACGCTACCCACCTCTGGTTCTTGACCCATTTTTGTCCAGCTTTGGTAGGCAACGCGGCGATCTGCTGAGAGGGTTGCACCGGTATCAGGTGTCGATGGACCACAACTTATTGCAAGGATGCAACTATGAAGACCACCGGATTACTCCGTTCTTTCGCTTTTCTTTTTTGCCTTGGCGCACTGGCCGCCTGCGACAGCAGCGATAACTCAACCTCACCTGCTCCCGAGACCCCCTCTGCGGGCACGCCGGATGGCAGCCCCGGTACCCTACTGGACGTAGCGAGAGACTCAGGCAGTTTTGACACGCTCGTTACCGCTCTCGAGGCGGCAGGCTTAGATGCCACTCTGGCCGACGAGTCGGGCGAATTCACCGTTTTTGCGCCAACTGACGATGCGTTTGCCGCACTCCCCGAGGGCACTCTCGATGCGCTATTGGCCGACCCGGACCTGCTTTCTGACACACTGCTTTACCACGTGATCCCTGGAAATGTAGTGGGCTCAGACACCGCGGTTTCACTGGCGGGCACGACTCAGATCATGGCCAACGACACCAAGTTGGCGATCACCGTGCGGGAAGGCTCGCTGTATCTCAATGAGTCCATGGTGACCGACACAGATATCGAAGCGTCTAATGGCGTTATTCATGTTATCGATGCAGTGCTGACGCCCAACGATATTGCAGCGCCGGCGGGAAGCATTGTCGACATTGCGTTGGCAACACCCGAACTGACCACACTGGTTTCCGCGCTACAGGCTGCGGATCTGGTGGGTACGCTTGCCGACGAGGAAGCACTGTTTACCGTTTTCGCACCGACCAACGACGCGTTTGCGGCGCTGGGAGACGATGCGATAGCGGCGTTACTGGCCGACGTTGAAGCACTGACCGATATCTTGCTGTATCACGTGGTCGCAGGCGCAGCCGCAGATTCCATCGATGCGACAGCACTCTTTGGCCAGGCAGTCACCATGGCCAATACGGCCGACATTACGGTCGATATCCTCGAAGGTGAGCTGTATATCAACAACGCCCGCGTCATTATCCGTGACATCGCTGCCACAAACGGCATCATTCATGTGATCGACACGGTATTGGTGCCAGAGTCCGATGATGCAGCTAGCGACCCGGGCACGATCGTCGATATCGCCGCAGCGAATCCGGAGTTCAGCACGTTGGTTGCGGCACTCGAAGCCGCAGAGCTGGTGTCTGCCTTGGCAGATGAGACGGCAGTCTTTACCGTCTTTGCGCCCACCAATGACGCCTTTGCAGCGCTCGGTGAAGATGTTGTGAACGGTCTGCTGGCGGATATCCCCACGTTGACCAATATATTGACCTACCACGTGATCGCCGATCAGGCAGTAGACGCCAGCACTGCGATCAGCCTCGACGGCTCTGATGTTGCGATGCTCAACGGCGAGACCATCTCCCTATCGGTGCGCGAGGGCAACCTCTACATTAACGAGAGCTTGGTCGTAGCGGCTGACATCGTGGCCAGTAACGGCATCATCCACGTGATTGACGCAGTGCTGACACCACCTGAAGCCTAAACACTTCGCAAAACTAGAGCCCCCGCTCTCGCGGGGGCTCCCTCATCAGGCGCGTTTTAGCGCCTCAATAACCGCTTCGATCTTCAGTGATAAGTATCGCGTGTGGGCTTGGGTGACGGTGTCACTGTCCGGACGCTCACTCAGCATCGTCGCCAACTGATCCAGCTCATAAAGCGCCATCGCCTGCGCCGAGGTGTCGAACCCGTCGCTGTCACCGGCAGTCACAATATGGCCTAGACGATCCACATATTCCGCCTGCAGATTTCGGCGAAAGGCATTCACTGAGGCGTCCTGATCCGCCGCAAAGATTGCCGCCGTCAGGTCGGGCAACATTTCATCAAGAGGATATTCGTTGCCGTACAGCGCAGTGTCCACTACGCGTTTCAGCACAACGGGGTGAAGCAAATGATCCAGCACTCGCTTCTGACCCGCCAGCACAGCCTCGTGGACCTTTGGGTCTTCCGTATATCCATAGTGGTCAAAGCCGCGACGCTCAGGTGCCGTTTGCTGCCAGAGCGCGCCCTCGACATCAAAAGCGCTAGGAGAAAAGAGATGCTCTGCCAGCATCGCCATGGCGCGCTTCTGCTGATCACGTTCAACGGGGGTCAACGGCTCACTGCCACCCTCTTGCCCCACAACCGATCGATCAACGTAAACGCCGCCGACCCAGCGAGACATCACCCCGGCACTGATGCCCCACAGGCGAATGATCAGTGAAGCACCGTCAACTACCTGCTGATACGAGTCACCGGCTTCAGGCTCCCAGGCCGCCATTTTATTAAGCGTACGCTGCATCAGCTCCATTTGTGATGCGGCGTAACCAATCGAGTCGGAGCTCAGGTCATAAATGTTGACGCGGGGATCCAGCCCAGTACCGGGAGAGCGCATATCGTCAGCGTCGTTGCCAAAGACCAGCTCCGGTTGCGACGACCGGGCAGCAATGGCGGCCAAGCGCTCCGCTTCCTGATCCGGATCAGACAGACCGGGCGAGTAGGCATAGTCTATGTACCAATCGTCATAAGGGCCTGGCGCGATGGTGTAGAACAGCGTCTGCTCGGCCTCGGTTGGCGCGTAATTAACCGCCGGGTAGTCCATGACCGAACCGGCGAGAATACCGCTCTGCAAAACATCAGGGTTCTGGATTTGCTCTCGGTCCAGGATCTGAGTTGCCTTCATGTTGTGGTTCATACCGAGGGTGTGACCAATCTCGTGCAAAATCAGGTAGTACATCCGATCACGGCGGAGCTGCTCCTCAATGGCAGCATCACCGCCAGCCATATCGATCGCTGACGCCGCAAAAGCAGTGCCCATGCCCAGCACGTTGTTAATCGCACAAGTGTGCAACTCAGGCCACAATAATAGGTGTTGCCCGGCAGACTCCCCCTGAATCAGCTCTCGGGCCAATGTCGAGCGATTCAGAAACGAGTACTCGAGCATGATATCGGCGCCGAGCAATTGGCCGGTGCGAGGATTAGCGAAACTCGGGCCGTAACCTCCGAAGGGCGGATTCGGCGAGGACGTCCAACGCAAAACGTTATAGCGCAGATCGCCCGCATCCCAATCAGCGTCGTCAGGCTGCGTTTTCACCGCAACCGCATTGCTGAACCCAGCCTTTTCAAACGCTTTATTCCATTCGAGCGCTGCTGCCTCGATGAGCGGTCGCCACTCGACCGGCGTCGTGTTCTCGATCCACCATGTGATGGGTTCGACCGGGTCAGACACCGCCGCATCTGGGTCCTGCTTCACCAAGTGCCAGCGGTTAATCACATCGCGATACGGTGCAGACTGGGTAGAGGTCAAATCCGTAATGCGCTGATTGAATGAACCCAATCTGGCGTCGGCCATGCGAGGCTGATAATCGTTATCGGGCATTTCGATCAGACTGTGCATGGCTTTAACCGAAATATTGCGCGGGTCTGTCACGGCATCAGAGCCGTAGACCAGCGGTTTGGGGTTGTGGAAGACGTACTCCACCTCGATGTCGGTATTGAGCGGGTAGCTGCGTAGCGCCAGAATTTGGCTCTTGTCCGCGTCAAAGTCTCCCACGGTGAACTGGCGACGAGGATCCGCGTCAGGGTCTCGGCTCGGTGACAGCTGCGTCCACGCCTCAGACAAAAACAGACTGTCGGCCTCGATCAGAAGCGCACCGGTTTCTTCGTCCTTTGCGACAATCGGCTGTACCGCCAGCACCGCCCGCGCGATATTTGCCTCGGATGCTCTTGAGATGGCGTTGTCGGGGTCAAAGTAAAACGCCGTGTTCTCGCGAATAATCGCCACTTCGTCGAAACGACGCTCCAAGGTGAACACAAACCGCGGACCGTAGGCGCCGCGGAAGCTGCCTGCATCCACCACGCCATCAGCGATGTGAATAAAGTAGATATATTCCCGGTCAAACTGCTCTGGCTCGAGACGCAGAGTTGTCTCGCCGGTCTCCTGATCACGATAAAAGGTAAAAAGGCCGGCGTATTCGGTGTCACCCTCTGTGGCTTCGGCGATAGTCGGCGGCGCTTCTTCCTCAGTCGCTTCGTCGGCATCCTCGGAAGGTTCAGCCCATGAAATCAGACTATGAGAGAGCAGTGTGAGTAAAAGCCAGATCGATATCAGCTTCATGCGGTATGTCCTATTGATGAAAAGAGCAAAAAAAGCGTGCAGAGCATGCGTCTGCACCGTCGGATTATCAGCGAGACTAGGGTGACAGTACTACCCCACCTTTAGACCTCGCGCGGAGGCGTGGCGTTGCCAGTGAGCCAGCGCCGAGCGTCGCGCTGTTTGATGCGTGCTCGCCGCCGCCATCACCCAAGATTCAGCCAGTCAATCAGCAGAGATGACCTGAAAACCCTGGCTGGGTACCTGCCACTTCAGAACCAAGTCGTAATTCACGCCGTCGATCTTGGCACCTTGGACCGTCAACTCGTCTCCCGAGGCATTCAACATCGCTGCCCCTAGGTCCACTGGACGATCTGCCGGAAAAAACTCACTGTGAAAAGACGCGACGGTGAAGGTGGAGCTTGACTCGGTGACCGAGCCATCAAGACCGTATGCGCGAATGGTCATGGTGTGTTCACCGGGGGACAGCGCGCCATAGTTATACGTTAAGCCAAAACCCGAGTAACGAGAGTCTTTTGAATCGGGAAACGCGCCGCCAACGTCGGCACGCGCACCGCCCAGCGGCGCCTCAAATGCGTAGGCCCCATCGACGTACACGGCGACTCTGCCCACGCCCCGCTTCGAGACTGCCCAACCCCGAATGTTGCTGATGCCCGAGTGAATGCCACCGTTGACGGGCTCCTCCAAACTGGCTTGTGACGATTTGTCACCTTGCAGATAGTTACGGGTGCTGATTGGCCAGAAGTAGTTTTCTTCGTTATCTGTCCAGTTAACGGCGTCGAAGAAAGCGAGCCGGTTGGCGACCTGTCTGGTGATGACAGCAGCTTGTGCGGCCGTCGCGTAGTCACTGAAGTACTTTAAGCGTACCCACGGTACCCACGTTTCGGCAAAGTCTTCGGTGTCGGGGTTGGTCTCGCCATATTCGGTCAGGAAACCGCCATCAGCCGCGACCGCGCTGTTCCATCCATTGCCGAGCTCACCGTCATAGAAATTTTCCTCCACGGAGATATGCGCCATCTCGTGATAAAGGGTGTTCAGAAAACTCCAGTCGGCACGCGCGATGGTATTGGTGTAGATGGTCATTGTGTTGTCAAAGGGTCCGCCCGTCGCCCTGCCGTTTTCGGCCTTGTGAATCACGATGCGATCAATCCCCAGAACCGGTGAAATCGGCATTTGGGATAAAAACGAAACAGTCCGCTCAACCAGCGGCAGCGCCTCGGCCTTGGTGAGATCGGTGTTCACCAGAAATTCGATGTCATCCCAGGTCTCGGCCTCATCAACAAATGACGCCGTGAACACGTGAAATTCGAACTCAAACCACCCCTGCTGGTCTACAACCCAACCATCCTGGTCGGCGTCGGGGTCGTCTGGGTCGGTCCTGCCAGTCAGGATGTACTCCTCTTCGACTCGCGTCGTATCTTCGTCGATCACCGAATTGCCCTCGATGATCCAGCCCGGGTTCAATGCCGACATCAGCGGCTCACCCAAGGCACTGGACCCCGGATAGGGAGCGGCGGCCAGCTTCGGCCCATTTTCTGCTCCGAGACCGGCACGAGGCGCACTAAGCACGGCGCGGCCAGCCGGCGCCGACTGCCCGCCTGCTCGGGCACGCTGCTCTGCAAGAAACTGCGGGGTATTGCCACATCGCTCATCCGCAAGCGCGCCGATACTGGTGCAGAGGCCCGCAACCAGCAGCGAGCATGTCATCAGCAATTTTGACTTCATGTTAATTCCCTCTAATCCCTGAGTGTTCCTCGAATCTTTCACAGATCAGTGGGGATCTCAAGCACCTTTATCGTCGCAACAAGGGGAACAGCATTGGGGACGTTCACAGGCACTGGGCCATCACCCGGCGTCACTGCGCTTCACACGACAGCGCATTGGTTTTTCGCCAGCAAAATGGCATGGTCCTAGGTTGAGGTATGGCACTAAGGAGCCTGCGCAGTGAATCGACTAGGGCTATGCGCTTTCATGGGCATCACATTGGGCACGGGCTGCTCGGGCATACCCGATGCGTCTGAAGCCTCGATGGAAATTTCACGGGGTATGAACTACGAAGAGATCTTCGTCATGCTCAGCGACTATGAAATGGAACGGGAGTTCAGGGGAGAGGTCACCGCCCTGCAATTCTGCAGTGGTGAGGACAATGACACTGAGTACGTCATCGTCTGGTTCATTGGCGACCAGGTAGAGGGGGTAACCCAATACCATCAGGAAATACCAGACGACGAGCGTTGCGGCTGGTTCTTCAAAGAGGTCGATTGGGCGCAAGCGCCCGACGCCGTCAAAACCGAGCTGTATATCGAGTAACGGCGGCGGCTACACAGCCGCCGAGCAAAGCTCAGTCATGTTGCCCGCAGGGCAAAGTCATCGATCGCCGTTAAGCTCCGTCACCTGCTGACAGGCGTCGGCATACCGACGCCGCACCTTACTCTTATTTCCGTTCATGAGGCACCAGGCCCCGCTCATCATCAGCGAGGGCAGTCACTCCGTCGCCAGCGGACTCGCTCCGTATTGATTATCGCCCTCGTCGCTTCTAACGCACGCCCAATAAATAATCAGCACGAGGCCGATCAACGTCAGCATGATCAGCAGCCACCAGCCCGTTCGATTGATATCGTGCAGTCGCCGAACGCTGACGCTGATGCTTGGAATGAGAGTGATCAACGAGAAGGCGTTGCTGAAACTGACAAGCGGCATAACCAAAGTCTCGCCCTCCGAGAGAGGCTCAAAGCCTCCGAAGAGAAACGCATCCACAAAACCGAAAACAAACGAAGCGATAACAATGACGAGGGTAAACATCCAGAACTCTCGTCGCGAAGAGCGGCCGGCGAAATCCCGCCACCGCCGCATTACGGTCCAAAATTCATTCATAAGCTGTCCCCCAGTGGTGGCTCAATGCATTACGGCGCCACTGCATTCAGCTTAGCGCAGGGATAGCAGGATGAAAAACGGGGTCACTCAGGTCTATTTGGGAAAGGTCTTGTTAAACAGCCGGTCGATCCAGCTGAGGTCTTCCCGTAACGCCACCTCACCATTCACCAAAATCGACACTTTGACCTTGAATACCCCCGCAGCAAACACCTCGACTGACTGCACTGTCTCCGAAATATCAAAGGCAGACAAAAGCGGTTTGTGGGGATTGGGGACCAGCGAGGTATTTTGATCTTTGGCGACGCCGTTAATGTAAAGATCGGCGGCCCCTACCAGCTCGCCCCCCTTTAGACTCCACCAGTTGCTGACTTTGATCCTCGTACTGTCGACGTCGACAACCCACTCTTTGAGATTGGGTTTGGGTGAACCATCGTCGGATTGCGTATTACCCGCGGACGGCCTGAACCACATGCCATACAGCTGCCAGGCGAGCACAGCGGTATTGAGCACAGCGAACCAAAACGAAAACTGGCTGCCGCTTGAGGCGTATTGCCACCAAAACAAGCCGGTGAAAAAGGCATAGAAAAACGGTCCTGTGAACAGCTTTTTCATCTTCGTCCCCCCCCCGCTTCAGGATGCCCGAGCCACATGCTCGCCCACGTCCACAACAATCCCGGTGATGTTATCTTTTCCGCCCCGCTGCAGCGCCTCGTCAATCAAGTTTGAGAGAATGCGCTCATCAAACGGCGCGCCTAATACGGTCTGGATATGCTCAAGCGTGAGCTCTTTATAAAGGCCGTCTGTACTGATCAGGAACCGGTCGCCAGCCTCTACCTCCGTGACGCGCGACTCAAGATTTAAATCATGATGAATGCCCACGGCTTTGGTGAGCACGTTTGCCGCCGGCAGTCGCTGTGCCGCATCGAGTGAGAGTTCCCCTCTCCTGTATCGCTCCTGAGCCAAATTATGGTCCTCGGTCAGCACTGTCAGCTCGCCTCCTCGCAGCCGATAAACCCGGCTGTCGCCAGCCCACACACAGACAGCCTTGGTCTGCCACATCAGCAGGGCTGCGACGGTAGTACCTTGAGTCTCTGCACCGGGCGCATTTCGGCAGGCCTCGTTGGCTTCTCTGAGCCTTGCTGTGATGTCATGTAAACAACGCTCGATTGAGTCGCTTTGCCGGTAGCTCTCGACATGCTCAACCACTGTCGCGCTGGCCTTCTCACCATTGCCATGGCCACCGATCCCGTCAGCTACCAGCCATAGCATTTCCTGTTCGTTAACAAATAACGCGTCCTCGTTAAGGCGCCGAACACGGCCGATGTGAGTGCCTTGGCAGGTAGCGATGTTAGGAGACCCGGGCATTTTCTGCGCAGTTCCTTTTTATGATCATGACCACAGACAGGCGCGTCCCCTGCGGATTTGGGCGCGTGACCTTCACGATGCCCAGTTGTGCTGGATAATACGAACAACTTCCTCGGCTGAACCCGGCCGCTCTTCTGGATTTTTACTGAGACAGCGCATGGTCAAATCCGATAAAACCTTGGGTACCTTGATACTGCCGAAGTGAGACGGCACATCGGGCACCTTCTCGCGGACGTCGTCCAGAATTTTTCTCACCACGTCGCCGCTAAAAGGGGTACGCCCAGTGAGCGCCTCGTACATGACAGCACCCAGACTGTAGATGTCTGAGCGAAAATCGATGCTGGCTTCACGATCGATCTGCTCTGGCGACATATACATCACCGAGCCCTGCAGTTTGCCAGCGCTGGTCATGGACACACCGACATCCAGATCTGGCACTGTGGGATCAGCGCTTTCAGGCGCATCATCGCTGTGCCAGACCTTGGCCAGCCCCCAATCCAGCAACAAGACCTCGCCGTAGGGCCCAATCAATATGTTGTCGGGCTTGATATCACGGTGCAGCACCCCAACCGAGTGAGCGTACCCGAGTGCGTTGCCGACCTGAGCGATGACATTCATGAGCTGTGAAAAGTCGTAACGCTGTCGATAGTTGAACAGCTCTCTTAGCGTGTAGCCGTGGACCAATTTCATGGTGAAAAAGTAGTGGCCACGATTGTCTCGCCCAATCTCATAAGTGGGCATGGTATTTGGGTGCTGAAGCATTGCAGAGATGCGCGCTTCGCGGAGTAAGCGGGTATTTTCGATGGGGTCGTCCCGAAATTCGGGTTTGAGCGTTTTGTAACAGACGGTGCGTCTTAAGTAGAGATCGCGGCAGGACTGGATGAGAGACTTTCCACCCGTGGCGATTGTGGAGAAATACGCGTAGCGAATGTTCGGGTTGAGCGTCTCAGGTAATGGCGCGTCAGTGTCATCCGCATATAACTGCTGGGTAAGGTTTTTTCTTTGAGGAAAATGAAGCATCACACCTCCGAGCCGACCTAGCGCAAAGTATGACAGCTGGAAAGCAGAGAGTGGATAAATAAAGGCGGGGGATTGTGGTGCCGGAGATAGGAGTCGAACCTACGACCTTCGCATTACGAATGCGCTGCTCTACCAACTGAGCTACACCGGCACGGGCCGCGGATGTTAAGGAAAACTCTCGACCGGCTCAATACCCCAAGGCCGATTGACGGCGAAAGCTTTGGCTACCAACCCCTCGACTAAAAGCATCATCCTCCAGACCTCGCTTACCCATGGTTTAATGCGGGTCATGAACAGGGTTTCGGATAAGTTATGCGCTACCTCGTGACGGGCGCCGCTGGGTTTATTGGCGCGAATGTGGTCAAAGCATTACGCGGCAACGGTATCGAAGTCGTTGGGGTGGATAGCATCAACGACTACTACGATCCGAGCTTAAAGCGTTCGAGGCTGGCATCACTGCTCACTGACCCCGGCGTCTCATTCGTCGAGGCCGATCTCGCTGACCCGGCGGCAACTGAGGCGCTGTTTGCAGACGGAGCCTTCGATGTCGTGATTCATTTGGCTGCTCAAGCGGGGGTGCGCTACTCGCTGGAGAATCCGGGAGCCTACATCGCCAGCAATATCGTGGGCTTTCAAAACCTGATTGACGCCTGCCGGGCGCAGCCACCCCGACACTTTGTGTTTGCCTCCTCCAGCTCGGTGTATGGCAACAGCAGCCGGAACTGGTTCTCGGAAACCGATCCCACCGATACGCCTGTGAGTCTCTATGCGGCCACCAAGAAGTCGAACGAAATGGTGGCGCACACCTATGCGCACCTCTACGGCCTGCCCGCGACGGGTCTGCGCTTTTTCACCGTCTACGGTCCGGCTGGACGCCCCGACATGGCTTACTTTGGTTTCACAAAGGCTATTTTTGCAGGGGC
>JAYOUT010000004.1:0-2739 GCA_038151055.1 Luminiphilus sp.
ACGAGACGGCCATCGACCGACCGGATGAATTCATCATTGACCGCAAGAACCCCCGCTACCACCTCTCGTTTGGCTTTGGCATCCATCGCTGCATGGGCAATCGCCTGGGCGAGATGCAGCTACGTATCCTGTGGGAAGAAATTCTCCGGCGTTTTTCGCATGTTGAGGTCGTCGGCGAACCCGAGCGGGTGCTATCCAATTTTGTCAGAGGCTACTCACGGCTCGACGTGCGACTGCACCCTGCCGGGTAGGTCGCGTCAGCGGGTTGCAGCGCTTTGCATATTGATCGCTGCGCATCGGTTCTCGCCGACCTGTACCTGCGTCTTCGAAGGTCTTGCTGATGGGTCCACCGACTGATCCTCAAAGGCGCAATGGGCGTCTGTGCGGTCCCATCCGTCAGGTTACAAATCCACCTTCCCGCAAATAGGTCGAGATCGCCCTGTCGATCCGCCAAGCTTTGGAAATGAAGTGTTTAATCAGATCATCACACCCCCTCCTCAGACCCTGGCTGGTCTTTGCGGTGTTGTTGATGACCGCGTGCGGCGGTAGCTCCGGCGGACAGGAACCCGACGCCCCGCAGGCCGACTCCGGCGACACCACGCCACCCGTGATCACGCTGAACGGCGATTCACCTATGCTGCTTGAGGAGGGAGAGCCCTACGTTGAGCCCGGGGCCACCGCCGAGGACGACATCGACGGTCCTGTGGAAGTGGTCATCGAGGGCGATGTCGGTGAAACGCCCGGCGACTACGCCGTTGACTACAGCGCAAGCGACAGCGCCGGGAATAGCGCCACGATCCAACGTATTGTCACGGTGGTGCCACGCCCCGACACAGGGGTGCTGGGACGCCGCCCCGAGGAGATTCTCGAGCAGCTGACGCTGACACAAAAAGCCGCCCAGTTGATTCAAGCCGAAATCTCGAACATTAGCTTTGAAGAGATTCGTCGCTTCGGCATCGGTAGCGTCTTGAATGGCGGCGGCTCCTATCCAGACGGTCGTCGCGCGGCCACCGTCGCCGAGTGGCGAGATTATGCGTCCAAGCTGCGCGACGCCTCCCTGGATACCTCCTCAGGTGGGGCCGGCATTCCCATCGTGTGGGGGACAGACGCCGTACACGGACACAACAATGTGCGCGGCGCCACCCTGTATCCCCATAACATTGGTCTGGGTGCAACGCGCAACCCGGAACTCATTCGCGCAATCGGTGAGGCGACGTCGGCCGCTGTTGCTGCGACCGGTATCGACTGGATATTTGGACCGACGGTGGCGCAAGCGCAGGATTTTCGCTGGGGACGCAGTTACGAGAGCTACAGCGACGACTCCGAATTAGTCAGTCAGTACGCGTATCAATTGGTCGAGGGCATCCAAAGTCGCGGGTTGGCGGCCACCGCCAAGCACTTTATCGGCGATGGCGGGACAGACAGAGGTATTGATCAAGGCAACACCACACTGGATGACGACACGCTGATGGCCGTGCACGGCTCTGGCTTTGAGGGGGCCATCGCTGCAGATGTGCTGAGCGTGATGGCCACGTTCAACAGCGTGATGGGCGAAAAGGTGCACGGCAGCTCCCGCCTTCTGACCGATCTATTGCGTTCACAACTGAAGTTCGAGGGACTAGTGGTGAGCGATTGGAACGGGATTGCGCAGGTCACCGGGTGCAGTAGTGCCCAGTGTCCACAAGCCTTCAACGCCGGCATCGACATGAGTATGACGCCCCAGGACTGGCAGTCTCTGCTGGACAACCTGGTCACCAATGTCGAGCGCGGCGAGATCAGCGAAGCGCGACTCGATGAAGCCGTGCTGAGAGTACTGCGTTTCAAAGAGCGACTGGGCCTACTTGACACCCGCTACGAGATCGGCCGAGGTGTCCCGACCTCGACCGTGGGTAATAGCGAGCACCGGCAACTGGCGCGGCGGGCTGTCAGGGAATCTCTTGTCCTGCTGAAGAATAACGACGCCGCATTGCCGCTGAGGCCGACCCAGAAGATCCTGCTCTTGGGTGCCGCGGCAGACAGCCTGCCGCATCAAGCCGGTGGCTGGTCCGTGACATGGCAGGGCACCGGCACGAGCAATGCCGACTTCCCGGGTGGCACCACAATCAAAAGTGCATTGGAAGCCGCCCTCGCCGATGCGGGCGGTACGCTGCACTACTCGGCCTCGGGCAGCCCTAGTGGTGACGTCGACCCTGACGCCGTCATCGTGGTGCTGGCTGAAGAACCCTATGCCGAAGGTGCGGGCGATCGGCCAGATCTGGATTGGCCGGGGTCGCGCTCTGCGCCACTGGAGACTGCCCAGCAATGGCGAGAACAAGGTGTGCCCGTTATCACTCTTTTCTTGACCGGCAGGCCGCTGTGGATCAACCCCGAAATCAATCAATCCGATGCCGTTCTCACTGCCTGGTTACCCGGGACAGAGGCGGCCGGAATCGCCGATGTGCTGATGACTGATGCCTCCGGCGCGATACAGCACAACTTCACCGGCACGCTACCGTTCCCGTGGCCCGGCGGTGCCGTGCATCCTGCAGACAGTGCATTAGCGGTAGAGGCGACGCTATTTCCGAGGGGGTATGGCCTGAGCTATGACGATGACACCACAGTCGCTGCGCTGTCAGAGAATCCTCGAAATGCGGAAGACGGCCTTGTGCCTGGGAGTGACCCTGACGGTCATGCGGGAAGTGATTTGCCCGATACCTTATGGGTCTTTCAAAATGGCGACATTGCGCCTCGCTGGGACCG
>JAYOUT010000004.1:2839-22345 GCA_038151055.1 Luminiphilus sp.
TGCCCGATACCTTATGGGTCTTTCAAAATGGCGACATTGCGCCTCGCTGGGACCGGGGTATTGGCGCCTTCGACGAGGCAATCGGCTGGGGTGTCTGCGAGAACGATGGCGGCGCGGCCTGCCCCAGCATCGATTGGCAGGTCGTCAGTGATACCGAACGCGGCGATGTCCTGGAGATCAGTTATCCCGAAAATGCCGCTTTTGCAGGCCTCTTTTTGGAAAGCTTTTCAGGCACGGATCTGTCCAGCTACGACACGGTCAGCTTCGAACTGCTGCATCTGGACGGCGACAATCAACATGCCGTGAAGTTGGACTGCTTTTACCCCTGCACATCAGGAGACGTGCTGCTCGAGCGGCAACAGGCCGGCTGGCAATCGATTCATATCTCCTTGGATCAACTGGAAGCTCAGGGTCTTGACCGGAGTAACGTCAATACAGGCCTGGTGATATGGGCTACCGCGCACAGCGGCAATCGATTTCGCATCGACGACGTGCGCTTCGTCCGCGACGTCCCCTGAGCCCACTGAAGGCTTGCCCTACACACTGAGCAGAAACGTCACAGGGCCATCGTTAACCAGCGATACCGACATGTGGGCACCAAACTGCCCCGTCTCCACCTGAATACCGCTCAAGACCAACTGATCCGCTAGGTCCTCACACAGACGCGACGCCTGCTCGGGCGGCGCCGCGGTAGAAAACCCTGGTCGATTACCGCTCGTCGTATCGGCTGCCAAGGTAAATTGCGATACCAAAAGGATGGCACCCCCCGCCTGCTCAACATTGAGATTCATCCTGCCTTCACTGTCGGAAAACACACGATATTTGAGTAAGCGCTCGGCCATGCGCGAAACCGTTTGCGCCGTGTCTTCGGGCTCGACGCCCACCAACACCAGAAGTCCGCCCTGAATTTGGCCTACCACCTCTTCGTCGACCGTCACGGATGCTCGCGCGACCCGCTGCAATAAGCACTTCATCCGAAATGGCTCATAGCACCAAACCACGCACCCGGCTTTGCGGTCACGCGATCAGACATCTGTGGCCAGCCCGTGTTGTTGAGCAATGTGGCTGAGCAGGCCCTGGCAGGCATCGGTGAGCATATCGAACACCTTTACGAAACCCTCGTCCCCGCCGTAGTAGGGGTCCGGTACCTCTTCACCCCAGCCTGTCGCCCAGTCCAGCATCAGCGACAGTCGACCGAGTTGGTCTGCGGGGCAATCGGCCTTGAGTAGCCGCAAGTTATCGCGATCCATGGCGACGATGTATTCGAAGTTCAAGTAGTCAGCGTGATCAACTTGTCGAGCACGCAGGTCCGTCATATCAAAGCCTCGGCCTGAGGCGGTCTCAGTGGCTCTGCGATCAGGCGGGTTGCCAATGTGGTACGCGTGGGTGCCCGCAGAGTCGATGGCAATATCATCAGCCAGGCCTGCCGCCCTCACTTGCTCGCGAAATACCGCGTGCGCCGTCGGAGACCTACAGATGTTCCCCATACAGACAAACAGCACGCGAACGCTCATTGTCGGGCAGCCTCCGTCAGGCCCAGTGGCTGCTGGAGCACACTGCGTAGCTCATGCATGAGCGCCTGCACGGCGGCGGCCTCATAGGGGACTGCTCGACCGACACCCCAGACCGGGCCGGGCCAGGCCGCATCGACGTGGAACCTGGCAATGTGATGCACGTGCAACTGCGCCACCTGATTACCCAGCGCGGCAACATTGATTTTGTCAGCGGCAAAATGCGCTTTCATCGCACCGCCCAGCCGCATCGATTCCTGCCACAACTGTTCCTGATCGGCCTCGCTGAGATCAAAGGGTTCACTCACGTCGGCTCGCTCGGGCACGAGAATCAGCCACGGAAAGCGGGCGTCGTTCATCAGTAGCACTCGACTGAGTGACGTACTCCCCAGGACAAACGTATCCGCCGCCAGCCGCCCATCCAGTTCAAACATCCTCAATACCTGCTTCTCTTATACAGCCTGTTGGCACGTGGTCCACGCTACCCAACGACCTCAATTTGACGTCGCCGCGGCGCGATGGCCTCGGGCAATCCAGCGGCTCGCTACCGCCGAGAATCTCTCGAGTTGCACCACCACCGCCGCATCTAGAGAATCGAGCGCCGCAGCGCCTTGCTCCATCTCGACCACCGTCACAATCTCGGCTTCGAAGCCCGATCCGGTCCACTCAAAACTTGGGTCACTCACAAACCGCGGAGAGACACTCGCTTCGATCGCCGCATCAAAATCACCCGCGGCGGCAGCTGAGTCAGCTGTTAGTGCCATGACAAAAGTATCGTAGTCCAGGGCTTCATCGCCGGCATGATCCGAGACGGCGCGCAATAACGGCGCGTTCCAGTCACCAGCATTCAATGCCTTGGTAAGACGTTGGTATTGATAAGACTCGATCACACCGTGCCGATTGGAGACCAGCTGAACCATCTCACCTGTCTTTCCTAGAGCGGCCGACCACAGCGCGTCCAGCGTATCGACTCCCGGGAGCGGCACGGCGTGGTAAGGCTGGGTGAGATCGCCAACGTAATGAAGACCCCAGCCTAGAAACCGCCAACCCCAATACGCATGACCCGTGCGAAAGGCGAGATCCGCCAATTCACCAAACAAGGCAATACGCCACAGTGGGTAGGTGCGCAACAGATCGGGCTGAGCGGTCCGTGCCAACCAGTCCAGATGATAGAACCCCATGTGGAAAGGAGCCTGTGAGCCGTAGTCGAGATTGGGGTTACCAAAGGGCTGGGTACCGAAACCATAGCGCCGACCAAAATCGGTGTTGTTGTCTTCGAACAGCCCGATGTCCATACCAAAGTCGGGTTCGTCGCTCGCACTCGCTATCACCTCAGCAATGGACACCGGCTCCCCGACCTCAAGGGGCCAGTAACGCGCCGCCAACTGAGACGAGCCGCCGCCCAAAAAGCTCAGCTCAGCCCACGCCAGTGGCGACTTCTCAGGTGTCGGTTGTTCGGGTGACAGGTCCACATAGAGCCGGTAGGGGAGCAAAGGATTCACTCTGATCGCACCTAAAAAGGCCGTGACCGTGGGCGTCGTATCGAGCCGCCAGCGCAGCGCGTCGGGTGTCTGCGGATAGTGCTCGATGGTCGCTCGTGACCATGCCTCTACCTGCTGAAGGGCCTGTGCCACGCCCTCTGCTTCTGCCTGCAAAAACTGCTCGAGGGGCTCTGCCGCAACGGTTTGCTCAACCAGCTCAGGTTGCTGGCGCAATAGCGGCCAAACGAGGCTGGCATGATCAGACCACCCCAGCGCTGATGGTATCGTCAGGCAACCGAGTAACAGGCCTGTCCAACTCGCTTTACTCAACCACAATGGGCCCACGCAAGCCCTCCCCTCACTATCCCTAATGGTCGGCAGGCTGACATGTTTGCGGTGCACAGTTCAAGCAATGCAGCTGCGGTGATCGCAGCAGCGGGTGATCCTGATGATCGGCTGTCACCCGCTGGCCGAACCGGCCACGCCCACTCATTGATTAGCTTATGCGTTGGTGATCCAGAGGGTTTGATAGGGCGCCAAGGTCCATTCACGCACGTCCTCGTTAATCACCGCGTCAGAGATCAGCTCGCGCCAACTGTGATTAACGACCAGGTTCAAGCGACTCAACGGCAGCACTTGTTCCTCAGCCGTCAGGTTATGCACACAGAAAAGACTTTGTCGGCGGTCAAGACTCTGCCGCCAGAAACCGAACAACTCTTCACCAAGGTGGAGCGTAAATTGAGTGGCATTGGGGTGGAAGGCAGGTTGCGCCTGACGCAGTGCAATCAGCTTTTTGACGCCCTCAAAAATGGCGTGGTGGGCAGAAGCCTCGTCATCCAGCTCGGCGTTAAGCGCCTGAAGTGCCCACTGGTGCCGGTTGATCGAGCGGTTGTGGCTAGTGTGCGCGAGACGCGCCTCATCGTTGCGGGTGCCCACCAATGAGTGAATATAAAAAGCCGGGACCCCTTCCAAACCCAGCATGATGGCGTGGGCGCACAAGAAACGCTCCAGCCCCCACTGGTCCGGGCCTGATGTAGTGCCTCGTAGCGCATCCGCCAGTGCGATGTTCATCTCATAGGGTTTGGCTTCGCCATCGCCGGTCTCTCGCCACGAGATGCGTCCACCAAACCGCTCCATGGTGGCCAGCAATTCGTCCACCTCTGCTTGCTCAAGTAACCCCTCTACAGGTCGCAGCCCGATGCCGTCATGCGAAGCAATAAAATTGAAATAGACCGTACCGTCCTGCGCCGGCGGCATGCTCATCATCCAGCTGGACAAGTATCGACTGGTGCCGGTCACCAGCGCGTGCACCAGCAACGGTGGCAGCGAAAAGTTATAAATTCCGTGAGCTTCGTTTGCATTGCCAAAATAGGAGAGATTCTCGCGATTAGGCACGTTGGTTTCGGTAATCACGATGGCATCGGGCTGGGCGCACTCGATGATCAGGCGGAATAGCCGAATGAGCTCATGGGTTTGCGGAAGGTTCATACAGGTAGTGCCGCTCTCTTTCCAGAGAAATGCCACGGCATCCAGCCGAAAGACTCTGACACCCGCATCCAGTAACTCGCGAATGATCGATACAAACTCCACCACAACCGCCGGATTGGAGAAGTCGAAGTCCACTTGGTCAGGGCTGAAGGTACACCACACGGCGCGGTCGCCCTGCTCCGTCACCACCGTATTTAACAAAGGCGTGGTCCGCGGCCGCACGACTTTGGACGTATCAAAAGCCTCGTCAGGACTGAAGAAGTAATCCGCACCGGGCGTCTGACCTCGCTTGAAATTCTCAAACCACGCGGAGCGGCTGGAACAGTGGTTCAAAACGAGGTCTGCCATTAACCGATAGTCGACGCCTAGCCGGGTGATATCGGCCCAAGTGCCCAGCGCCTCATTGACGCTGGAGTAGTCGAGGACAGCAAAGCCGTCATCTGAGGTCCAGGGGTGAAACGGCAAGACATGGACCCACGACACCAGCGCACCCAGGCGCCTCGTGAGAAAAGCATGCAGTGTTTGCAGCGGTGGTTCAGCCCCGTTTAGTACTGAATCACCGTAGGTAATGACGGCAACATCTGCCTCGCCCCACAGATTTCGGTGCGCTGCCGGCGGCACTTGATCGGCATCGAGTCGGGCTACCTTGAGCAGACGCTCCAGCCATTCGTCCTGCGCGCTACCGCATACGCCGCCATATACCGCGGCGAGGTGCTCGCGCAGCCTTTGCGACAACGTGCTGATCATCCTCGTGCGACTATTAGCCGGTCCTGCGTCGCGGAGAACTCTTCATGATCGGCTTCGACCGCTTCTACCAGCTCGTCAAAAATCGTCGGTATCGCACTGAAAACACGATTCCATGTCGGGATAAACGGTGCTTCTGTAGAACGCTCCAAGAATTGTGTGCCCGCCTCAAGGATGTTCTCCGCAAACAGCTCGATCGCCTCCTCCTCTTTATGAATATCGAAATTCAATCCATTCATGATGGCGTCGTTACGATAGGTTTCGATGAGATCGAGCGCCATACGATAGTAGGTTGCTTTCAATGTCCGAAACGTTTCCTGATTGAACACGGTGCCTTGAATCGCCAGTTTTCGATAGAGGGAGCGAGCGATGTCCAGTGACATCCGCGACAGCCCGGCATTCTGATCATCGAGCGAGAGATCCTGATGTTTGTGGTCGTAGTTGTCGGCAATATCGACCTGACAAATCTGCTTGTTGCTATTGCTTCGATACACCTCTGACACCACGCCGATCTCCAGACCCCAGTCGGTCGGGATGCGGAGGTCACCTAGTAGCCGCTTGCGGAACGCAAATTCGCCAGCAAGGATATAGCGGTAGCTGTCTAAGTAATTCAGGTAGGGCGATTCGCCAACGATCCGCTTCAAAGCGCGGATCATGGGCGTCACCAGCAGCCGGCAAACGCGGCCATTGATTTTGTTATCCGACACCCTCGGGTAATACCCCTTACAGAACTCGTAACCGAATATCGGATGCGCGACCGGATAAATCAGGCGCGCCAACAGACTTCGCTCGTAGGTCAGAATGTCACAGTCGTGCAAAGCGACCGCTTCAGCCTTGCCAGTTGCCAGCACATATCCCATGCAATACCAGACATTGCGACCCTTGCCGAGCTCTTGGGGCGCCAGCCCGGCTTCCTGCAGACGCGCATCAATCGCCTTCAATCGTGGCCCATCATTCCAGAGGACCCGATGATGCTGGGGCAGATCTGAAAAAAAGCTTAAGGCGTTTTGGTATTCGTCCTGCGTCGCGCGATCTAATCCAATCACAATTTGTGACAGATACGGCACCGACCTGAGTTCCTCGATAATCGCCGGTAATGCCGGCGTGGCGATCTCCGAATACAGCGACGGCAAAATCAGGCCCAGCGGCCGGCGCTCACTGAATTGCAGCAGGTCTTCCTCAAGCTCTGCTGTTGAGCGCGCGCCCAGATTATGCAGCGTTGTGATCGTGCCGTTTTGATAAAAGTCGGCCACGGTCTTCCTCCTCTTCAATTCTCGCGATCAGCGCGTCGATTCCCTCGGCCCAGCCCTCGGGGCCCACTGCATCACTGATGACCATCCCACCCCGTCGTTTGGGTTGTGGTGGCTCGTGAACAGGGGATCGAACCAGTAGCGCCAGATCTGTCACCTCCAACATCTCGACATCGTTTTGAGCATCGCCGGCGGAGACGCTGACAGCGTCCTCAAATCCCGGCAGCTCGGCGCGAATTTTTCGTTGTAACCAGCTGACCGCCTCGCCTTTGCCGGCAGATCCCAAAACGTGTACGCAGCGGGCACCCTGAATGCAGCGCAGATCCAGTGCCTCAACCTGCTCGGCAAACGCCGCTTTATCGGAGGGAGTCCCCAACCAGACGAGGGTTTCACAGAAGTGGCGATCCTTGGCATCAACCGCAGCTTCAAGATCCAAGCCCGTAACGGCTACGACCTGCTTGTCTGACAGGTCACACAAAGATTGATAGCGATTTCCCCATTCCACACTGAGGATCGCTAACTGCCTGCGAATCATGCCTCGGGTCGGGCCGAATCGATGGCACCACCCTCCGTCCATCGATTCAGCGCCTTCGGGCCTGACGAGGCCTGAGTCAGCGGGCACCCAAATTGCTGCGCCATTTTCGACAATCATCGGCCCGGATATGCCGAGCGATATCATGATCTTTGCGGTTTCAGCGCGGGTTTTACTGGTGCACGGTATGACGGGTATGCCCCGATCGCGCATCGCCTGCACGGTCGGCAGCGCCGCGGCAAGGGAATAAGTGTGATGGTCCATGAGCGTGCCATCCAGATCGGTAAAAATGATGGCAGCGCTCATGCCGCCACCCCCGTGAGGTGCATCCGTTGCACGCTGCGATCATCGCCGAGCTCCCACAGCACATCCGCTCGATCAGGCAAGGTGACCAGTGCATGTTCGGTAATGCGCTGGTAATGCAGAATAAAGTCGGCGACTTGCTGTCGCGTCATGGTGGGATCAGGTGTGTGAGGGTGCCGCGCTTTGAACAATGCGGACAGGCGCTGCTCCTGTTGCCAGCGCCACTCGTATACCGCGCCAAAACTGGGGGCCTGCAACAGCAGTAGCTCATCGAGGTCGGCAAACAAAGCCGCATACCCGTCCCCAAGTTGACGGTTTACCTCGGTTCGCCACCGGCTGTCCGCGTCTTGCTCGGCCTCAGTCTCATTAACCGGGCTGACCAAGTCCTCCAGCGGTTGCGGCGGCACCCCAACGCACCACCCCTCAAGAAAAATCAGTCCAACTGGCGCACTCTCTTGGCGCCAATGCACCATTTCGGTGCGATCATCGGCGGCCTTGTCGAACCCCGGTACCGCAACTTCGCCCTGCGAGCCTCGCAGAGCGTTAATGGTGTCATGGAGTAATGTCAGATCATGGGTACCCGGCACGCCTCGCGTCGCAAATAACGGGTGGACCGTATCGGCCATCTCCCGGCGAGCAGAGCGTGTCAAATAGAAATCATCCAATGACAGCACGACTGCATTAACGCCATATACGGCCTTCAATACATGGGCCATCAATTTCACCAGCGTGCTCTTTCCCGAGCCCTGGCAACCGCTGACACCCACTAATGGCGCGGTTTTCAGGTCGCTAGCCATGGCGGCGAGATGCTCTGTGATACCGGCGTACCACTGGATAAAGCTCGCGCCGAAAGTGTCCGGCAACGCCTCTTCCTCAACGAACTGCCGCACCGATACGCGCCTCAGCTCATTCTGTATTTCCTCATCTTCCATAATGTCGTTCCATCACTTGTTGGTCAGTGCTTTTTGCCGCGCCAACGCTCCCGATGGCGCACCCCCTTTTTTTTGGTGTGCAGACCGATACCCACACGCATTGGGCATCACTGTCTCCGTTGGGATACCTATGCAAGCACCGTGCCTATTCTGATGCCAAGTCTGCTGCCAAGCCGATAAACGCTCAGATTTCGATACACTGACCGCGACGAAACCTCGACAAGTGCGCCAAAAAATTCCCCAACCGCGGGACTACCGACCCGATGAAGGAACCACTTTCAATTTATATGGGCCGCAAGGCTGCCGATACGATTGGCGAGCAAGGTTGGCGTGCAGCACCTTTTCGCACGCTGATAGGCGCATCGGGTGGACCGAAATGGCTGATCCTGTCCGAGCTCGATCAGGTGCTTTCACAGCTACTGACAGACGGAGTCCAGCCACTGACGATGCTGGGCTCCTCCATTGGCACCTGGCGACATGCCTGCCTGAGCACGACAAACCCGGGCGCAGCGATCAAGCGCTTACAACAGGCCTACCTGTACCAGGCTTACAGCTGCGCAAAACCCTCACCACAAGAGGTGAGTCACGTCGCAGAGAGCATGCTGCGGGATGCGCTGAGGCCAGAGGGTTTGCGCGATATTCTTGATCACCCTCGCTTCTTCAATGCCATTATCACTGCGCGCGCGGTCGGGGTGACGCGGGCACAACACGGCCTGCCGTTAATCGCAGGGATGGCAGCGGCCACCCTCGCCAATACCCTGACTCGCCAGGCGCTCGCAAAATTTTTTGAGCGCGTGGCGTTCTGCCATAGCGCGGTGAAGTCCGTGCCCTTCGCAGAGGATTTCAATACCCGAAAGATCGCGCTCACCGAAACAAACTTGATCCCTGCACTCAAGGCCAGCGGCGCGATCCCGCTACTTATGCAGTGCGAGCCGGACATCGATGGCGCGCCCCCGGGCCCCTATTGGGATGGTGGCATCATCGATTACCACTTCTCCCTGAACGGCGAGCAGACTGAAGGTTTGATCTTGTATCCGCACTTTCGCCCTCAGCTGACCCCGGGCTGGTTCGACAAAATGCTGCCCTGGCGGACGGTGCCGAAGGCAGTGACCAATAACCTTGTGCTGATCTGTCCGAGCGAGCGTTTTTTAGCCGCGTTGCCCCACGGCAAGATTCCCGACCGCGGCGATTTTCGGGTCATGACCGCAGAAGATCGAATCGCCTACTGGGAAGTCTGTGTCGCAGAAAGCCAGCGCTTGGCCGAGGCTTTTTACGAGCTGATGAATGGCGACGACCCATTGCGTGGCGTCACCGTTGTGGAGTAACGCGAGCGCTATGACGTCTGTCGAATCAGATCCACGATCGCAGCGCTTAACTCACGATGGCGCTTCTCCTGCAAGAAATGTCCGCCGCGTGGAAACACCTGATGAGGCAATCCAGTTGTTCCGGGCACCCGCCCAATAAAGCTCTTCTCCAACCCACGTGTTACCGGATCGTCCTCTGTGAACAAGCAGAGAAAGGGCTTTTCAAATTGTTCAAAGAACGCCCACGCTGCTTTTTGGGCTTCGACAGATGGGTCTGCGGGGAGCGTCGGTACCTGACTGGGCATTGCCCGCGGTCCCATTTTGTAGCGGGCATCGGGAAATGGCGCCTCATAAGCACGGCCCAGGGCCGTCATGGGCCGCAGAGCCGTTCCCAGATAGTGATGTAACAAAACGCGTGGCGCCACCTTCCAAGTGGCCGGCGCTCCGATCATCATCTCCATCAAGAACCCGGCAGGCATGTCCTCAGTGGTCCAGCAGAATTTCTGCCAATGGGCAAAACCCATTGGATAGGCCGCAGGGTCCGCGCCCATACCCTGGAGCTGTGACAGGGTTCGCGCCATCGTCGGAAAGCTCAGTCTCTGCCCGTCCTGACGGAACGCCATGACCTGATCGACAATGTGCTGATCGACATCGGTATTGAGCGGCAGCCCCGTATTACCCACCACGACCCGGGCAAATCGGTCTGGATAATCAGCCACCAAACGCAACCCGATCAGCCCACCCCAATCCTGCCCAAAGATTGTGACGTCACCAAAGTCATTGGCTTCTAGCCACTGCCCCAACCAGTCGACCTGGCGCTGGTAACTGTAGTCCTCGCGCGCAGCTGGCTTGTCGGACTTACCGTAGCCGGGCAGATCCGGCGCGATCACTCTCAAACCCGATTGCGCCAACAGCGGCACCATTTTGCGGTAGAGATAACTCCAGCTGGGCTGACCGTGCAGACACAGGACAATCGGCGCGCTGGGATCACCCTCATCAATGTGATGAATGCGCAACGGCGTCTGATCGCCGGCATCAATGTCAGTGTAATGCGGCTCGAACGGATAATCGCTAAGCCCCTCAAACCGCGTGTCCGGTGTCCGAAGTATCTGCATGCTGTCCAATTGTTATCCCATCTGGCGTCATATAATGGCATATATTATGCCATAATGTGCGGCCACGATCGTGAACTTCAGCCACGGCCGCTCGACTCCTCGCGCAGGGTTGCTGTCTAGCTGTGTAGACGAGCCTGCCACCAGACGCTGATACGATGACCCCGATAAGGAGTGTTGCATGGAATACCAGAACGCAGTCGTACCGACCCCCGAGCAAGTGGAGGGGTTTCTCACCCCGGCAGCCGAGGGCCCCATTTTCATGGTCAACCTTCTGAAATTTAAGGCGCTCGCGGAGTACGAAGATGGTCGGCAAACTGAATTGACCGGCCGTGAGGCTTACCACATCTATGCGCGCGGGGTGGCCGAGGTCATTCAGCAAGTCGGGGGGCGGCTCTGTTTTGGCGCCGAGGTCGAGCGCCTGATGCTGGGCGAAGTGGAAGAACTTTGGGATCAGGTGGCGATCGCCATGTACCCGTCACGGACGGCCATGTTCGAGATGATCCAGCTGCCCGAATACGCCGAGATCAGCGTGCACCGTAGCGCAGGCTTGGCGGGCCAACTGAACATCGAAACCGTTGGCGCCAGCGGAGCGTGGTTGCGCTAGCCGCATCATCGGCACGTCATCACAGTCAGCGTCACATCCCGGCGGGGATGGGACAACGCCAATGACATACAATGCGCCTCCCAAGCAGTGAGGCAGATGATATGAAATGGCTAAAACGAGTGGTGATGGGTCTGGTGGCCACGTTAATTGTCGCCTCAGCGGGGGCCTCAATGTGGTTCTGGTTCACACCCGTCGGCGTCAACAACTATATTAATAAGGTCACTTTCCAGCTGGCCATTGACTCCCCCGAGCTGCTCACCTATCTGGGTGCCATCGACAATACCCCTCTCGATTTTCATAGCGGCAAGCTCGCCGACTACACCCGTGAAGAGGAGGAACGGAGCATTGCAAAGCTGCGCGACGCGCGAGCCGGCCTCAATGCGTACGGACCTGAAGGCCTCGCTGGCCAGGAACTGCTTACCTGGAAAATCGCTGCCTGGTTCTTTGATGACCTGCTAAGACAAGCGGAACTGCGCTACAGCGGGTATCGCGTGAACCAGATCTCCGGCGTCACGGTGAACATGCCACAATTTTTGACCGACACGCATGTCATCAAAAATGAGAAGAGCGTGCGCCGCTATCTCTCCCGTCTCCGGGAATTTGGCCGCGTCTTGAGAGAGACTCACGCGAGAGTGATAGACGACCGGGCAAACGGCGTGATTCCGCCGGACTTTGTCATTGAAAAAGCACTGGTCGGCATGAACAAATTCATCGAAGGGGGTGCAGACAACAGCCCGCTGGTGACGACACTGGGACCAAAGCTCGACGAGCTACAGGATGTCGACGAGAACGCCGCCGCTGCGTTTATCAATGAGGCAACACAACTCGTTTCCAGCGAGGTGATTCCAGGCTACGAAGCCATCATCGGTTTGTTTGAGTCCATGCTACCCGAGGCGACGCACGACGCGGGCATCTGGCGGTTGCCTAATGGCGAAGCTATCTATGCCGCCAATCTGCGTTCAAACACGACGACGCAGTATTCACCTGAGGAGATTCACGCAACCGGATTGGCGGAGGTGGATCGCATTGAGGGTGAGATGCTCGATATTCTCGATAGTCAGGGCGTCATGGGCGACAGCTTTGCAGAGCGTATCCGAGTACTGATGGATGACCCCGCTCACCAGTTCCCGAATACCGACGAGGGCCGCGCAGAGATGATTGCCTATCTCGAGGCTTTTGATCAGAAGGTCATGGCCATCGCTGCTGACTATTTTGTGACCATCCCACCGCAGCCCTTAGAGATCGTCAGAGTCCCGGAATACTCTCAAGATTCGTCGCCGGGCGGCTATTACAACGGACCTGCGCTCGACGGGTCCCGGCCAGGACGTTTTTACATCAACCAAAAAGACACGGCGGATAACCCACGCTGGACATTGCCAACGCTCATGATTCACGAGGGGTCACCCGGGCACCATTTTCAGATTTCAACCTCGCAACTGATCGAGGGCGTGCCGCTTTTGCGACGACTATCGCCTTTCAATGCCTTTTCGGAAGGCTGGGCACTCTATTCCGAGCGCATTGCTAAAACCGACATGGGACTCTACGACGACGACCCGCTTGGTGATCTGGGCCGACTCCAGGCAGAGATGTTTCGCGCTGTCCGGTTAGTGGTGGATACCGGCATGCACGCCAAACGCTGGAGTCGAGAGCAGGCGATCGAGTACATGACGGCCAAAACGGGCATGACTAACGAGGAAGTCACTCGAGAAATTGAGCGCTATGTGGTCTGGCCGGGACAAGCCACCGCCTATAAAACCGGGCAGCTGGCACTGCTGGAGATGCGCGAAGACACCGAGGACGCGCTGGGGGAACGATTCAGCCTGAGGGACTTTCACGAAGCCGTACTCATGAACGGCGCCATGCCCCTCGACATTCTTAAAGACACCATGGCTGACTGGGCCGCATCGCAGTAGACCCAAGACGCCTCAAAAGTCAGCACCCTCGAGCTCGGTCACCTGGCGGACAATCCGCCCGCCGATGACAGTGAAAATATCGGAGCCAGACACCGGAGGTTCTCCTTCGCGGTCGATATGCCATCTGACCCTGGCTTGGTCGCTATCGAGTGATTCGACCGGTGAAAAACTCACGCGTTGGGTACCCAGTCGCGGCGGCACCGTATCAAAATAATCTGCGATGGCAGACCAGCCTCGATAAGTGGCGGTGGGTCTTTCCAACACGGCATCAAGCGCATAGTCCGAACACATTGCCACCGCGTCCTGCGTCTCAACCGCCTCAATATGACGCACGACAACTTCCACGGCCGTGCGTTTCGCAAGCAGCGCCATCACAGGGTCCACTCTGCGCCGCCATTCACCAAGATCCACGTAATCCCGAACGGCGATCACGGTCTTTGAGGCCACATCCACCGTGAAGACACCATTACAGGCCACTGCGTGCTCTTCGCCGGCCAACCAAAAGCGATCCAAGCGCTCATACCACCCTGCAGTCCCGGAGACCGACTTGGACACGACATCCCACTGCACCCGATCCGACCAGCATAGGATATTGCCCAGCAATTGCAGCACGGCCTCCCTGCCTTGTGCCGGTGGGTGCGGAACGTTTTGCCACGAAACGTCGGGATGCAGGAGTGAGTCGATCACGCGCAAATCGCGCGTCTCGATTGCGGCAAACAGCCGCTCTATTGTCTCTTTAACCAATGCGCCCTCTCCCATGCACCGATGATAATCACAGCGATGCTGTGATTGAACGGCGAGGTGTGATCCACCATAAAAGTTTCCCCGTGATCGATGCGAACGGTTAACCTTGTCCACCCATCACTGACGACCACTGAGGAGCTCGCTTCGTTATGCCCAACGCAGATAAACCGTTTGATATTGTTGTTTTTGGGGCCTCGGGTTACACCGGCCGATTGGTCGCCGAGTACCTCGCCGCAGAGTATGGCGGTACGGATCTGACCTGGGCCATGGCAGGACGATCACTGGACAAGCTGACCTCAGTCCGCACCGAGATGGGCATCAGCGATGCCGTCGCGCTACTCGAGGTCGACGTCGACAATCCCGCATCGGTTTCGGAGATGGTAGACGCCTGTCGCGTCGTGATTACCACAGTGGGCCCGTATCAACTCTATGGTGACGAGCTGGTGAAACAATGTGCTGAACGCGGCACAGACTATGTGGATCTCACCGGTGAGCCCAGCTGGATGCACGAGACCATTGCGCGATTTAGCGAAGCCGCCAAGCTGTCCGGCGCCCGCATTGTCCACAGCTGCGGCTTCGACTCCATTCCATTTGATCTGGGTGTCTATCTGCTCCAGCAACACGCCATTGAGAAAACCGGCGAACCCATCGCAACAGTTAAAGGTCGGGTACGCGCCATGAACGGGACCTTCTCCGGCGGCACCATCGCATCGATGCGCGCCACCATGGCCTCGGCGAAAGCCAACCCCGCCATCATTCAGGTACTCACCAATCCCTTTGCCCTCACCGAGGGCTTCACAGGGCCAGAGCAGCCGGCGGGGATGGCGCCTCAGTACGATGAAGAGCTACAAAGCTGGAGCGCTCCCTTCATCATGGCACCGATCAATACAAAGAATATTCACCGATCCAACTTCCTGATGGCGCATCGCTATGGTGAAGATTTCCGCTACGACGAAATGTTACTCACCGGTGACGGAGATCAAGGCAAGGCAGCTGCCGAATTTGTGGCCAAAGACGACTCCGTCGCAAAGAGTGATCTGCAGCCTGGGGACGGACCCAGCAAAGAGGAGCGGGAAAACGGCAACTACGATGCGATCTTTGCAGGCCAAGCTTGCACTGGAGACCTGATGATCAGCAGCGTTCAGGGAGACCGGGACCCGGGTTACGGCTCTACTTCGAAAATGCTGGCTGAGGCCGCGATGTGCCTGCTGCACAATCCAGAGCTCGCCTCTGGCGGGTTGTGGACGCCAGCAGCAGCACTGGGCGACGCCTTAATCGAAAGGTTGCAGGCTCATGCCGGCCTGACTTTTCAGATTGAGCAGGGGTGAGGTGAGCGCGGTGGTGAACGCTTCCACCCATCGTTGTCGCAAATGACGCCAGACACCCTGACCAAACTGCTGAATGACAACCTGCGCCAATCCCTTGCTGGCACGTTAGCAGGGGATGGCGTGTCGGGCCTGACGCGCTTATCAGGGGGTGCCAACAACGAGACCTGGAAACTGGCCTGGGGCGACACGCCGCTCATTTTGAGAAGACGCCCCTTCTCCGCCGATTCGATAGACAGTCTCGAAGGCAACATCCTCGGCCTGTCGCTGGTCGACGAGGCCTCGGTGATTCAGCTGGCCTCGGCCACAGCAGTGCCGGTACCCGCGATTCACGCGGTGTTTGACAGCGATCATCTGATTGGAGAAGCCTTCCTGATGGGGTTTATCCCGGGCGAGAGTATTCCCCAGCGCTGGCTGACTGATGCTGCCTTTGAAGAGGGCCGGGGGAAGCTCGCATTTCAATGCGGGGAAGCACTGGCGCGTATCCATGCGATCGACCCTCGCCAGCTCCCGTCTACCATCGGCCCTACCACTCTGGGAAAGCGTTTTGAGGCAGCGCAAAAACGCCTGCACGCTTTTGGGGATATCTCACCCGTGATGCAAATGGGCCTGAATTGGCTGATTGACCACGCGCCTAGCGAGGCGCCCTGTGTGCTGCTGCACGGAGATTTTCGGACCGGCAATCTCCTGGTTAACGAACAGGGCTTGGCCGGGGTACTGGATTGGGAGCTCACCCATCAAGGCCCGGCGGAGGAGGATCTCGGCTATTTGTGTGCCAATGTCTGGCGCTTCGGTCATCTAGACAAACCCGTGGGCGGTTTTGGTGATTACGATGACCTGATAGCCGGGTACCAATCGGCCTCGGGATGGTCGCCTGAGCTCTCGACCATTCGCTACTGGGAAATTTTTGCCGCGCTCAGTTGGGGATTGGTTTGCCAAACCATGGGGGCTCTGTGGCATAGCGGCAATGGCGACGTGGAACGCGCTGCAGTTGCGCGCCGACGATCCGAAGCCGAGCTCGACATATTGCTGCTGATTGAGGAATGGGAAAACGCATGACCAAAGAGACCGATCAAGCCACGCGCTCCGACGTGACCTCAAGCGAGCTGATTGGCGCCGTCAAACAGTTTCTAATGGAGAGCGTGTTGCCGTCGCTGTCCGGGCGGGATCAGTTTAATGCGCGGGTAGCGGCGAATGTCTTGGGCATCATTGAGCGTGAGCAACAAATAAGCCCGGCGCTGCAGGCACTAGATGCCGAGGCAGCACAAAAATGGCTGCCCGACCGTTCCTCAGACGCCGACATCCCGCAACAGCTATCGCGCGCGCTCGCCGCTCGGGACATCACCCCAGATATCGAGTTCATGGACTATCTGAAAGCACGCCAACTGCTCATCTCAGACATCAACAATCCACGCTACGCGTCCCGCGTTGTTGCCGAAGCGCGCTGGCGTTAAACCGCTCACTCAGGTGACGGCTGTTCTGTGCGGCGCCACCCGCACAGCCGTATGGGCAATCATTGGCTAAAAACCCATACACTAAGTAGCAGATATACAAGACGGTTTGAGCGAGCGACACATGACCGAATCTTTTCTTTTTGAAATTCCCCGCGCCATCGAGGACTACCTGCTGGTGCTCGATGATTTCATTGAGCGCGAGATCAAACCGCTGGAGGCACAGGACGATAACATCCGTTTTTTCGATCATCGCCGCGAGCATGCCCGGACGGATTGGGACCGAGAGGGTCTGCCACGAGAAGATTGGGAGGCATTGCTATGGGAGATGCGCAGGCGAGCAGACGCTGCCGGGCACTTCCGTTACGCCTTGCCCGAGGAGTTTGGAGGGCAAAATGGCTCCAACCTCGCCATGGCGCGCATTCGGGAATATCTGGCGAGCAAGGGGCTAGGTCTGCACAACGACCTGCAGAACGAAACCTCCATCGTGGGCAATTTGATGACACCGATGATGGTCCGAGATTTTGGCACTGCCGACCAAAAAGCGCGTTGGATGGAGCCGTTACTGAAAGGAGAGCTTGGCTGGTGCTTCGGCCTCACCGAGGCAGCCCATGGCTCTGATGCGACCTGGATGGAAACCCGGGCAGAGCGCACCAGCCGTGACGGCATTGATGGTTGGTTAATCAGCGGTGAGAAAATGTGGACCACGGGCCTGCACAAAGCCAGTCATGTGCTGGTGTTTGCGCGTCACGCCGGCGAAGACGGCAGCCCGAAGGGTATCGGTTGCTTCGTCACCTCCACTCAGGCTGAAGGATTCCAAATCGGCGAGTACTTGTGGACCTTTAACATGCCTACGGACCACCCGCACTGCACGCTGCATGAGGTCTTCGTACCGGACACAGATGTGTTGGGCGATGTGGATCAGGGCTTACGAGTGGCCATGCATTTCGTACACGAGAGTCGTATTCGCCAGGCAGCCTCTTCGCTGGGCGCCGCGCAGTACTGCCTTGATCAGACTTTTGCCTATACCAAAGAGCGCGCGCCCTTCGGCAAGCCGCTATCCACCAATCAAGGTATTCAGTTCCCACTGGTGGAGCTGCAAACCGAAGCTGAGATGTTACGGCTGCTCATTTACAAAACCGCAGCCCAAATGGACCAGATGGACAAAGTCGACGTTGCCAAAAAGCTGACGGACAAGGTCTCTATGTGCAACTACCGCGCCAACCGATTGGTCTGCAATGCTGCGGATACGGCGATGCAATTCCACGGCGGTATCGGCTACTCGCGTCACAAACCGTTTGAACATATCTATCGGCACCATCGGCGCTATCGCATTACTGAGGGTGCTGAGGAAATTCAACTGCGCAAGATTGCGGGCGTGCTATACGGCTTTGTTTCTTGAGGAGTTAGACAGCGATCAGCAAAGACCCGAAACGAGAACCGCCATTACGAAAGCTCGCCCAAAGAGAGCGTCTTAAAAACATCGGGGTTCGATGCGACGCCAAAAAGGGTCGTTCCTCACAGCGCTCGGGCAACGACCTCTTCCGCTCGCTGCTCGCTACCTTACGGCGCAACCGGCTCCAACGCGGCGACCTCCCGCCGCAGAGCGCCCAGCAACATTTTTTCGTAATACCCCGACACCTGGTCTGCGGCCGCATCGAGGAAATCTGACATCACATCCTTGTTAAATGTCACGTCGCAGTCCGCCCACTGGCCTCCTACGGCGCTGTCCACGTAGGCGAGACGAGCGGCCTTGAGCCCTCCCTCTGCCGCACGGCGGGTCCATGGCGCGGCCTCGCACGCCCGCGCCTCTCGCGACAGCATCAAGCCGTATACGAACATCGCCTGAACGTGCCCCGCGTCAGCGGATTGTGCGAGGTAGACCATACCTTCTTCATAAGAAGTGCCGTGCCGATCTGCGTGGTACACGATGGCTCGGGCCAGCTGATACTGCAGTCTGGGATTATCGGGATCAGCCCGCAGGTCAGCCGTACACGCCGCCATGGCGCGCTCGGTATCAACCTGAGAGGAAGACACTCCCGGACCCACTCGCTCAGGGTCTGATGGATGCCCCACCTCCCGGTCACAAGCCGTCATCGATTGCCCAGAGACGAGCGCAGAAAACCACGATGCGGTGAGGGCGAGAACAGCTGCGCCTGCAATCCGTATGGCGCGACGCAACCGCGACATCAACACTTTAGATGCCCGAATCTTCAGCGATTCGAATCACAGGCGGCGCAGCTAACATCTCAACGAGGCGGTCCAACACCCCGGTCTCAGTGCGCCATGAGAGATAACGCTGGTAATGTTCAGCGCTGTCCCAATATTCGATAAAAACCATCGCCTCGCCGTCACCTTCGATGTAAACCTTGAGATCCTGACAGCCGTCAAAACTCCGTGTGTCCGGCAAAATTTCAGTCAAAAAATCCAGAATGGGCTGGCAACCCCCATCCCCCGGCTTGAGATCCACCCATACCATGGTCATGACGTTGGCTCCTGTGAGGTATCTGAGAAGAGTTGCACCGGCGCGGGCTCCCCGGTCTGAATCAGTAACGCCCGTTTGCGTAAAAACCGCGTCAGACCCGCGGGGCCCATCCGCGATCCACCCATTCCGGAGAAGCGGAAACTGTTTTTTTCGACATCGTTGACGATGCCCGTCAGCGAGGCATCATTGATACTGACCGCGCCCACCTGAAGTCGCTCTGCCACGGACTTTGCCGCCGCTTCGTCCGCAGAAAAAACAGCGGCAGACAGCCCAAAGCTTGAGTCATTGGCAAACGTGATGGCCTCTTCAATATCGGCGTATTCA
>JAYOUT010000004.1:22445-24153 GCA_038151055.1 Luminiphilus sp.
CCCAAAGCTTGAGTCATTGGCAAACGTGATGGCCTCTTCAATATCGGCGTATTCAACAACAGGGATGACCGGGCCAAATGTCTCATCCTGCATAATCAACATGTCATGGTTGACGTTGGTGAGTAGCGTGGGCGGATACCAGATACCACCCGCATGCACCGGTTCGCCACCCAGTAAGCATTGCGCGCCTTTCGCCAGCGCATCGTCGACTTGCGACTGGATGGTCTCCACCTGCCGCTCAAAAATCAGGGGCGCAATATCGCCACTACCGTCCTCAGTGCAGGTTAACGAGAGCGCCTTGAGCTGCGTAAGAAGCTCCTCGGTAAAAGGCTCGGCAATGCTTTCGTGACAATAGATACGCTCCAGCGACTGACACGCCTGACCCGTCATACCAATCGCACTGCGGATAATCGCGCGCGCGGCAAGAGGGATGTCTGCATCGGGTAAGACAATGGCGGGGTCTTTGCCGCCCAGCTCCAGAAAAGCCGGTATGAAGCAGGATGCCGCCTGCTGACTAACCACGCGGCCGGTGCGCACACTGCCGGTGAAGCACACGGCGTCGACCTGCTCGATCATCGCCTGACCGGTCTCAGGACCCCCTGTCACAATGCGCAGAACCGCTGCCAACTCTGGCACCGTATCGAGTGCTCGCTGTAACGGCTCCACGAAGCGAGGCGTTACCTCGGAAGGCTTGAGCAACACGGCACAGCCCGCCGAGAGCGCCGCGAGACTGTCGATCATGGCGAGCAACAGGGGCACGTTCCAGGGGCTGATTACAGCGACGACCTCATAAGGGATCAGCCGGTGCTCATAGTGCACTGCGGGGACCTGCCCTGACTGACCCGATCCCGCAAGACTGTCGAGAATCGGACCCGCGCGCTCGGCCCACATACGGATCAACTCTACGGATTTGACCGCCTCAAAATGCGCAAAAGTAGATCGACCGGTGTCAATGGCTAATGCCTGACCCAGCGGTGTGGCTTCGGCCATGACCGCATCGGCAAACCGATTCAGGCAGGCCGCGCGGCCCGACGCGTCGAGCTCGACCCACTGCGGCTGGGCTGCCCGCAATGCGCGGGTAATGGATGCCACCTCCTCTGCCGAGCAGACTGGAATCTCGTGATCCCATTCACCGGTTCGCGGGTTGCGGACCGGCAACGTCGGCATCGCCATCTCAGCTGGCTTCCTTCAGCGGTAGCTCGCCAAAATGCTTGGGCAACCCCGCGGCGGCGGTAAATCCAAACCATTCTTCCTCGGGCAACAGCGCTGCGACCTCGTGCCGCACGCGCAGCAATGCCTGCAGGTCTATCCCGGTGCTATAACCCATGGACTCCAGCATGAACACCAAGTCCTCCGTGACAATATTGCCGCTGGCACCCGGTGCAAACGGACAGCCGCCCAATCCACCAAGAGAACTATCTAACGTGGTGATACCCAGCTCGACAGCCCGCAGCGCATTGGCGAGCCCCTGACCGCGAGTGTTATGCAAGTGCACGCCAGTCAAGCGAGCTTCACCACACCGTTGCCAGATACCCGTGACCAGGCGCTCCAATTGAGCCGGGTTCCCCATACCGGTGGTATCCGACAGACCCACCTCGGCCACACCAAGCCCAAGCACACGCTCTGCCATATCAATGACAAAGGCTTCATCCACCGCCCCCTCAATCGTGCAACCGAAAGCGGTCGAGAGGCCCACTTCGAAGTCGGG
>JAYOUT010000004.1:24253-49893 GCA_038151055.1 Luminiphilus sp.
CCGCCCCCTCAATCGTGCAACCGAAAGCGGTCGAGAGGCCCACTTCGAAGTCGGGGCGCTGCGCTTCAGGTACCTGATCAACCAGTGCCTGACAGGCCGCAATCTCTTCAAGCATTTGAGCGTGATCGCGGCGCACATTTTTTACGCTGTGGGTTTCGCTCAAAGACAAGGGAATGGAAATTTTGTGGGCACCCGCCTCCAGAGCCGCATCGCAGCCTCGCACATTGGGCACCAGCACTGCGATCACCAGATCCTGATGACGGCGCGCGCCGCTGACGACCGCGGCGGTGTCGGCCATCTGTGGAAGTAGCTTGGTGGAGACAAATGAGCCCACTTCAATCTCGCGAACACCTGCTCCGTACTCTGCCTCGATCCATGCAAGCTTTCCCTCGGTCGACAGGATGGTCTCGACGCTCTGCAACCCGTCGCGAGGGCCTACCTCGCTGATCGTAATGTGTGTCATGGCGTTTTCCTCTATTGCCGCTCAGCAGCAGACCTAATCACCGATTTTTACCACCACCTTGCCATGGTTCCGGCCGCGCATCAGTTCACAGAATGCGTCGGGGGCGGCAGCCAGGCCGTCATGGACCTCTTCGTTGGCCACCAGGTCACCCGATTCAGCCAACGGCACAAATTCATCCTCAAACGCGCTGCGCTGCAATTCGTAGTCGTACACCACCAGTCCGCTGACTGTGGCCCGCTTGGTAATCCACAACCCTGGATGAGGGCCCGTGGTTTTATGGTCGCCGTTGTAATCTTTGATCAAGCCACAGAGCACCACCCGGCCACCAATCGATAGCTGCTGGGCGACCGTCGTCAGTGTCGGATCCCCGACTAAATCAAAATACACCGAGACACCCCCGGGGGCGATCTGCTGCAGTGCCTCTGCCAAGTCTTCCTCAACGCGGTCGATGCAATAGTCGTATCCCAGTGTTTCGAGCGCGATGCGGCGTTTGGCTTCGCCGCTGGTAATGGCAATTGTCGTGGCACCCGCGCGCTTGCAGAGTTGCGCTGCCATGGCACCCACGCCTCCGACCGCTGCCGGGATCACCACGACATCCCCGTCCCCTACCTTGGCCAGATCCACCATCCCTGCCCAAGCCGTGAGTCCCGGCATGCCGAGAATAGAGAGCGCCAGGGAAGGCCTGCTCAAACCGGCCGGCACTCTCGACAGCGCCTCGGCAGGGTGGTCACTCAGGGTCTGCCAGCCACCGTGGCATCGCACCACCGTATCGATCGGCCAATCGTCGTCGTCACTCTCGACCACTCTTGCCACCACCTCTCCGGCAATCACCTCACCAGGATCGACACCATGGCCCATGTGATTGCCGGCAATGACGGAGCGCATGTAGGGGTCCAGTGAGAGGTAAAGCGTCTCGCACCGAATCTGGCCCGGGCTACGAGGACCCAGTGAACGGGTCTCTAACCGAAAATCATCGGGCGCGGGCAGTCCCTCGGGCCGCTTGGCCAGAATGACGGCAGGATTGTCTAATTTATTTGTCACGTCTCGCTTTGGCACTCTAAAGAGCTTAATGATATAACATCATAACAAATCAGCCGGAGCGGTATGAATGGCGGGGTCCCGGGGGGCGGAGGAGCAGGCGGCTCCACTGCGGGGAATAAAGGTAGTCGAGTTTACCCACATGGTCATGGGCCCCACGGCGGGCGTGATTCTGGGCGATCTTGGCGCCGACGTGATCAAGGTCGAGCCGCTGGCAGGTGACAACACCCGTCGCCTGAAAGGCTCCGGCGCCGGTTATTTCCCCATGTATAACCGCAACAAACGTTCCATCGCCCTCGATCTCAAAAAACCTCAGGGTCAAGCCATCGCAAGACAGCTGATTCAATCAGCCGATATTGTGCTCGAGAATTTCCGCACCGGCACCATGGCCAAATTGGGCTTGGATTACGAGTCGTTGCGAGCAGACCATCCAGGCCTGATCTATTGCTCGCTTAAAGGCTTTCTCTCGGGCCCCTATGAGCATCGCGTTGCCCTTGATGAAGTCACTCAGATGATGGGCGGCCTCGCCTACATGACTGGCTTACCCGATCGACCTCTTCGCGCCGGCTCCTCTGTTATCGATATCACTGGCGGCATGTTCGGTGTGATTGCGATTTTGTCAGCGCTACATCGCCGCCGAGAGACCGGCGAGGGTAGCCATGTCACCAGCGCTTTGTTCGAAACCACGGCGTTTTTGGTAGGGCAACATATGGCGCAACAAGCGGTTAGCGGCGAAGCGCCTCCACCTATGTCTGTCAGACAGTCGGCTTGGGCGGTTTACGATATTTTTGAACTGGACTCCGGCGAGCGGCTGTTTGTCGGTATCGTCAGCGATACGCTGTGGCAACGTTTCTGCGAAGAGTTCGGTCTGTCCGAATGGGCTGCAGATGCGTCGCTGGCGACGAATGCTGGGCGGGTCACTGAGAGAGAGCGGCTACTCGCGGCCATAAGAGCCTTGTTTGCGCCCCTTTCTCTCGAAGTCCTGAGCGAACGATTGGCTCGCGCCGGACTCCCCTTCTCACCAATTAACACGCCGGGCGATTTGTTTGATGACCCGCATCTTACGGCTTCAGGCGGGTTACTGCCGGTTCACTTAACCGATGGTGATCGTGCGGGAGAAGCGGCGACGCTGCCGCGACTGCCAGTGGAGTTTGGCCAGCACAAACCGCCCTTGCATCGCGATCTACCCGAGGCAGGGGCGCATAATCATGAGGTGCTGAAAGAGCTTGGGCTGGATGACCAGGCGATTGCCGATCTCACCCGTGACGGCATCGTAAGCAATTAGCGCTCCTCGAGATAAACCCACGGCCTGATCGGCCGATCCCTCTCCTCAAAGGCGGCGATGCGATCCATTGACTGCTCAGTCAATCCAATTTCGTCGAGCCCATTGAGCAGCATATTGCGAATGGTTGGATCCATCGAAAACGACATCACAACCTGCTGCGGATCATGTTCAATCGTGCAGGCGTCGAGATCAATGCCCACCGTGTTGCGCTGCGGGTCAAGGCTCACCCACTGCATCAAGGCGTCGATCGCACTGTCAGCCAATTCCACAGTCAGCAAGCCATTGCGTTGCGCGTTATTGCGAAAAATGGTCGCAAACGAAGGGGCGACAATTGCGCGAAATCCGCTCTCCTGCAGCGCCCAGACAGCATGCTCCCGAGAAGACCCACAGCCAAAGTTTTCACCCGCGAGCAAAATCGACGCGTCGCGATAGGCCGGCTGATTGAACACAAAGTCTGGGTTCTCGCTGCGCGCATCGGGATCACTGTATCGCCAGGGAGCAAACAACCCGGCGGCCAGCCCAGATCTCGATACGGTGCGCATTTCCCGCGAGGGAATGATGGTATCGGTGTCGATGTTACTGCGCCTCAAAGGCATGGCGACGCCGGCATGTTGCGTGAACGGGGTCATAGCGAAGTATCCGCCACCAGATAGCCAGCGCAGGCGCTGGCCACAACAGTGAGCGGGCTCGCAATATGAGTCCTTACGCCCAAACCCTGACGGCCCTCAAAGTTACGGTTCGTCGTCGAGGCGACCCGCACACCTTGGCCAAAGCTCTCTCCCCCGGCGAAGAAGCACATGGAACATCCGGGTTCGCGCCATTCGAAACCAGCGCCGCGGAAAATATCATCGAGCCCTTCGGCCTCAGCGGCACGTTTGACCTGCCCACTACCCGGCACACACAGCGCTTTAACACCCTTCGCTACACGGTGCCCGGTGCGGCGCAGGTAAGCCGCAGCAAGCTGCAGATCGGACAGCCTACTGTTGGTACAGGAGCCGATGAACGCCGCATCGAGGGGATAATCCGACAACTGACTACCGCCGGCCACGCCCATGTAGTCCTGCGCGCGCTGCCATGCCATCGCCGACGTCTCATCAGGTGCGTCACTAACTGCCGGCACACTGTCATCCCAGTCGATGCAGTGTTGCGGGCTGGTACCCCAGCTCAGCTGTGGCTTAAGTGAACCGACATCAATCTGCCGTACCGCATCGAAACCCGCGCCCTCATCACTCTTTAAGGCTTGCCAATGCGTAACGGCTTGATCCCAAGCACTTCCCTCGGGCGCGAAGCGACGACCCCGACAAAAGTCGAGCACTTTTTGATCAGGTGCAATCAACCCCGTGAACGCGGAGAGCTCCGTCGCCATGTTGCACAGCGTCAGACGGGATTCAACAGGCAAAGCCTCAATGGCGGGGCCCGCAAATTCTATGGCGTAGCCAGCGCCCCCGGCCGCAGAGAGCGACCGAATGGTGTACAAAATCAGATCCTTCGCCGTCACTCCCGATCCCAACGCGCCGGTGAAATTAACGCGCATGTTGCGGGGTTTGATCACCCGGAGCGTGCTGGTCGCCAGCGCATGCTCTGCCTCTGTTGAACCCACACCCCATGCCAAAGCCCCCAACCCTCCCAGGGTGCAGGTATGACTGTCAGGACAAATAAGCGATAAACCAGGGAGCGCAATGCCCAGCTCAGGCGAGATCACATGAACGATGCCCTGATCTTTGTCGGCAATGTCGAACAACTGGATACCGGTCTCGTGGGCCGCGCTCCGCGTCGCGACAATAAATTCGCGACCGCTGGGCATCAGCGTGTCGTCGCTGCGTCCGGGCAACGTGTCGACAATATGATCCATGGTGCAAAACGCGTGCTGACGGCGGCGCACGACGCGGTTGTTTTCCAGCAGGCTGTTCAGCGCCACACTACCGGTGCGCTCGTGTAAAAAAATGCGGTCGATATAAAGCAGTGACTCACGCTCGGATAGCGCCATCACCTCATGTTCATGCCACAGTTTGTCGAACAGCGTGGTGGCCACAATGAACCCGCCGATCCCCCTTTTGCCTCAATCAGCTGAGGCTTTTTAAAAGTTATATCAATATAACAATAAGCCTAATCGGACGCGGCTGGCAACACGGCTGCGGTGAACGTCATCTCAATAGGCGTCCCGGACGGTAAGGTCACGATCCCGCCGGTCACCGTGCCTCGCTCATTGGTATATGACATCGTCCAAGGCAGCATCTTTTTCAACGCCGTCGGGTCGACGCTGAGCGTGACCAGAATGACACCGCCTCGCTCCCCTGCCGGCCCTGGCACAGGGTCAGCCGCCTCCGGATACTGATCAATTTCAATACCGTATCCATCGGACATGGAAACCAGCGCCAGTGGATGCTGGGTATCCAGCGGCAAGTCATAGGCTTCCGACAGAACGCCAATGCGGTAGGGAATCGGCCCGACAATGCCGTTATCAAAATGCTCTCGCCAAAAGGTCAGACTGTTATCAATGTCGGGGGTGCCCATGACCATAATAAATGTCTGGCCTACAGACACGGGACTTGGTTCGGGCTGCAGAAAAGACAGCGACGGGTCAATCATGTGCGTCAGATAAAACAACTCTTGATTGGGCCCTGTGACCTGCATTGCGAGGATATTTTTTTGATCGGTTAAAAAATCCGGGCCCTGCAAATGACGGAATGCAGACCCCTCAAGCTGGGTTTTCAGCTGTATCGGATCCTTCACCAATAGTTCGATAGCACTCCAACCCAACCGCTTCATGGGCTGATATCCGGAATCGCCGCCCTGCACAATGCGGATACCCACTTGGGGTCCACCCGGCGGCATGAGCGTCGCGAAAGGTCGCCCTGCGAGCTCGGGGCGCTCTATCGCTACCGACAATTCCGCCGACATGACGCCCTCGTCCACGAGTGTGTAGCCAAGGTAATCCTCATAGGCCTGCTGCGTGGCACCCAGATTTTGCGCGAGCACCCATACCATCAAGATTGATTTCAGCATGACAAAGCTCTCACTGCTGGCGTTGAAAAAAGTAAAGCCACCCACCAACGGGCAAGGCGACCGTAAAACAGGAACCTTTCGTATGGCCGGTCATATGCCTGGTCATAGCGCCGGGCAATTGCCGCTAGCCGGCTACAGCACGCCATCCTGTCTTACCGGCAGACATCATACCGCCCTTGGCGCCGCTGTCCCGTCACCCCGGCCAATCAGTGCCGCACCCGCGGGTCCGCCGTGGGTGGTTCGCGCAGCCCATAAGGCAACCGCGGGGCCGTCCGAACAGGTCAATGCACGACACAGCCAACGACTGGACCTGTCTACTGCCTCGTTACGATCTAACCGCTGTCTAGCCACTATGCTTGCCGGCGACAGATGCGCAGAGCAGGACGCGTCTGCTACTCTTTGGGCACAAAGACCTAACCGATGCTGGTCAGGAGGCGCTGAATGAACGCAGTGGTATCCACCATCACAGAGTTGCTACCCGCCGAGATCATCGACACCGATCCCGAGCAGATCACGCTGTACTCGCAAGATGTCTTCAGCATTGGTCCACCCATCTGCGCAGTCATCAAGCCACGCAACATCGATGAAGTGCAGTCTCTGGTCAGGGCATGCCTGGAGCGGAACACGCCGATTGTGACCCGAGGCGGTGGCATGAGCTACACCAGCGGCTATCTCGCGACGGCACCCGACAGCGTATTGATCGACATGGCGAGTATGGATGCCATCGTCGAGATCAATCTGGAAGACCGCTATGTGACGGTCGAAGCCGGCTGCAGCTGGCAGAAGCTACACGAGCACCTGTCGCCACTCGGCGTGCGAACGCCTTACTGGGGCACCCTATCGGGCCGCTTTGCTACGGTCGGAGGTGGCCTGTCGCAGAACAGCATTTTCTGGGGAAGCGGTCAAAGCGGCACGGCCGCTGACAACGTGCTCTCTGTGAGCGTCGTCACGGGGAAGGGCGAACTGATCGAGACCGGCTCGGCGAGCCAGCAGAACGCGGCGCCGTTTATGCGGCACTTTGGCCCGGACCTCACTGGTCTGTTTCTTGGCGACTGCGGCGCTCTGGGTATCAAAGTGCGCGCTACCCTGCCGCTGGTCCCACTGGCAGGCGCCAAGGGCTACACCAGCTTCGCCTTTCAGGAGTCTGGTCCGATGCTACGCGCGATGGCCGAGATTTCGCGCGAATCACTGACCACAGAGTGCTTTGGTTTCGACCCTTATCTGCAACATCAGCGCATGAAGCGCGCAAGCCTTGCGGAAGACGCCCAGCAGCTCTCCGGCGTGTTGCAAAACGAATCGGGCATCGTCAACAAAATCAAGCAAGGCGCCAAGATCGCGCTGTCCGGCCGGCGCTTTATGGACGATGTCGAGTGGGCCATGTTCACAATCAGCGAGGGGCGAACCGATGCCGAAGCGCAACACCAAGCGCAACGGATTCGCGAGATCTGTCTCGCCGAGGGCGGCAAGGAACTACCCGACAGCATCCCGCGAATCTTAGCTGCCAATCCGTTTGGGCCGGTGAATAATATGGTGGGCGCCGAAGGCGAGCGCTGGCTACCTGTTCACGGCCTAGTCCCTCACTCCCGCGCCGCAACAACGCTAGCCGCCATCGAGTCAGTCTATGAGCGCAACCGCGCAACGTTGGAACAGTTTGGTATCGAGACGGGCTACCTGATCGCAGTGGTCAGCGAACAAATCACCGTACTCGAGCCGGTCTTTTTCTGGCCTGACGAACTCAATGCGCTGCACGAGCACAGTCTGGAAAAGGACCACCTGGCGCGACTCAATCGATTTGACGCGGCGCCAGGCGCTTGGGACGCGGTGCATCAGGTGAAGAGTGAGGTTGTTGAGACCCTGTCGGCGGAGGGCGCCAGCCATCTGCAGTTGGGTAAGGCCTACCACTACCACACCGCCCTCAAGGCGCCGGCACTGGATCTGATCAGCGGCATCAAACAATCGCTGGACCCCGATGGCATCATGAACCCCGGCGCCCTCGGACTATCCTGAGACCTCAACGCCGACCGGGCCTGAGAGCGAGGCCCCAGACGCCGCGTGGTATATTGGTTCGCATAACAATAAGCATCGAGCAAGCAGACGAGGTAGCGGCATGAGCGCCTATATTATTGTCGAAGCCGTACTCCACGACCCTGAAAAATTCAGCGCGTATGCCCGCGCCGTGCCAGCCATTGTGGCGGAGCATGGTGGGGAATATTTGGTTTTGGGGGGCGAGCAGACTCCGCTTGAGGGAGACTGGGGCGCCACGCGCTTGGTCATGCATCGGTGGCCCTCTGCCGAACAGGCCAAGGCTTTTTGGTACAGCGAGGCGTATGAGGCCGCAAAGCCATTGCGAGAGGGCACGGGCGAGTTCCGCGTAATGCTGGTCGATGGCCTGCAACAAACGCCTTTGGAGTAAGCCGCGATGACACCCTATGCCGCTCTTGCCCTGCAGATGGATTGCCACGCCGTCAACGGACTCGCCGACCGCTCCGCCGTCGAAGCGTCGATGTCGGCCACGCTGGACCGGGTCGATCGCTTAATCGCCGGTAGCAAAGGCTTTATCGGCACCTTTAGCGGCGACACGCTGCGGCTGGTGGTATTACCCGAGTACTTTCTGACCAGCTTTCCAATGGGAGAGTCGATCTCCGACTGGCGCACTAAAGCCTGTATTGCAATGGATGGCCCCGAATATCAGAGAATGGGAGAGATTGCCCGCGATCGCGGCGTGTATCTGTCGGGCAACGTCTACGAGCTGGATCCACACTTTCCCGAACTCTACTTTCAGACCAGCTTCATCATCAGCGACGAAGGCGAAGTGATCCTGAGATACCGCCGCCTGATTTCGATGTTTGCGCCCACGCCTCACGACGTGCTGTCACAGTACTGCGACGTGTATGGCGAGGACAGCCTCTTTCCGGTCGTCGACACGCCACTGGGGCGCCTTGCCTGCGTGGCCTCGGAAGAAATCCTTTACCCCGAAGTCAGCCGCGCACTGGCGACCCGCGGCGCGGAGGTGATTCTCCATTCATCGAGCGAGGTGGGAAGCCCGCGACCCACGCCCAAGAACATCGCCAAGTGCGCGCGCGCCTACGAAAATATGTGCTACGTCGTCTCAAGCAATACGTCGGCCATTCACAACTCTCCCGTCCCCCAGAATTCGACGCAGGGCCATTCCCAGATCGTCGATTACAAGGGGCAGGTCATCACAGAAGCCTATACCGGCGAATCGATGGTCGGAAACGCCACACTGGATATCGAAAGGCTGCGTGAAGCCAGGAGCAAACCGGCGATGACCAACCTGCTGGCGCGACAGCGACTGTCTTTGTTTGGCTCTACCTATGCGCAAACACAGTTTTACCCGGAGAATAATCTGATTGATGAGGCGGGTAACACCATCGTGCCCGATCGCTCGCACTTCATGGCGCAGCAGTCCGCTGTGATTACGGGACTCAAAAAAGCCGGACTGATCTGAAAGTTCAGTCGAGGGTGAGATCCATCGAGTATTGGAAGTGTGCCGGGTTATAAAGCACCACCAATAAATCCATGATCTGCTCGCTCTCAGCCCCCGTTTTGCGATACGAGCGCCGCGTCAGACTGAGCAACGGACTGCCCTGTACCACCCCGAGTGCGTTGGCAACCGAAGCATCGGCGGCAACCGCCGACAGCGTCTGAGCAACATGGGTCACCTCCAGTCCTTGCTCCCTGAAGTAGCTCAATCGCGGCGTGTGCTGAAAAATACTGGGGTCTGAAGGCATCTCAACACCAGCGGTCCAGCTGGTGTAATGGCCAAACTTCATGCCATCACGCTCGCGGACCCGCAATAGGTGCAAAGCGGGCTCCCCGTCGTCAAGGCGCAGATCCTCGCGGATAGCGCCGGGAGGCACCCGCATCCCGTAATCGAGAATCTCAGCAGAGGAATTGCGGGCCATGCTCTCGATCTCCTGAAGCATGCCCGTCAGTGGCGCGTGCACCGGCTTTGGCGAGTATTGGTAAATAACATGGGTGCCGCGACCCCGCCGGCGCTCAACCAGTCCCTCCCCTGCCAGATCGTCCATCGCTCGTTTGGCAGTGATCCGCGAGACTTTAAAAAGCTCGGCGAGCTGTTCCTCGGGCGGCAGGCGCAACCCCAGCGCCAGGGTGCCATCCAAAATCCGCGATTTCAGTAACGAGAACAACTGATGGTAAAGCGGCGTTGGCGATTCCTTTGATATTTGACCGACAAGGTGGGTGGTAAAAACGTCTTCCATGAGCCTGTCTCTGGCGACCAATTCGAATAACACCTAATGATATATCAAAATAGATGTATTCCATACTGGACAGTCAAGCCTGTTCACCTTTTGTTTCAATTTACGGACCAGAATGAACCCCTCTCGGCGCGGCGGTTTTGATATAATGATATATCTTTAGTCTGTGGGGGCAGATGTCATGGGTATCACTGAACTCGCCGTGCTGCGCTGGCTGCACATCATTGCCATGGTGTACTGGCTGGGTGGCGAATGGGGTGTGTTCAACACCTCTACCCACGTCATCAATCGTGACCTGTCGATGGAAGAACGCCGCCGGCACATGCAGACGGCTTATCACATCGATATTCTGGCGCGCATTGGCATCATCAGTTTGCTGCCCCTTGGCCTGCACATGGGCCACCTCTGGGGCGTGCAGCCCTATGGCGGCAATTTCCTTGTGGCGGTGTGGGTGCTGGCGATCGCTTGGCTGGCGTTATGCATCTCGGCCTACTTCTACCGCGAGACCGATCGAGGTATTCAGCTCACGCTCTGGGATGAGCGGGTCCGCTTTGTATTGATCCCGGTCATGGTGATTGCGTCGATCAGCTCGCTACTGGGTTATGGGCCATTCAATGTGGGGCCAATGCAATATTGGTTCTCGATCAAGATTTTGCTCTACAGCGTGACGCTGATGATTGGCCTCAAACTGCGCTTCATTATGCGGGAGTGGACCACGCTCTTCCGGGTGCTGGCCGAGGGTCCGAATCAAGAAGCAGAAAATCAGTTGGAAAAAAGCCTCGCGCTGGGCAAGCGTCTGGCCTACTTTTATTGGGTCACGATCGCGTCTGTGGCGTTCTTCGGCGCGACCAAGGCTGTTTAATCCCGATCAGGCTGAGGCTGCCTCAATGATCAAAGACGGCGAGGCATGCCATATCGCCTCGCCGCGCCCGACCAACAGTGCTTCAAGGATCTCCCGCACCGTGCGAATGCGATGCGGCTGACCCACCAGCCACGGATGAAGATTTAAGGCCAGTAGCCGGCCACCCTGCTCGCCGCCTTCCTTAATCAAAAGATCCGCCGCATCGATCACCTGTTGGGCAAAGCTGTCCTCACTGTGCAGATTTTGAGTGAGCACGAATACATCATCTAGCTCCAGGCACGAAGGCAGGCAGGTCATGTCACCCTCGGTGGTGTGAAAGGTATAAGGCAGCTCATCGTTCACCCAGTCGCACTGGTACGTGAAACCGTTTTTCACCAACAGCTCTGGGGTGTTGGCTGTCTGAATCCGCCCCGGGCTCAACCAGCCTTTAATGGGTTGATCGGTAAATTGCTCAAGCGCCCGGCGCGAGTCTGCAATCCAACCTGATTCAGTATCGGCATCCACCTCACCGGCGTGCATGCAGAGCATGTTCCACCCATGTCCCAGCCACTCATAAGGCGTTTGGGCCAGTCGCTCGAGTAACTGCGGGTAGCGCTCTGCAAGCGCCCCTGAGATGGCGAGCGACGGACTTGCCTCATACTCGGCCATGAGCTTGAGCAAGCGGTATATGCCGACCCGGTTCCCGTAATCCCTGAGCGTGTAATGGCGTAGGTCGGGGTAGGGCATTGTCAGTGCGCCCGGTGGCGCGACCGCAGGCTTGTCGCCCGATAATGGGAAGTGCTGCACCGAGATATTGATCCACAGCGCCAGCGGTTTATCGCCCGGCCAGGTGACCGGTTTGCGATCCTGCAGCATCGACCACTCATAGCGGTCGTGATCCATGCCATAGTGACGTTGCGGATATTCGAGCAGCTCGTTAGTCATGCTGGCTGCTCCGCGCCACCACCGATGTGCTCCCGAAGATGAGTGAGTGAATACTCGGCGATCTCTCTGCCGGTGGTCACCCAGACATCGGAATGGCCGGTGATGTATTCGAGCGCCTCTTCAAAGGCGCGCAGCCGATGCGGGCAGCTGACCTGATAGTTGTGAGTGGGGATGCACATGACCGTGCCGCTCTCAGCGCCCTCCGTGTAAAGCTGATCAAACGCACGACGAATAATCTCGCCGTAACGCCGCGGCTCCATCTTCTGCACCACGTAGGCAATGGTGTCGTTAAGCTCCAGCGAATACGGAATCGACACAAAGGGCTTGCCGCTGCGAGTCCTCACCCAGGTGGGCTGATCGTCGTGGAACAAATCGCAGGTGTAGCGCCCACCCGCCTCGGCAAAGAGATCAATGGTGTGATTGGAGTGCGACAACGCCGGCGCCAAGTAGCCTGCGGGCCGCTGGCCAACCGCGCGCTCGATGGTTGCCATGGCATCCTCGATCATCTCGCGCTCCTCGTCCTCGGTGAGGCCATAGGTATAGCGGGTGTTGTAGATACCGTGGCTGAAGAACTCCCAATCGCGCTCTGCGCACAGTGCGATGATCTCAGGGTGATGCTCGCACAGCGCGGCGGACAAACTGATCGAGCCGCGCACACCGTATTTATCGAGCACCGCCATCTGGCGCTGGTGGCCGACCCGGTTGCCGAAGTCGCGGATGCTGTAGCCGGGCACTGCCGGATATGGATGCGGCCAGGGCTTGCGATGCGGATTGGTCGGCGGGTCCAGTTCGTAGAACTCGATATTGGGTGCTACCCAGAACGCGAGCCGCGCCCCATTGGGCCACTCTATTTTTGGCCGCCCCTCGTAAGCGCTGTAATCGTATAGATCGAGCTCGGCGTTTTGTGCGCTTCCGCTCATCTTTAGCCCTGCTGGGAGAGCCAGTTGAGCACCTCACTCACCTCCAGTACATCGGCATATTTAATGGCCAGATCAGTGAGGTTCGCAAAGTGATAGCTCTCGTGTTTATCCGCGACGCACTCCTCGGGAACGATGGTGCGATAACCCCGAGACAGGGAATCGACCGCCGTGGCGCGGATGCAGCCACTGGTGGAGCCACCGGTAATGATCACCGTGTCCACCTGATGCCAAACACAGAGTGACTGCAGCGCCGTCTCAAAAAACGCCGAGGGCATCTTCTTGCAGTAAATGACGTCCCGCTCCCGGTTGATCTCAAGGCGATCATCAAACTCAGCGCGCTCGGAGCCGAACTTGATGTTCTGCAGAGAGTCCGGCGTGTCGGTGCGGGTACCCCAGATACCGCAGTCCTCGCCCGACTCCATAAACGCCACATAGGTCCAGACCACTGGCCAATCCAACGCTCGGAACGCAGTGGCTAATTGATTGACGTAGTCCAGCTGCTTGGGGTCGGTCTGGTAGGCGGTTTTGAACAGGTCCGTGCGGGTATAAGCCTTTTGTGGATCGACGTTGACGAGGATGGCTTTCTTGCCAAACCCAAAACGCGCACGGCTCGGGTTGTCTTTGATTTGCTGGTAGATCTGGCGCGCGGTGAGGTCACTGGTTTCCATTGTTATTCCTGTTTTGCTGGAGCGCGAATCGGCATGATATAAAAACATATCATTAATACATAGCTAGGCCCGACGCCTCAGATCAGGCCGCCAGAACCCGCAGGGAGTCGCATGGGACACAAGCTTATCCGAGGTGCGATCGAGTACACCAGTCGTAAGCCGGAGCGAATGGGTGAGGTTCGGGGGCGCGAGGTGTTTACGCTGAGCTGTCAGCCCGATGGCACCGATGTGTTGCTCGCTCACTGTGAGATTGACGACGCTCCCAAGGTCACAAGAGACGTCTGCCTGGCGCTCCGGCATGCCGACTCCAGCCCGATTGACTGCTCGGTGCGGCTGTCGGTTGGGGGCCAGTTTGAGGGCTCGGGCTGGATGCGCTTTGCCAAGGGCTACGCCGAGTGTGAAACCTTCAACGCGCGAGATGGACGAATCAGTCAGGAAATCGATACAGATGGCAAAGTGGGTTGGTTGCAGAGCCACCCCATTATTGGCGACGCGCTACTCATGCGGCTTTACTCTCTGGAGAAAGGGCCCGGGGTGCAATCGCTCAGCAATATCTTCCTGACCTCACCGGACCATCGCGGCGCCACGGGGCCCTTCTTTTATGTCACGGATTTCGATCTGGTCTACGTCGGTGAGGACGAGATTCAGGTTAAGGCTGGCACGTTTATGGCACGGCACTTTCAAGTGACCGGCACCGCAGGCAACCTGCCCGAGGAGCATCCACCGTATGACGTTTGGTGTACCGCAGATGACGACTACCTGCTTCTCAAAGCCAGTGCAGAGGGCTATATGCAAACGCACTATGAGCTCACTCAACTCGATATCGAAGAGACACCCTGAGGCCCGGGAGACACCTACTATGCGCCGTGAGCGATTCATCCCTGAGCCCAGACCCACAAGCCCGCCTTGTTCATCGCCTGACTGACCGAGAGAGACTGACATGTACACCCTTTTGCTCTACATCCATGTTTTGGCCTTGGTCTACTGGTTGGGGGGGGATCTCGGCACCTATCTCTCAAGCCGACATGTGCTACGCAGCGACTTGGGTGTCGAAGCACGACAGACGGCCTTCAAGATCCTCATGGAATGTGACATGGGGCCCAGGCTCGCCATGCCCATCATCCTTGGTTCGGGCTGTCATCTGGCGGCGCTACGCTGGCCCGGCATTCTGCCTGCCGAAACCGCCGTCGCCGGATGGGCCGTCGTTGCGATATGGGTAGGCTTGGTAGCCGCTATTCACAGCGCCATCGGCCAGAAGATGCCCTCACTCGCGCAGTGGGACCTTGGGCTACGATTTGCTGTGGTCTTTACACTACTTGCCGCGGCAAGCTACGGCCTGATGTTGGGCTTACCCGGCTGGATCGCGCTGAAAATTGCAGTTTTCGCCGTACTGGTCGCTTGCGGCATCGCCGTTAGATTCGGATTGAAGCCCTTCGCCGCTGCCTACCTGAAGATGATCACCGAGGGGGCGAGCGATGAAGGCAATCACGCCATGGTCACCCACATGGCAGTGGTGCGCCGATATGTCTGGGTAATCTGGGTAGGATTATTTTTCAACGCAGCGTTGGGTCTGCGAGTGATCACGCTCTAGTCAGTGATCGGTATGAGGGCGTGGCCCAAGGCCCCTATCAAGGTCGGCCGTGACCTCGCTACGGCAGCGAATCGAGGCTAATGGGATAGATCAACGGATTCGCTTACCGATCAGAATAGTGGAGGGGAAAGGAGGCAACGATGGCCGGGCAAAAAGTAGCGGTGTGCACAGGCTCTGGGCGCCGCGGCGGGCTGGGTGAGGGCATTCTCCGCCGGCTAGCGGAGGACGGTTATCACGTGGTCGTCACAGATATCGACGGCTCCGGTGCGGACCATCTCTCCAACAGCAGCGAGATGGACTTGGTCGCCGAGGCGTTGCAGTCGACTGGCGCCGAAGTGATGTGCCACCCCTGCGACGTTCGATCTGCGGAATCAGTGAATGGCCTGTTCGAAGCGGTCATCGATCAGTTCGGCCGTATAGACGTGCTGGTTAACAATGCCGGGATCGGATTCGTCATGAAAGATACGCGTGACGTGCGACCGGACGAGTGGCAGCTGGTCATCGATGTCACGCTGAGCGGGGTTTTTCTTTGCACTCAGGCGGCCGCGCGTTATATGGAAGCGGCCGGGCAGGGCGGGAGGATTATTAATATCGCGAGTCAGGCGGCGAAGTCTGGCTTCCCGCATATGGCGCCCTATTGTGCCGCCAAGCACGGCGTGATTGGTCTGACGCGCACCGCCGCCATCGACTATGGTGCCGCCGGTATCACTGTCAATGCGGTCTGCCCTAACCACGTAACAACGGGTCTGGGCAGCGCCCAAAACGCATACTTTTCAGCCTTCAAGGGTATGACTGAAGCCGCCTACCTTGAAGAAATGGCCGCGCGTATCCCTGTGGGGCGGATTGGTCAGGTCGAAGACACCGCTGCGCTATGCGCTTTTCTTGCTTCCGATGAGGCCAGCTTTATCACCGGAGAAGCCATCAATGTCAGTGGCGGCGAGGAGATGCACTGACCTCTGGCAAAAACCGGTCCCGGCGAGACGCTCAGTACGACCGAACAAGACCGGTAGCGCTGACGACATCATGCGGCGCGCACAGGCCTGCCATTGGTTAAAGCCATGCCCAATCAGGGCCATAAAGCAGCCAATAAAAAACCCCGCTCGAGCATGACCCGGCGGGGCTTTGCGAATCGGTGACGGCCTCAGCCCATCGATCCCATCATATTAACCACCAAATCGATATTTCAGCGTGGCCAGATACGTTACCGGCAGATTGTAATAGCGCGTGAACAAGAAAGACTGGGTATAGGTTTTGTCACCGCAGTTCTTGCACTCGAGGTTGAGCTCCCAACGCGAATCCGCCATGGAGAGTTTGACGCCCGCATTCAGCAAGGTGACAGACTCGTTATAGCCCAGGTTTCTCGTGCCCGGATATTGCGACCCTAAGTAACGCAACATGATGTTGGGCGTCACAGTCACACCCCCCAGGGAGAAATCGACCGAAGTACCAATGGTATAGGTCTGATGTGGGCTCCGCTTGGGTTCAGCGATATTGCAATCCGCATCATAAGCAGCAAGGTTGGCGTTAGGCGTCACGCAGCCGCCGGGCAAGTCCTTGTACTCTGCATTTTGCCAACCCAGCGCGGCAAAGATCTGCCAGTTATCGGTTGGCAGAGCGGTAATCTCAGCCTCGATCCCGGGCACTTCCAAGCCGCCCGCATTGGTAGTCAGGAATTGACCATCTGGCGTGGCAGAAGTTGTCTGAAGGTCTTCGAGGTCGGAGTAGAACAGCGTGATGTTGGTGCGTAACCGTCCATCCACCCAGTCTCCGCGCATCCCCAGTTCATAGGACCAAATGGTCTCCGGTGCGAAGGCTTGCAGGGCACCAGAGGAAGATCCGCGGGCGTTCCAGCCGCCCGACTTAAAGCCGTTGGTTGCCGAGGCATACATCATGAAGTTATCAGTGAACTTGTGTGCGTAGGCAATCCGCGGGGTGATCTCCTGCTCGCTCTGAGAGAGTGGAATACCCGCGGCCACCATCCCTGCCGAGTTCACCGTTCCCTGAAAATCGACTGTCTTTTCTTCGTCGGTATAGCGCGCGCCCAAGGTCAGGGTGCCGTTGTTGCCGATCTTGATGTCAGCCTGCGCGTAGACAGCAAAGCTCTCTGTGGTGTTGCTCAGCACACGGTCCGCCAGCGTCAAGAAAGCCGTTGAAGGCGGCGCCGGCACGCCGACGGCGGCAAGGTCGAGGTAGTCAACAAAGTCGACCGTGTTGTCCTCGTCCATGTAATAGACGCCGGTCTGCAGGAACGCCCGCCCGTCCATGATATCGCCTGACCATTTCAATTCAGCCGAGTACATATCGTGCTCGCCCTGATTATCGATGATGAAAAAGTCGGGGAAGAAATCGAGTGAGAAAGGAAAGTTCAGCAAAAAGTCTTGCTCGATCGAGCGCGAACCCAAAATCAGGTTGGCTGTGCCGCCCATGGCGTCCCAAGCGAGGTTGGAGGTGATATTCAGCGTGTCGACCTCGTTGCCATAGTCAGACATGCCGCCGCCCATTGGCAGCCCGCTGCCCAAAACGGAGAGCGAGTAGCGGTCGTCACCATCAAGAAAACCGTGGATATTGGCCACTTCTGATTTGCCACCGTCCACTGCGATATCCCAGGTCATTGAGTCCGAGATCAACCAACGCAACGCGGCACGAATACCTGTGAGATCGGCCTCGTTGTAGTCTTTGCCGTCGGTGCGGTTCTCAAGATAACCGTCTGTATCGACGTAGTAGGCCGAGAATTTGGTCAAGACATTATCGCTTAGCGGCAAATCTATGCTGCCGCGCACCATGGTCTTGCCCCAATTACCCGCACCGGCCTCAACATAGCCCTGCATGGTGTCAGACGGCTTTTTCATGACCACGCTGATCGCACCACCTGTGGTATTGCGGCCGTAAAGCGTGCCCTGCGGTCCGCGAAGCACCTCAATCCGCTCCACATCAAACAAAGCAACGTTATTGACGTTCTGTCGGGTGATGTACACGTCGTCAACGTAGGTACCGACCGGTGGATCAAATGTGGAGATCGATTCGTCGTTTCCCTGCGCACGCAGGTAGTACATGTTGGCGGTTCCCAAGCCTGTGTTGTTCCCGCCAAACAGATTGGGCACCACATTGATGAGGTCGAGCGTGTCGTCAATCTGCAGCCGCTCTATCATTTCTTCGCTGTAGGCGCTGACGGCAATCGGGACATCTTGAACAGATGCCTCGCGTCGCTCGGCAGTGACCAGCACTTCCTCAAGCTGGGCAGATACCACGTTGGGTAAGACCGTTGCAATCGCCGCTGAGACAAGCAGCGGCAGACCCGACCGGTGAAAATGATTTTTCATGAAATGACTCCCCTGGGTGCTTGTTGTCATCGCGCTTGAAGTGATCGCGAAGGTATTGTCATATCCGTATATCATTATCGCTAATGGTCAATCAAGATCACGTTTTACCGTGCTGGCACCGAGGACCGCTGGTGGGGTCAACGTGGATAGGGGGCTAAATCATGCCGGGACTGCAACATTCCCTGACACTGAACAAAAATCTGGATCAGCGCGCACGTGAGCGCTTCACCTCCTCCATGCGGGCCTGGGTGCTGACCGATCTCGCGGCACAAATGCAGGCTGACTACGTTCAGGCCAGCGCCGAGACAAACGAAAGCCATGAATCTGGCGAAGCTGTCCATGAATTTCTCAAAGAGCGGGGATTGTTCAAGTGGTATTCCAGCCTGCGCTGCGCCACTCAGGAGCTGGTCTGGCAGTCTGTTTTGCGGGCAATTGAATCCGACCCTGACTCGGTCCAAAACATCAGCGCCGCCGCCACACCGAAGCATGGCGGGACTCTCGCTCTTGACGACACCATCGACCTGCCAGAGTACATTGACACAATGGATGTGCACCTGATGCCGGGTAACTATCAAGGTGGCCACAGTCAGGGTGCCGAGGCCGGCGCAGTCTATGACAATGGCCTCGACGTTTTTTCGTTTGGCGTCATGGGGAAAAACCTTGATGACATTGGCCACTCCATGGCCAACTTCACACGCCTGAAATGGCCCGAACTAAATCCCAAACTCATTGTTGATGTAGGCTGCACCATCGGACACAACACGGTGCCCTGGAAGCAGACCTTTCCCGACGCTGAGGTTCACGGCCTCGATGCCGCATCGCCCTGCCTGCAGTATGGCCACGCCCGTGCAGAAGCGATGGGTGTCCCTATCGCCTTCAAGCAGGCACTCTGTGACGCACTGCCCTACAGTGACAACAGCGTGGACGTGGTGTTTTCGTCCATGTTTCTGCACGAGTTGCCGACACCGGTCATCAAAGCTTTCTTTAACGAAGCCCATCGGGTCCTGAAGCCGGGGGGCGTGCTCATCAACATGGAGCTGCCACCCAATGACGCGTTAGGTGCCTACGATGCGTTTTATCTGGATTGGGACTGCTTTTATAACAACGAGCCGTTTTACAAAGATTTCCGCGACCTCAGTTACTCAGGTCTGTGCTCTGATGCAGGGTTTGCGGAAGAGGATTTCTTTCAAGCGACGATGCCGCGATTTACCTATGTGAGTGAAGCAGAGTTCGCTCAGGCTTCTGGCGCTGAAGCCACATTCGATGCCGATACGGGCCGCCTCTCTGACACCATTACCTGGTATGCCTTTGGCGCGCAAAAGGGCAGCGCCAGCTGATGGGTGACAAAAAATCAGTCAAGGCAGGGCGGCCGGCCTTTTTCGCCGACCCCGAGATTGACCGCCTGTTAGCGATCATCGTGCGCCTCATGACCGAACACTCGGTATTGAATGAACGCGTCAAAACACTGGAAGCCTTGTTAATTGAATCGGGAACGCTGACCCGGGAGGCACTCGATGACTTCGAGCCCAGTGAAGCTCAAGATGCCGAGTGGGGGCAAGACCGGTTTCAGCTGATTAAAGACGTTTTGGAATCCGGGGCAAACATTACAAAACAATAAAAAAGAGGACGGACCATGGATGCTTTCTGGCTGTATTTGCATATCTTGCTGCTGGTTTTCTGGGTTGGCACCGACATCGGCGTATTCATTGCCGCCAAGTGGTCTGAGCGTGCGACGCTCAGCATCGAGACACGACAAACCGTGCTGCAGCTGGGTATGGTGCTCGATCGGCTGCCACGCTCTGCACTCACTTTAATCATCCCCTCGGGATGCCAGTTAGCAGTGGCAAGTGGCTGGCTGACGCTGCCCTCGCACTACCTGTTAGGGATGTGGTTATTCGCCGCCGTGTGGCTCGGGATTCTCTGGCGTGGGTTTTTGTCGGCCGACCCAAAGGCTCAGGAACAGTCTGCAAAGATCAACTGGGTCCTCAATCTGGTGCTCGCACTGGTGGTCAGTGGGGCGGGTATGTATCTATTGATGAGTGGCGAGATCCCAGACTGGCTGGCACTGAAGGTGCTCGCTGTGGGAGCGATTTTCTGTGCTGGCGTGCTGCTCGATCTGTTGTTCAAGCCGGCAGTCGATCTGTTTATGGCGCTGGCCGCCACGCCAGACGATCCAGAACTCAACGCGGCATACTCGCGCGCCCTCTCCCCCGTCTACATCGCCGTGCTGGCGATTTATGCGTTTGCCCTGATCGCGGCCGCGCTGGGGGTATTTAAATGACTTTTTGTCGCGGACCAAGGCAAGCAAACAACGCTGCTGTCTGGCTTTTTTTTGCTGTATTCAGCGCTCTCCTGACGCCCGGCGCATGGGCCGATTTCGAGACAGAAATCGCAGCCGAAGGCGGGAAGTGGGCCAATTATTACGAGCAGGAGGACCTCGAAGGTCTGATGACGCTCTATGTTGATGATGCCGTTGTCGCCCTGCACGGACAGCCGGCGCTCTTCGGCATCGAAGCCATCAGAGATTACTTCTCCACTCGCATTGGTAAGGCGGAGTCCGTTTTTGAACTGGACTACGAACTTCGAGAAACCCACGGAGAGATCGCCTATATCATCAGCAAGTATTGGCTCAAGGCGACCGACAAGGAGACCGGGGAGGTCTACAAAGATGCCGGGCGATCGCTATTGGTCTATAAAAAACAGGATGGCCAATGGAAGATCGCCGCGGATATCGATCAGGCTACGCCTGATGTCACCTGGCCCGCCCCATCGGGTTTGAATTGACTGCCTTTGACCTCCTAAGCTGTGCCGCCAGTCATCAGGCACAGCCAGCACCACACCGCGGCGAGCGCTGCTAATGCAAAAGCAGTGGCGGCTGGCCGCGCGTCCAGACGGCATACCTGACGCCTCCCATTTCGACTTGGTAGAGGTGTCCATCCCGCAGCTTGAGTCGGGAAAGGCAATCGTCAAAACACTGTACCTCGGTGTGGCGCCGGTGATGCTGCGCTACATGCGGAACGAGACCGACTTCGAATCTCCGTTGGCGCTGGGTTCCGTGATGGCAGGCAGAGGGGTGGCGCAAGTGATCGAAAGCGACTGTCCCAGCCTGCCCACTGGCGCCATTGTGCAGGCACGCCTTGGCTGGCAGGAATATGCACTGATCGACACGTCCGACCGACCTGCGCCCTTTTTACTGCCCACGGACCTACCCCTCTCGCACGGGATTGGCGCGGTGTCGCTCTCGGGGATCACCGCGCTGGTCGGCGTGCGGGACATCGGATTGATCAAGGAGACAGATCGCATACTGGTTTCAGGTGCCGCAGGCGGCGTCGGTAGCCACGTCGCAGAGATCGCCAAAGCACTTGGCGCACAATCTGTCGTGGGCATTGCCGGCGGACCTGAGAAGTGTAGCCGGCTGAAAACAGAGATGAACTACGACGCGGTCATCGATTACAAAAATGAAGACGTGAACTCGCGACTCGACGCGGCGTTTCCCGACGGGATCGATCTGTACTTTGACAACGTTGGCGGACCGCTATTAGACAATGTCCTCGGACGCCTGCGACGGCGGGCACGGATCGTAATTTGCGGCTCGATCTCAGAGTATCTGGTCGACAAGGAAGACAAACACCGGTTCGTCAATCTGCAGAACCTTGGCCGTCAGGACGCAAAAATGGAGGGATTCTTCGTTTTTGACTACGAATCGATCTACCCCGAGTGCATCGACACGCTGGCTGACTGGGTTCGACGGGGGCAACTTCATCCGGTTGAGGATATTTCTCACGGCATCGAAACCATGCCCAATGCGCTGGCAGATTTATACCTGGGCCACAACGTCGGCGTGAGAATGGTCAAGGTGGCAGAGCCCAACTGACTGCCCTGAGGAATAGGTTGGGCGCCGCCCAAACCGAGCAACAAGGCCAACAGGATAGGCCGGAAAGTGGCTTTAAAACGCTGCGAATAAGGCCTCGAGGAGCACGACGTGTTAGCAGTTCAGGCCTTTATCCAACGCCTTTCCATTATCTCGCTAGCTTGCGCAACCGGAGAATAATCAGGAAAGCGCTTAGAGCTCGGCGCGGGAATTCATAAAAAAAGGGCGCCTGATGGCGCCCTTTTTTCGTTGAGCGATGCGAATCAGAACTTCAGCTGAATTTCCGCGCCGAAATAGCGTGGTCGGTTAGGTGTACCGAAAGACCAGCTACCTGGGGCATAAACAGGTGTGGAGTCGGTAGCAGAGGCCGCTACCACGTTCCCGCCCACATCCAAGAATGACATTAGGTAAGTCTCGTCAGTCAGGTTCTTGCCGAACAGGGAAATGGTGAAGTGCTCCGTTTCCCAGTTGATTGACGCGTCGAGCAAGCCGAACGCATCAACCTGAGATGGGTTGTCAACGTAGCCTGCGCCACCCAGTGCTGCGGGTATGGTCTTGTCACCACCATCCGCGCTCGCGGAAATGTAGTAGTCATCCTTCCAGGTGTAGTTCACCGAGGCAACGAACCAATGCCCTTCAGCCATCTGGCGTTCGAACAACAGCCCCAGACCTGCAGTCATATCGGGCGCCCGTCGCAGCGCGACGCCGCTCTTATCGACCATGCCAGTAGCGCTAGAAGTCAAAAAGTCATCGTAAGAAGCGTCGAGCAATCCCACGTTGCCGCGCAGTGACAGGCCCTCAGTGATAACCCAAGTGAAGTCCATTTCAAGGCCTTCCATGGTCGCACTGGAGGCGTTCTCCACAACAGTCAGGGTGGCCTGACCGTCCTCACCAGGCTTCACAATGTCTTCCTGCTTGTCGTCATACTTCACTGTGAAGGCCGCCAGGTTCAGCTGGAACCGGTTATCAAACATGGTGAACTTGGCGCCCGCCTCCCAGCTCTTAACCGACTCAGGATCGTATGGCCCGGTGTTGTCAGGCGCCGACGCGCGGCCGTTAAATCCGCCCGAGCGGAAGCCTTCGGAGTAGGTCACATACGCCATGCCGTTATCAAAGCCGTACTGCGCACTGACTCGCGGCGTGAAGTCATCAAAAGAGGCGCTGCCATCAAATGAGGGGTCGTAAACAGACGACGCCCAATCCGGGCAATTCTCACCCCACGAGCCAGCGATCATTGTGCCGCCCACAAGGAAAGGGTAAGGGTCGAGGGTTTTGTCGTAACCAGCTACGTCGGTATTGGCGACGGAGCCCGCGGGCAACTCAAGGATGGTCTGCAGTGGGTTCACTGGATATCCAGAGACTGTCATGCACGCCTCCTTCTCTTCGTCGAGCCATCGGCCACCGACACTCAACATCAGGCGCTCGGTAATATCCCAGTCGACCTGACCAAATACCGCAGTCGTCTCCACTTCTTGGCTGTAAAGCGGGGACGCGGTGTAGTTAACAGCGTATCGGTCAGCAATCGAGATATTGCCTGAGTCCTTGCCCGCACCGCCCATCAGTGGGTTTACAATATTGAAAAGAGCAGTGTTCTGCTGCAGCGTGTAGTCGCCGTCCCAATAGAACACCCCGACAGTTGACCGCAAGCTGTCACTCCAATCCGATTCGAGCCGCAATTCATAGCTCGTCTGGTTTTCCTCGGTCGGTCGGTCGGTCCAGAACAAATCAGCCGCCACGCCATCGAATTCCTGACGCGCTAACTCATCTGTTTGGCGATCGCCAAATACAAACGCCAAACGCTGATTGTCAGTGAACTGCCAGTTAGCGTGAATTGTCACTGCGTCAGTGCGCAGTGCCGCATATTGCTCTTGCGAAGTATAGGTTGTGTAAAGCTCGTCAGAGGTTTTACCGACGGCCCCCAAGCCGAATCCACCGAACGCCTCGCCGGCAGTCGTCAAAGATACTACCGGGCGGGTAGGCGTCTTATCGTCGATACGATCATAGATAATGCGGAAATCAAAATTATCGGTCGGCGCAAACAAAGCATCCACTGACATCATCGTGAGGTCGTTCTCACCGTCAGTCGTGCCGCGGGTTGGATTTTTGATGTACTCACCACCCTGAATGCTGGAGGCGGACAGCTTCACCGACAAACCGCCCATCTCGGGTAAGTTGATCAGGCCCTTGAGGTCGGTCTGGTTGTCTTGGGCAAAGGTTCCAATCAACTTACCGCCCCACTCACCGGTAGGCTTTGAGCGGATAACGTGGACCAAGCCACCGATCGTGTTACGGCCGAACAGCGTGCCCTGAGGCCCGCGCAGCACCTCGACGCGCTCTGCATCCCACACGTTCAGCAACGCGCCAGTTGTGGTCGCGAGATAAACGCCGTCTTGGTAAATCGCAACCGCGGGGTCGAAACTCTTCTCGACTTCTGCGTGCTGCATGCCACGGATAGAAACACCGACTGTTCCATTACCGAGGATAGGGTTAATCACGAGGTTGGGAGACATCCCTGTGATCTCATCGATCGTTCGAGAAAAGGTCTTCTGGATGGTATTGGCATCCATCGCGGACATGGAGATCGCCACATCCTGCATATTTTCTTCACGCTTTTGCGCAGTGACCACAACTTCTTCAATTTCAGAGGTGGTTGATCGCTGAGCGTTGACCTGGCCGGAAATGGCCATGGACACCGCTACAGCCAGTATTGAGGCATTACGAATCGTACTCATGGGTTCCCTCATTGCTTATAGATTATGGGTAGTGATGTTTGTAAATTCTTATGAGCTGGCACGGGAGCGACATCCCGCGACATACTTCGCTTTTATGTTATGTCCGGACAAAGATTACCAAAGTCTCTGTAAAAATAACCCCCCAAAACGCGCGATCTGGGCGAGTTTGGTATAGATCTGTGCCATTTCTTAGTACAAACCGCGCGAAAATGCCCAACAATTCAGCCACCTGCGGCAGGCCACCCTCTCGTTTGGTTTTGGGAATGGCCAGCGTCGGAAAGCGTCTCCCCGGGCGCTGTAGGATAAGTCAGGGGGACACGCTGGCATGGCTCTGTCAAACTTGGCCACCGCGAACCCGTGATGAGCCCCCACCGCCATGTTGCCAACCACTCAGAAAGCGCTGGCCGCTTTCAAGCAAGGTGATTTGGAGTCAGCCTGCTCCCTATTTGAGCAATCACTGCCAGAAGAAACGGACCCGAACGGCCTCCTGCAGGCGGCCTTATGCTTCCACCGAAATAACCGTCTGAACGATGCCTTGGGTGCGCTCAAGACACTTGAGGATCGCGATCAGACGAATCCGCCTGCACTGCTACTCCGAGCCGATATCTTCTGCCAGCTGGGGCGCCATCATCATGCGCTACCCCTGTATCGCGCGCTGGCAGACGTCGACGAGACCGGTATGCGCTACGCGACCGCCATGGGGTTTTTTCAGTGTGGTG
>JAYOUT010000004.1:49993-53603 GCA_038151055.1 Luminiphilus sp.
GTCGACGAGACCGGTATGCGCTACGCGACCGCCATGGGGTTTTTTCAGTGTGGTGACATTGACGCCGCACTGGCTTTAACAGAACAACTGTGTCGCGACACCACAGATCAACGGCTCGGTCAGGCGACATTATTGAAAGGCCGGTGCCTCGCAGCGTCGGAAGATCACGATGCTGCCGAGGCGGCCTTTGAATCCATTCACGAGCCGGCCTCACTCGCCAAGGCGTCCCGTTATCGACGAGCCCGGTTAGCACTGCATGCTGGACAATTCGAACAGGCCGAGAGCGCGCTTCGCACATTGCTCTCAGAACCCTCCCCACCACGAGGGTGTGGCGAGGCATTGCTACAGTCGCTGATTCACAGCGGCCAAACTGATATCGCATTGAAATGGATTCAGGACATGGAGCCGGGCGACATGGATTTGCCAACGCTCCGCCATGCCACTGACTTGCTCTCCGAACTCGACGAGCCAGCCCCGCTCAGCATAATGACCGATCACTGGCATCGCACGCCTGAGCCAGAGCTTTTCCGTGATCTGATCAGTCGCCTGTTAGAGAGTGGCGATAACGACGGGGCACGCCAATTGATCGAGGCGCATGTCGCACGGTCTGGCCGCGACAATCACTGGCGCTGGGCTCACCTTCGCTGGCTCAGCGCGAATGAGGCTTATGATGAGGTCGTCGCGCAACAGATCGATGGGCCAGACGGAGCGTTAGAGACCATCTGTCAGGCGTTCTTTGCTCTGGGACGATACGGCGAGGCTCTGGAGACGGCACAGCGTTTGTGTCGCTCGGCACCGGGCGATCAATACTTCATTGCGCTGCTGGTCACGGCACTCCGATGCCTCGACGACCCGCGACAAGCGACGCTGGCAGACACCGATACGTTGCTGACGACAATCTCGGTCGGCGAGTTAGGCAATGCCACTCAGGTTGATGCCATTGACTGGTCAGCCACCGCTGCCGCGCTGGAGGCTCAGCACAAGATGAAGGCAGCGCCGCCTACCCAGTCCGTGCAAGGAGGCGTTCAGACACCCGGTAATCTGCTGGCCCAGTCGCAGGACCCCTGCCTGATCAGTCTACGAGACCACATTGAGCGCGCAGCACACGCCTTTTTTAGCAGCACCGCCCTAGAGGCGCTACCTGAACCCCACCCGCTGCGGCTGTATCGGCCCAAGAAGCCCATGATGCACGCAAGCTGGGCGATCCGCGGCACAGCGGGTACCTATCATCGATCCCATGTGCATGCCAAAGGCTGGTACAGCGGTACATGCTATGTGGAGGTACCCGATGCGGTCACGGGCGACGACGATGCGGGCTATCTGGTGCTGGGCGAACCCCCGTTCAAAGTGAAAGACGCCTTGCCCGCACTGAAGCGCATCAGACCAGAGGCCGGTAAATTAGTGTTATTCCCCAGCTACCTCTGGCACGGCACACGGTCTTACTCCGGCCTCGGTCAGCGACAGGTGGTGGCCTTTGATTACGGCAGTCCTAACCGCTTTGTATGATCGCCACAGAGCCGCCGCAAAGTGAAGCCCTAAACGCAGAGACCATAAAAGAGCCGATCGCAAATTACGCTGCTCACATACAAAGGCGGGCGGCTACAGCGAAGTTATCCCGAGCCAGAGAGCCTCTCTAATGAGGGCTGCAGCTAATGAGGGCTGTAGTCAGCACCGCTACAGCAAGAACAGGTGCGCCACCTCAGACCGTGAGCGATATCTTAGGTCCCATGCCCTTAAGTGGTTACGCTCTCCCAATAAATCCGCTTCGGTGTAGCGCATAAATTGAAAGAAAGCCGCCAAAGTGCAGTCGGCGATGCCAGGCTGACTGCCAGTCAGAAACGCTCTGTCATCACTGAGTAACTGTTCGGCGTAATCAAGACCGGGCTGCATGCGTGTAGCCAACTCCGAGGCCTTTTGCGGATCGGGGGCGTAGTCGATCGGCGACTTCGTAAAATGTACCCACCACGCCAAATCATAGGTGACCCGCATCTCCAGCGTGCGCTCTATATTGCGCGCCAGCGCGGCGGCTTCCGGATCCTCGGGTAACAAACGGTGCGGCGGATACGCCGCCTCAAAGTAATCGATGATAGACAGCGATTCGGTAATAAATGTGCCCGTATCGAGCTCTAATACGGGAAGCGTACCGAAGACGTTGCGTGCGAGGTGCTCGGGCTCCCGGTGCTGTCCCTTTAAGGTGTTGATCACCACCGTATCGATCGGTATTACGGCACCCAGCGCCTCACGTTCAGCGAGGTAAAGCGTGACGCGCATGGGGTTGGGAGCAAGGGGAACGGTGTAAAGCTTCACCCCATCACCCCATGCACCTGTAACAAGCGCCCTGTATCAGCGCGAAAATCTAGCGTATCTCAACGATCTGGAAATCCTGAGCCGCCGTGCGCCAGTCGAGCAAGATGTCATACACCTTGCCGTCCATAATCGCGTCAGACAACGTGATTTGGCTGTCAGCGACCGAACACTGCGCCGTATTGAGATCAACTTGGTCATTGGGGCCGAAGAACGGCGTGTGGAAGCGGGTCACCGTGAAGGTGGTCGTGCTCTCTTTCGACAGCCCGTTTTGATCATAGGCTTTGGCAGTAATGGTGTGCTCACCCGGATCCATATTGTTGTAGTTCCAAGCTAAGGAAAATCCGGAGTTCGCCGAGCCGTCTATGTCAGGAAAGATATTGCCCACATCCTGGCGGAGGCCACCGTAAGGCGCATCAAATTGGTAGCTGCCGTCGATCCAAATCTCAATCCGATCCAATCCGACCGTCGCAACGGACCAACCACGCAGGTTGCCGATGCCAGAGTAGACAGCGCCGTCTCCAGGCTCTTCTAACATCGCTTCCAGCGTGTCGCCAGGCACCACAGCCGCTGTCTGGAACACCGGTTCCACCGCACAGTCCTCGCCGACCTCGGCGATCGAAAAAGTGGCGCCGTCGAGTGTTCCCCCGCAGGAGCTGATAACACCGGCAAGCTCATTGCCGCTGTCGGGAACGAAAGTCAGTAACAGTGCTTCATCCGACCTGACGTTCCGTGAGGTATGCCCGTCAACCTTGCCGCCGTCACTCTCAAGAATATTGACGCGGGTGTATTGACCACTGAAATCGTTATCCCACATCACATGCGTCGACTCAAACAGTTGTCCCGTTGTCGGGTCGACATAGGTAAGCCAAGATTCACGATACAAATCACCGTATGGATCATCCGGATCAGGTTCAGCGCAGACTGGAGCATAGATTTCCGGCGGGAAGACCTGCTCGCCCGGACCGTATTCCCAAGATAGAACCTCTCCAGAACTGGTGAGCACGGAGTAGGCGCGGAGCTCAATATCATAGGGAGAGCTGTTTCCGAAGCCATGGCCCTTGCGGACCCCCTCGGTGCCATCATCCAGCTCGCAGGTCAGGTCAATCGCATAGTCACTGAAGGTTTCGTGGCGAAACACATCGCCCTCGTAACCTTCGACCATGAATCGTATCTGGTTGAATCCTCGTGCGTTGTCAGCTGAGCCGGCAGTGCCTGCGGGGCTACCACAGAGATACACCCCCCCTTCACCACAGTCTCTAAGGTTCGGGTTTGAGAAAACCAGGTCTTCAGACTCGCTTCCGTA
>JAYOUT010000005.1:0-26994 GCA_038151055.1 Luminiphilus sp.
CGAAGGTGTAACAGTGACCGCAGCCGTACCAAAAAAACTCGGTGACCACGACGTCATCGCCGCGACTAACAGCTACAGGCGGGTTCAGGGTTTGGTAGTGCTCCCCTTCAACCCAGCGCTCCTCTGCTGAGGCAGCGCCCGCAAAGATGATGCACAACAGAGCGGCCGTCGCCCACGCCATTGAAGAAAAGTGAATGCGAATGCTGGTCATGTCGTTCTCCCTCCTTGGAATACGTTCGGGGCAGTTGGCCCCTGAAACGCTACTGAGTGGGTTGCAAGCCTGCAATATAGCTTGCGACCGCCTCGATCTCCATATCGCTCATGCGGAACGCCGTTGTGCGCATAATTTTGGCTTCGCCGCCGTTGGTGCGCCCGGTGGGGTCTTCATAGCCTTTTCGGAACATCTTCAGCTGACCCGCAATGTATTCGGCGTGCTGACCGCCCAAGGACGGGTATCCTGCCGGGCCATTACCGTTACCGGTAGGGCTGTGACAGCCGGAGCAGGCGGGCACCTGCCGCTCAGCAATGCCGGCGAGGTAAACCTTGCGGCCCAGCGCCACTTTGTCGGGATCAGCCATGCCACCCGTTCGGGGCTGAGCGTCATAAAACGCGGCGATATCGGCCAGATCTTGATCTGACATGTTGTCGACCTGCCCCGCCATCAGCGCGACGGGCCGACGGCCGTCTCGAATATCTTTCATCTGCTTCAGCAAGTACTTGTGCCCCAGCCCGGCCAGCTTTGGAAAGGTAGGAACGGCACTGTTGCCATCGACGCCGTGACACGCAACACAGGTCGCGGCCTTAGCCTGGCCCGCCTCGGCATCGCCGCCGGCCATCGCTTGATTGCCGGCCAACACCAGCGCGAGCGCTATGGAAAATTTGCTTAAAGACTGAAACATAGGGATACCCATTAAATCGGACTTGGGGGCGCGGCCTTCTGCGCCCCGGTAAATCAGCGGCCCGTGTTTACTGTGCGGTAGACATGTAAGTAATCAGTGCAGCGTAATCCTCATCGCTGCAGCTGTTACACAGCCCGCCCGGGGGCATCGCGTTCAGGCCATTGCGAACCGAAGCCACCAACGCCTCCATGCCCTTTTCCATACGAGGCGCCCAGGCTTCGGCATTGCCAGTCGCCGGCGCACCCGCCACACCCACCGCATGGCACGCACCACAGGAGGCAGCATATTGAGGAGGTGGATCACCCGCAAAAACTGCCGGTGCAGCGGCCAGTGCCGCGAGAGCAACAACCCGTGCGGTGTTACGAATGAAAGCTACTGTTCTCATGATCAGACCCTCTGATGTCTTTTATTTCTATCACCGGCCTAAGCCGGTACATCTTCGCCTCAGCGGCGACGTGGTTCCTTTACGCCCGTTTCAGCCCGGTGGCTCAATCGACGTTTCTTATCCGGCGATCGATCTGCGGTGAGATGGTATTACCTGTCGATCTTCCCGCACCGCTTGTATCGAGCCTTGCTCCGCAAGGCCAAAATGGCAGCGGTTTTCAGGCGTCAAAGCCCGAAGAGCGTGGCATTATAGACGTTCCTAGTCGCGGCACAAATCGCAAAATGACCGACCCCGGGGCCCCCTCCAGCTACATCAACTTTCGCAATGCCGCGTTTTTACAGAGCGCCAGTGCGATTGAAAATGCCCCGAGCGATACCGGCTCGGAAGTCGCATTTGCCGGCCGCTCGAACTCCGGAAAATCCAGCGCCATCAACACCCTGACGGCACAAGGAAAGCTGGCACGCACGTCTCGCACCCCCGGCAGAACACAGTTGATCAATTTCTTTTCTCTGAGTGAAAGCCAGCGACTGGTTGATCTTCCGGGATACGGCTTTGCCAAGGTGCCACTGGCCGTCAAGAAGAAGTGGAATCAGCAGCTGGAGCGCTATCTTCAGTACCGGGAGAGTCTTCGCGGTCTCGTCATGCTAATGGATGTCCGCCATCCCTTAACTGACGCCGACAAACAAATGCTGGGGTGGGCAGTAGCGGCCAGTATGCCGGTGCATATCCTGCTCACCAAAGCTGACAAACTGAAGCGAGGCCCGGCACAGAGCACGCTGCTGTCAGTGCGCAGCGAGCTAGCCGCGCAATCTGAATTGATCAGCGTTCAGTTGTTTTCCTCACTGAAACGCCAAGGGGTGGATGAGTTGAGCCGACAGCTCAACCAGTGGTTAACAGACGACTCGGTGTTTGAAGATCTGGCGACGTCCGCTAGCGACGCCTGAGCATGCACTCAGTGCGCCTGATCCCAATTATCACCGGTACCCGCTTCTACCAGCAGCGGCACATCCAGCACCCCTACTCCTGACATCAACTGGGTGACCGTGGCGCAGAGCTCCTCAACCGCACTGGCCTCGACTTCAAACACCAGCTCATCATGAACTTGCATAATCAGACGCGCGTCGATGCCGGAGGTGGCCAGCCAGTCGTCCACCGCCAGCATGGCCATTTTGATGATGTCGGCGGCAGTACCCTGCATCGGTGCGTTGATTGCGGTGCGCTCGGCGGCCTGTTGCCGCTGGCGATTGCGCGCGTTGATCTCCGGGAGGTAAAGCCTGCGCCCCCGGAGCGTCTCGACATATCCGATGTCATGCGCTGACTCTCGGGTGCGGGCCATGTACTCCGCCACCCCGGGGTAACGCGCAAAGTAAAGATCGATGTATTCCTGCGCTTCGTTTCGACCGATACCCAGCTGCTTGCCAAGCCCGAAAGCCGACATGCCGTAGATCAAACCGAAATTGATGGCCTTGGCTTTGCGCCGCTGATCCCCCGACACCGCATCGATGTCGACGCCAAAGACCTCCGCCGCCGTGGCGCTGTGCACATCCAGCCCCTCGGCAAAAGCGGTGAGTAAACCATTGTCCTGGGAGAGGTGCGCCATGATGCGCAGCTCGATCTGGGAATAGTCTGCAGCCACAATTTTGCTGCCCGGAGGGGCGATGAAAGCCTGACGGATACGCCGACCTTCTTCCGTTCGAATGGGGATATTCTGAAGGTTAGGGTCAGAGGAAGAGAGGCGACCCGTTGCCGTGACAGCCTGATGGTAAGAGGTATGGACCCGACCTGTCCGCGGGTCAATCATCTCGGGCAACTTGTCGGTATAGGTCGACTTCAGCTTACTCAGACCACGATACTCCATCAGCACCGCAGGTAACGGGTAATCCAGCGCCAGCTCGGCCAGAACATCCTCAGCGGTAGAGGGGGCGCCCTTGGGTGTCTTTCTCAAGACAGGCAGCTCGAGCTGGTTGAATAGAATTTCTCCCAACTGCTTCGGCGAGCCCAAATTAAAGGGGCCACCGGCCAATTCATGTGCCTGAGACTCCAGCGCGAGGATGCGCTGCCCCAACTCCTGGCTATGAGCCGCCAGCGTATCGCGGCATACCAGTGCGCCGTTGCGCTCGATCCGTGACAGCACGGGGACTAGCGGAATCTCCAATTCGCGATAGAGCGCGGACAGCGCTGGCGCTTGTTCTAATTTTTCAGACAGCTGCTGATGGAGCCTGAGTGTGACCTCCGCATCTTCCGCAGCGTAGGGTGCGGCTTGCTCAATTGGCACCTGATTGAAGGTGAGCTGCTTGGCGCCTTTGCCCGCAATGTCCTCAAAATGAATCGTGCGTTGGCCCAGATATTTCAGCGCCAGGGTGTCGAGGTCGTGTCGGCTACCTGCCGAATCAATCACGTAAGACTCCAGCATGGTGTCCTCGTGAATGCCGCGCAGCGTAATGCCGTGGTTGGCCAGCACGTTGGCGTCGTACTTCAGGTGCTGGCCCACTTTGGCGACGTCCTCGTCTTCCAGCAGTGGCTTGAGCGCCTCCAGCACCGCGTCTCGCTGTAGCTGATCCGGCGCACCCGGATAATCGTGGGCCAAAGGTACATAGGCGGCCGCACCTGCCTCCACGGCAAAAGACACCCCCACGACTTCGGCAGCCATGTAATTCAGACTGGTCGTCTCGGTATCGAAAGCAAACAGCGATGACCGGCTGAGCTTGGCAAGCCACTCGTCAAAAGTCGACTGATCGAGCACGGTGGTCACTTCGACCGCTTCGCTGGCCTGCGCAGGCTCAGCAGCCGGCGCGTCATCCTCGGCCGTTTCACCTGACGAAGCTGCGTCGTTGCCACCTTTTAGCAGCGCGTCTAGCCAGGTCTTGAACTCGAGCTCGCGAAACAGGGTGATCAAGGCGTCTTGGTCCGGCGGATCTGAATCGAGGTCACCTTCCGCAAGACCCAATTCGCAATCCGTCTTGATGGTTGCCAACTCGTAACTCAGTTCTGCGTCGCTTTTGGCACCCTCCAGCTTGGCGGCGAGGCCCTTGGCACCGCGAATCGGCAATTCGGCCACTGCATCGAGCTGCGCGTAAATCGAGTCGAGGCCGCCGAGGTGCTGCAGTAGCGCAGTTGCTGTTTTCTCACCGACCCCCGCGACACCGGGAATGTTGTCAACCTTGTCACCCATCAGTGCCAACAGATCAATGATCAGCTCGGGAGGTACGCCGAATTTTTCCACCACGCCGTCACAATCCATGGCGGTATTGTTCATGGTGTTGATGAGCGTCACGTGGTCATTCACCAATTGCGCCATGTCTTTATCGCCGGTGGAAATGACGACCTCACGGGCGTTGGCGGCAGCCTGCACCGACAGCGTGCCAATCACATCGTCCGCTTCCACACCGCCGATACAGATCAGCGGCAATCCCATTGCGCGAATCGCGTTGTGGATCGGCTCGATCTGCTCTCGCAGCTCTTCCGGCATGGGCGGCCGATTAGCCTTGTATTCAGAGTAGATCTCGTTGCGAAACGTGGGGCCTTTTGCATCGAACACCACCACCACCTGGTCGCCGGCATAGTCCGACACCAGTTTGCGAATCATGCCGATGACACCTTTGGCCGCACCGGTATTGAGGCCTTTGGAATTGGTGAGCGCGGGTAGCGCGTGATAGGCCCTGAATAGGTATGAGGATCCGTCAACCAAAATCAGGCGGTTAGCCATTGCGTCAGTGCTCCCACAAGTACTGAGTGGAACGTAAGGTTACCCGCATTTTGGGGATGTCGAGGGGCGCTCGAAAAAAACCGTGGTAATCGCCGCGCGGATTCATGAGCATGACGTTCGCACTGTGCTCCATTTGGTAGTCGCCAGCCGGCTCGCTGACCTTGCGGAACGGCGCATTCAGCCGCTGCGCAAAACTGAGAATATCGGCGAATTCCCCGGTGACACCCAAAAAGTCGGCGTGGAAATACGGCACGTATTCGGCGAGCCGATCCGTTGTATCGCGAGCCGGATCAACCGACAGCATGACCACACGCGCATCGCTGGCTTCGGTATCAGCGAGCTGCGCCTTCAGCTCAGCCAACTCTGCCATCGTTGTGGGGCAGATATCCGGGCAGTGGGTGAAGCCAAAGAAAATCAGCGTCCAGTGATTCGTTAAAGAAGCACGTGTAAAAGGCTTTCCGTGGTGGTCAACCAGTGAGAAATCGCCGGGGTCGCGAGGCGTGTCAAACAAAAACAACCCGTTGGCCCGAGTTTCAGCGAGACTCATGATACGGGGTTCGCCAACGCGGTGAATAAAGCTGGCCACGACGACCGTCATAAACAGCAATACGCCTGCAATGGTCCAGCGGACACCGTTTCGAGTTGACTCCACCACGCTGCCTCAGCCCCCGGAATGCTTCAATAGAAAGCGCAAATCGCTAATCACATCTTTGTAATAGAGGTCATCGGTTACACGCATCATGATCCAGCCTGCCGGATCAACGACATACCAGTGTTCAGGCTGGTCAACGGACTCGGGTAGCAGGGCATTGAGCTGAGACGCAGGTAGGGTCAGTGGTGTTACGCCAACATGCTCCTTGCTTAACCAATCCAGCAGAGCGAGAGAGGCCTCGCCATTCTCGAGATCGGCAGGAGTCGTCACCGAAGCCGTTGCGACATGACCCAGAACCACTCGCCCGACGCGGTTGAAGTCCTTACCCAGTGCCAAGTGAATTTGTCGCGTTTGGTAAAGCTGCTGTTGGCAAGTAGCGCCGCAGACATCGCCGCGTTGAACCACCAGCAACCGCCACTTGGCCGGCAAATCTTCCCATAGCGTGTCTGCCACCCCCTCATGTTGAAACACGACGTCCGTCACAGAGCGGGGGGGATTGATCAGCTCACCGTGATTTGCGGTGCCAACGCTGCCCAAAATGTCAACGTAGCCATTTTGTACCGCCCACCACAGTGCGGTAGCTGCCAACATCATGCTCAACGGGATGCCGGCAATAAGGAGCAATACGCGTCGCGCGCGCTGCTGCGCCATGGCTGGGCTTTGTGCTGTCATGATTTACCGCCACCGACTAACTCGCCAATATTGGTCAGGCGCCAGAGCCCAATCAATACCAATACCCCGGCCATGGCAAACCATTGCACCGCGTAGCCAATATGCTTTGAAGGCGCCTGATTCACAACAGGCCACTCTGCTGCCAAGGCAAACGGCGAGTCCGGCGCAATACGGATCTCGAAGGGCAACACGTGTCGACCGGACAACGCTGTCAGCGAATCCGACCAGTCATCCCAGTACAACGTTTGCACGGGAGCCGGCAAAATTTTGGGTGGCTCGGGTTTTTGCATCATCAAAGGCTTGCTGCTCGGCACATAGATTCGTCCTGACAACGCCACTTCGCCTTCAGGCAAGGTGGGTGCCGGCAAGGTTTTACGAGCAGGATCACCCGCAACCCACCCCAAATTCAGGGGCACCAGTGCGTCACCAGCACTGACCAGCGCGATCACGTGATAACCCACCCGTCCGCGATGCAGCCGGTTGTCCAACAAAAGGTAGTGCGTCGGAGTGAACCGACCCTGCCAGGCGACCTGCCGATCTGCCAAAACATCGATCGGCTCGGCGGCAAGGGACTGAGGGGTAACGGCGGGTAAAGCGGCCCGAGTTTGCCATCGATCCTCCAGGGCAGACTTCTCTCCGGCGCGACCCACCTGCCAAAAGCCCAAGTTCAGCAACAGCGCCAGCAAGACCACGCCGGCCAGTGCCGCTCTCAAGTCACCTCTGACCGCCAGAGGCCCGAGGCTTAGGTTAAACTGCATGCCATATTCTCTCTGGGTCGCGGCACTCTACAGCGGCCACATCAGGCTCGCCGGGATACTCATCATGCTCAAGACCATCATCGTGCTGCTCATGATAGCGCTTGTCGCCAGCCTCGCGTCGGGCTTGGTTTTCCTGATGTCAGACCAAGGCAGCCCCGACAAAAAGCGTCTCTTCACGTCGCTCGGGGTGCGCCTCGGGCTGGGTGTTTGCCTACTTCTCGTCATTCTGTACGGCGTGATGACCGGCCAACTGGGTCATCAAAACCCCTGGGACCCCGGCCCGGTCAATCCAGAGGGCTCACAGCAATAGCCAACCGGTTGTGATGCCGTGAAGGCAGGTCAGTACAAAGGGTTCTGCAGGGGCATCGGGCGCAGCATCGCCCCGTGTGATAAAAAAAGGACGCCGCAGCGCCCTTCTCATCTCCTGTGCTCGTCTCAATAGCGAAGACTGATCACAGGATATAAACGAACAAGAATAAGAATACCCACACCACGTCGACAAAGTGCCAGTACCAGCTCGAGGCTTCGAAACCAAAGTGGTCCGTTGCGGTGAAGTGCTGCCGTCGCATCGAGCGCACCAGCTGAATCAACAGCATGGTCATACCCATCGCAACATGAAAACCATGAAAGCCGGTCAGCATAAAGAAGGTGGATCCATAAATGCCGGAGTTCAGCGTTAAACCGAACAACTCATAGGCTTCGTAATACTCAGCCGCTTGCAGGGCCAGAAAGATCAGTGCCAAGCCGACCGTAATACCCAACCAAAGGTTAAATTTCTTGCGGTTGTCCGCCAGGATCGCAGTATGCGCAACGTGGACCGTGGCGCTGGATGACAGCAGGATTAGCGTGTTCCACATAGGCAGCCAGGCGTACCACGCATGGGCGTCGGCGGGCGCCATGGACTTCTCTTGGGAGACAAAAGCGCCATTGTTGGCGATGACCTGTGCGTCTACCCCGCCCACAACTTCTTGGGGGGTTGTCACGGGCGGCCAGGCGAACTCAAAGCCCGGCCACAGCAAGCCATTCATGCGGCCGCCCTCACCTTCACCTGCCAACCACGGACCGACGAACTGCCTGACATAGAGCAGGGCGCCGAAGAAAGCGGCAAAAAACATCACTTCGGAAAAAATAAACCAGAACATGCCGAGAACGTAGCTCTGGTGCAGCTGGCTACTGTTCATACCGGCGAGGTTTTCTCGAATGGCGGTACCAAACCAACTTGCCAGCGTAAAAATAAAAAACACCAGGCCAACAGTGAGCACCCAAACCGAAGTGCTGGACTCCTCGGCACCGCCGAAGGTCATGTCGTTCAGCACCATGGCCGCACCAAAGACCGACAGAATCAGACCGATGGTGGCTCTGACCGCCAAGCTCGAGGACTCGGGCACGTAGTACTTTTCGTGGCCTGCTGGTACGGATGATGAACTGGACATGGGTTTCTCCTGGGTCGGGCGCTAGCGCGAAGCGAGCCCGTTGGTCACCGTACTGGTAACGTCAAACAAAGTGTAAGAAAGCGTAATGGTGTGAATGTCCTTGGGCAGGTCCTGATCAACAATAAACTGCAGCGGCATGTCTGCCTCTGCCTGCCCATCAAGCGCCTGCTGGTCAAAGCAAAAACACTCGGTCTTGTGGAAATAAGCCGCCGCGCGACTCGGCGAAATACTGGGTATGGCCTGAGCAACCATGCTGTCTTGGGTCGGGTTCAGCGCCCTGTAAGTGATGCCATTAGGGGCACCGGGGTGAACCCGCATCACGCGCGTCTCGGGTGTGAAAGCCCAAGGCATGCCGTCGTTGTTGATGGCAACAAATTGCACCGTCACCTCACGACTCTCGTCGATCGCTGCCGGCACCGCCGTGTAGGCCTGACTGGACGTCTTGCCGTTAATGCCCAAGGCATCGCACAACACGTTGTAAAGCGGAACCATCACAACAAACACGAAGGCAAACATCGCCACGGCAACCGCCACCAACTTCAGGGCGGTATCGATTGCCGGTACACGACTCAAGCGCAAACTGCTCACCTCAGACCCCCATCTGACGTCGAGCGCTAGATGGTGCCCGCAGGTTTAGGCACCAGCGGCGGCTCTTCAAAGGTGTGATAGGGGGCGGGTGTTGGTACGGTCCACTCCAGCCCTTCCGCACCATCCCACACTTTCTCGTCGCTGACCGGTTTGCCAGCGACAATTGTGGCGATCACGTTGTAGAGGAACAGCAACTGAGAGGCGCCATAAATGAAGGCACCGATCGATGACATCATATTGAAGTCAGCGAACTGCAGCGCGTAATCGGGTATCCGGCGCGGCATCCCCGCAAGCCCCACAAAATGCTGGGGGAAAAACGTGATGTTGAAACCAATGAATGAGATCCAGAAATGGGTCTTGCCCATGGCTTCGTTGTACATTCGGCCGCACCACTTGGGCAGCCAGTAGTACACCGCGGCGGTCATGGAGAACACCGCACCCGCCACCATCACGTAATGGAAGTGGGCCACGACAAAATACGTATCGTGGTACTGAAAGTCCGCCGGCGCGATCGACAGCATCAAGCCGGTGAAGCCACCCAAAGTGAACAGAATGAGAAAGCCGATGCAGAACAGCATGGGGGTCTCAAAGCTCAGGGCACCGCGCCACATCGTCGAGATCCAATTGAAGACCTTCACACCGGTCGGCACCGCGATCAGCATGGTCGCGTACATAAAGAACAGCTCACCGGCGATGGGCATGCCCACGGTGTACATGTGATGCGCCCAAACGATAAATGAGAGGAACGCGATAGATGCCGTGGCATACACCATTGAGGCGTAGCCAAACAGCGGCTTTCGTGAGAACGCAGGAATGATCTGCGACACCACGCCGAAAGCGGGCAAGATAATGATGTACACCTCGGGGTGGCCGAAGAACCAGAAAATGTGCTGGAACAATACGGGGTCACCGCCGCCAGCAGCGCTGAAGAAGCTGGTCCCGAAGTGAATGTCCATCAGCATCATCGTGACGGCACCCGCCAAGACAGGCATGACAGCAACCAACAGGAATGCGGTAATGAGCCAAGTCCAGACGAACAGGGGCATCTTCATGTAGGTCATGCCCGGTGCGCGCATGTTCATCACTGTCGCGATGATGTTGATCGAGCCCATGATGGAGGACACACCCAGAATGTGGATTGCAAAAATAAAGAAGGTAACCGAGGGCGCCGCGTAAGTCGTCGATAGCGGCGCGTAGAAGGTCCAGCCGAAGGCCGGCGCTCCACCTTCCATAAAGAGCGTTGATGCCAGCATCAGGAAGGCCGGCGGCAGAATCCAGAAGCTCCAGTTATTCATGCGGGGCAGTGCCATGTCCGGCGCGCCGATCATCATCGGGATCAGCCAGTTCGCCAGCCCCACGAAGGACGGCATGATGGCACCGAACACCATCACTAAGCCGTGCAATGTCGTCATCTGATTGAAGAAGCCAGGCTCGACCAGCTGCATGCCGGGCTGGAACAACTCCGCGCGAATAACCATCGCGAAGAAACCGCCCAGCAAAAACATGGCGAAGGAGAACCACAGATACATCGTGCCGATGTCTTTATGGTTGGTGGTAAAGAGCCAGCGCGAGATGCCCTGAGCCGGTCCGTGATGATGATCACCCATCTGGTGCTTCCCCCTTAACCGTTGTTCATGCCGGCGATATCGCCGGGCTGGACGACATCGCCCGTGTTGTTACCAAAGGCGTTGCGCTGATAAGTCAGCACTGCCGCCATTTCGACGTCATTAAGCTGGCCACCGAAAGCCTGCATGGCAGTACCGGAGACACCTTTTGACACCACGGCCATGTGGTTGCCGAGGTCTCCCATCACGACGGCGCTTCCGGCAATCGCGTTGCCGATGCCGCCTTGGCCCTCAGCGCCATGGCATGCGAGGCATGCGCTGTCATACACCGCTTTGCCCCTGTCCATCAGGTCATCCACAGACAATGTCTGCATCGCCAGCTGCGTCTCAGCTGCCGCCGCACCGCGTTTGGCAGCCATCCAGGCATCGAACTCGGGGCGTGAAACGGCGTGCACTTCTACTGGCATAAAACCGTGATAAGCACCGCACAGCTCAGTGCACTGGCCGCGGTATATCCCTTCCTCGGGAACACGGGTCCATGCTTCATTGATGAATCCGGGAATGGCGTCGCGCTTCACGGCAATTTCAGGGACCCACCACGAGTGAATGACGTCATTGGCGGTAATCAGGAAACGAACCTTGGTATTGGTGGGAATCACCAGCGGCTCATCGACCTCGAGGAGGTAGTTATCTCCCTTTCGCTCGGTGTTATAGATCTCTTCTTGCGACGTTGCGAGGTTGGAGAAAAAGGCGACAGGCTCACCCGACTCATCTAAATACTCGTATTTCCACTTCCACTGATAGCCCGTGATGAGAATATCGAGCTCTGCCTCGTCGTTGTCATAAACCTCCAACAAGGTTGACGTTGCGGGCACTGCCATCGCGATCAAAATAAGGAAAGGCACAACGGTCCACGCGACTTCTACTTTGGTGCTCTCGTGGAACTGCGATGCCTGATGCCCCTTGGACTTTCTGTGGGCATAGATCGAATAAAACATGACCGCGAATACGGCGATACCGATGACGACGCAAATCCACATGATGAGCATATGCAGCTCAAAAATATCAGCGCCAATCTCTGTCACTCCCGGCGACATGTTGACCTGATTTTGAGCAAACGCCGCTGGCGACATTAACGCCACGGCTGCTCCTGAGACACGTTTCCCCATCGCGCGCGTACTCCAGTTGTTGATGTGGCGCTTGTCCCCGAGCCACTAAGGGGGCTGAAAAGCGCCGGGATTATAGCGAAGTTACTGAAAAATCCATGGGCAATAGGTCACAGCCCCGAACCGCGCGTATGGTCGGCCCAAGGCCCCATGAATGCCAATGCTTTTTATTGATTCCGCTCATAAACAGCGGTTATTTCTGAATTAACCGGATTCGGCGCGAAAACGGTTCAGTCAAGCAATTTCACGGCCTCAGCAGGGGTTTCCACTCGTCGCGCCGAGGCCCGCGTCACCCGGGTCGGCGGCAAATCGGTCGGCCCATCAGGTCGCGCCTCGACAAACTCGCACGCCACACAGCGCCTTTCGTCCGCCGCAGGATCGATCACCATGCGATCAACCGCCCCACAATTGGGACAAGTCGCCCCAGCGACGAACCGCGGCCGCTGTTTGGGTTCGGAATGAGAATCGGACATACTCGCCTCGCACACTGTCACATCCGCCAGTTTAACAATTCTGGCCGCACCCTCAGCACAGCGTCGTGATCACACACACCTTATTGGACGAGTAACGAGATGGCATTCGGAGACAAAAAGTGAAAAACGGGAGCTTTCGTGGCGAGGCCAATGTCCGCGACGCCTTGAGCATTACGCCAAAACTGGGTCAACGGGTGATGATTGACCCCACAGCGGTGGTGATGGGTGATGTGCACCTGGGTGATGATGTCAGCGTCTGGCCTCATGCGGCCATGCGCGGCGACGTCCAGGTTATCCGCATTGGTGCGCGCACCAATATTCAAGACGGCACGGTTCTGCATGTGACCCACGACGGCCCTTACAACCCGGGCGGCTATCCACTCCATATTGGCGATGACGTGACCATTGGCCACCGCGCGCTATTGCACGGCTGCACCGTGGGGAATCGCGTTTTGGTGGGAATGGGCGCCATCATTATGGATAACGTGATTGTCGAGGATGACGTCATGATCGCCGCGGGCGCTCTCGTTACACCGGGAAAACACCTGCGAAGCGGCCATCTTTATGCCGGCAGTCCAGCCCGGGAAGTACGAGCATTGACGGAGGAGGAGATAACTTTCTTGCCTTACAGTGCTCAGGGCTACATCAACTTAAAGCAGCGGTATCTGGACGACTCGACTTAATGTGGCGACTGTTGGGCTGCTCGCAGCGCCTTGATGACAGGCGCAGTGTCAGGGTAGTCACCCAGCCACAGGAAAAAACTTTCAGCGGCCTGCTCTACCAACATTCCCAATCCATCGCGCACCTCTGACACGCCGCGCTCGCTGGCCCACGCCATGAATGCGGTCGGTTTGTCGGCGTAGGCCATGTCGTAGCAACAACACCCCGCAGCAAGTGTCAGGCCCTCGGGCAGCGATGGCATCTCGCCGGACAGACCTGTGCTGGTGCCGTTGATCACCACATCCCACACGCCCGAGGCGGCCAACTCGAGCCCGCCTCCCTGAACAGGTGCGCCCTGCTGACGCCAGACTGTGGCCAGGGATTCTGCGCGATCTGCGTTTCGATTCACCACCAAAATGTCGGCTGGCCCCGCATCCAAGAGCGATGGGATCACACCTTTGACCGCACCACCGGCGCCGACCAACAGAATGCGCGCTCCGGTAAGCGTCCAGCCTGCCCCGCCGGTCATATCCGCGACCAGTCCTTTGCCATCAGTATTATCAGCGACGATCTGGCCGCCGGCGTCTTGCATCAAAAAGTTGGCCGCGCCCGCCATTTGCGCCCGGGTCGATGCCTGATCCGCCAGTTCAAAGGCACGGGTTTTAAACGGCAGCGTGACATTCAAGCCTCGACCACCCTGCTCAAAGAACCGGCCCACCCAAGCCTCAAATTGGTCCTCTGCGACAAGCTCTGCGCGGTAATCGATCTGTCGACTGGATTGCGCGGCAAACGCGGTATGAATCGCTGGAGACTTGCTGTGTTGAATGGGATTGCCCACCACCGCAAAGCGGCCAGCTATGGCCTCAACCGCGCTCATCTCGCCCACTCTTTGCTGACGTTGAACCCGACGTCGGTTGCGCCGTCAAAGAGAGACTCACTGCGCCCCCGCCGCGGTTTCCAGCCCCAACCAGTCTCGCGGTCGAAGAAAATCGCTCATTAGTGCGTCCTCAGGGGTGCCGGCCTCAGGTCTGTAAGCGTACTCCCAGCGCACCAACGGGGGTAGAGACATCAGGATAGCTTCGGTTCGGCCATTGGTTTGCAGACCAAACAGGGTTCCCCGATCGTGGACCAGATTGAACTCGACATAGCGGCCCCGGCGGTACAACTGCCATTGGCGCTGGGCTTCGGTCCATGGCGTGTCCTTGCGCCGCTCAAGAATGGGCGTGTACGCCTTGAGAAACCCATCTCCGACACTCTGCATGAAGGCAAACGTCCGCTCAAAGCCCCATTCGTTGAGGTCGTCGTAGAACAGGCCCCCTACTCCTCGCGGCTCCTGACGATGCGGCAAATAAAAATAATCGTCACACCATTTTTTGAGCCTGGGGTAGGTGTCCTCGCCAAAGGGGTCGCAGGCGGCCTTCGCCGTCTCGTGCCAATGAATCGCGTCCTCTTCATATCCGTAGTAGGGCGTGAGGTCGAACCCACCCCCCATCCACCACACCGGTTCTTCGCCCGGCTTTTCCGCCATAAACATGCGGACGTTGGCATGGGAGGTCGGTGCATGGGGGTTGCGTGGATGAATCACCAAAGACACGCCCATGGCTCGAAAGCTTCGCCCGGCCAGCTCCGGCCTGTGCTGTGTTGCCGACGCCGGCATGCCCGCACCCACCACATGGGAGAAGTTGACGCCACCTTTCTCAATGACCTCTCCTTCCGCCAACACGCGGCTGATGCCGCCACCGCCCTCAGGACGATCCCAGGATTCGGTAGCAAAGGCCTGCCCGCCGTCGATCTCCTCAAGAGCGGCGCAAATCTTTGCCTGCAGTGAGGTGAGGTACTGTTCTACTGCGGTTGCGTCCATCAAAGGCTCCCCATTATTTTTTTAGGCGCGAGTTGCGCTCAGCCACGAATCACCTCGCCATCGCCCGCACGACGTATTGTTGATGGTTTGCCCTCAGGGTCAATAGCGCCCGGCAACGCCGGAAGTCGCGGTCCGAAATAGCGCCTGACCTCCCAAAGTCGATGCGGCGGCGCCAAACCCGCCGGGTTGGCACTGGTTGAGACTACCGGTCCCCCAAGCGCATGGCAGAGTGCCTCGAGCGCCGGGGCTGACGTGACACGAATAGCCACGTCTTCACTGTCGCCGGTCACCCAGTCGGGAAACACATCGCGATGAGGTACCAACCACGTATTCGGCCCGGGCCAGGATAGTGCGATCGCTTTTTGTACACGCTCTGGCAAAGGCAACAACACCTCTGAAAAAGCCGCCGCATCCGCGGCAACGACAATCAAGCCTTTGTCCACTGCCCGGCGCTTCATCGCCAGTAATGTGAGCACCGCTTGCTCACTAAACGGATCACAGCTGAGGCCCCACACCCCCTCTGCTGGACAGGCGATGACCTCGCCCGATGCAATCTTTGATGCCATCAGGGTTGCCCGCCATCGAGCGTAATATGGGTTGGACTGAGGCGATGTCATGGCACAAGAAAATAAACCAGCAGTACCGCACTTTATCCTAGACGGCGGCCGCCCGGCTAATACTGCCCCGGTCCTCAGTGCACTGTGCGCGGTTGTTGCCTGGCCCGGTACCCTCCGGCAACTTTGTCCACCCAGCCATCCACCTCCAACGCAGACAGGCAGGCGAGGCAGCGATCAAGCTCCCACTTCAGAGCACCCGCCAACACATCAGCATGATGGGTGCTATCGCCCAACAAGCCGAGGAGGAGGCGCTGATCAGGGGTGAGCTGAGGCAGCTTGCCACCAGCGCTACCAGAGGGCCACACAAGCGACGCGTCAGTCAGGCCCGCGGCAGGGCTCACATTCAGATAGGCCCAGAGATCCTCAACCGACTGCATCAGCATTGCGCCGTCCGCCAGTAGATAACGACAACCCGCTCCGGTGGGGTGATAAATGGACCAAGGCAACACCAACACATCCCTGCCCTGATCCGCAGCCGACGACGCGGTGAGTAATGTCCCACTCGGGCGGCCGGCCTCAATCACCAATGTCGCCATGCTCAAGCCCGATAAAGTGCGATTGCGGCGATGGAAGTGATGTTTCCTTGGAGGCGTGCCCAAGGGAAATTCGCTGACCAACGCCCCACCTCTCGCCACCCGCTTTGCTAAGTCGCGATGGCGGTACGGATAGATGCGATCAATGCCACAGGGCAGCACGGCGATCGTCGCGCCCCCTGCGCGCAAGGCAGCGTCATGGGCAATGCCGTCGATACCCAACGCCAATCCACTGACCACACAAATGGCGGCATCGGCAGCGCCAGCAGAAAATTCCGCCGCCGCGCGCTGACCATCCAATGAGGGTTTTCGGGTACCCACAATCGACAGTGTTGTCGTCTCCAGATGCTTCAGATCGCCACGAACGAACAAAAATGGTGGTCGATCCGCGCACTCTGCAAGGAGAGCCGGATATTCAGAATCATTCGGCGTGACCAGGTAAAGGCCAGAGCCACCCACCAAGCAGTCGGGCAAAGATACTGGCCGGCTTTCTTCTATAGAGCGCCGCACTATTTCTGTGCCGTCGTTGTGCCACGATAGCGCTGACGCTGACGCATTGAGTAGCGACTCAGGGGTGGGAAAGGCAGCCAGCAATTGGTCAAGCCAACGCGCATCGTTGACCAAAATGCTGCGTGTGAGCGCCAACCAGCGGCCATCTGCCTCGGCGTTTAAACCAAACTGAAATGCCATCGCTCTTCCATGAGGTCTCAGGGCTTATTCCGTCGCGCCTAATGTAATTGTGTGGCGCAACAGCTATTGCGACATCGTGATCTGCTAAGGGCCTGTCAGGGGTTGACCAGTTTATCGCCGACCCGAAGCGCTCTTGTTGCTTCCAGCACCAAGCCAAAGCTCGCGCGATCGTAAACAGCGAATACCATCAGCACCCCGGCTCGGGTGTCAGGTAGGCGCACCATTTTTTTAGAAACGGGATCTTGGACTTCCTGTCCGGTCTGGTCGATGGCCAATACATCACCCACTCGCAGGGCATCTCGCTCCCCTTTGTTGATCACTACAATATCCAGTACACCGATCTGAGTGACGCCGCCAGCCACTGCGATCATGTACGCATTGTCGACCGCGGTACTGGGTGCCTGTGGCTGAAAGACAGTGTCAAGCGCGGCCTCGGTAACGGGCAACATGCGGTCACCGATACGAATTTCCTCACGCATTTCCGTCACCGTCATGGCAGCCAAGCCAGTGGTCGCTACGCCATCGTGCAACATCGCCTCTCCGATATCGCTGACAAATATGCCCAAGCCCTCACCAGATACAGGGTCGGTCAGCTTTCCTAACCGGCGCACTAATCGGAAGGTCCGGTCTTCATGCCATTCACCCTTACCGTAGACAGTGTCGCCAACGCCGCTGATCAAACGCCCGTCGTCACCCGACACAATATAGGGCGCGCTTTCCAGCGCCTTCACCTCTGCTACGCGATGCTGACGCAAAAAAGGGTCGATGTGCTGACGAGAGATAGGCGGGATAGCAAGGTCTAGCGGGCTGGGGCGCATCGTGGGTGAGAGCTTCACCACGCTCTCTTGCGCGCGAACTAACCGGGGAGTGCCGTCCTCCCAAATCAGCCGCAGCTCATCGCCGGGGTAGATGAGATGCGGATTGTCGACTTGGGGATTGCCAGCCCACAGCTCCTGCCAACGCCAAGGGTCGCGCAAAAACAGTGTCGAGATATCCCACAGGGTGTCACCCGGTTTTACCGTGTACGTCAGGGGCACATCTGAATTGAGTGTCAGGGGCTCTTGCGCGTGGGTCAGGACCGGCTGCACTGCGAGCGATAACAGTAGCGCTCCATAAAGCACTAGCCGCCGCCACGACCGGCCGCAATAGTTTTGCCAAGGCAAACCGACGGTTGCCCCCGCCACCGATCGCAAGTGCCGGCCTTGCTTGGGTCGAGAAAACTCGCAGATCGCAATCCAATTGCTCGCGTTCACAGCATCCACTCCTTTGTAACTGCTCGCTCCGCCAACCGCCCCGCCCTACAACGCACAGGCATCGCGGTATAATCCGAGTGTGCGGCGGTGTCACAGGTAGGGCAAGACCAAATCCGAACACTTTTCGCCGCCTCCATACCTGATGAACACCGGACCGAACCTGCATGGCATTACTTCCCATTCTCGAATTTCCGGATCCGCGATTGCGGACCCGCGCGACGCCGGTAAAAGAGGTTGATGCGAGAATTCAGACGCTGGTCGACGATATGTTTGAAACCATGTACGACGCACCGGGGATTGGTTTGGCGGCCAGTCAAGTGGATGTCCATGAACGGGTTATCGTCATTGATCTCACTGAAGATCACTCTGATCCGAGAGTTTTTATCAACCCGGAGATCAAGGTCATCGACGAAGTGCTGGGCTCTTATGATGAGGGCTGCCTTTCGGTACCCGGCTTTTACGAGACCGTAGAACGTCCGAGCGTGATCGAAGTCACCGCACTGGATCGGGAAGGACAGCCGTTCACCGAGCAGCTGGATGGGTTAATGGGCATCTGTTTACAACACGAAATTGACCACCTCGAAGGCAAGCTGTTTGTGGACTATCTGTCACCACTGAAACGACAGCGTATCCGTAGCAAGCTCGTTAAAGAACAGAAGCGACGCGACTGACCAATGTCGGCGCCGCTACAACTCGTGTTTGCGGGCACCCCCCAGTTCGCGGCGCTTCACCTCGAGAGTTTGATCGCAGGGCCTCATCACATCAAAACGGTCATGAGCCAGCCAGACCGGCCCGCCGGTCGCGGCAAACGGCTGCAGCCGTCTCCGGTTAAAGCACTAGCCCTCGAGGCGGGGTTACCAGTGTGGCAGCCTGAATCATTGAAAACGCCAGAAAGCCAGCACACGCTCGCAGCGTTGGAGGCCGACGTGTTGGTGGTGGTGGCTTACGGCTTAATTTTACCCGCCAACATTCTGGCGATCCCGCGATTGGGCTGCCTCAACGTCCATGCCTCCCTGCTGCCGCGGTGGCGGGGGGCGGCGCCCGTGCAGCGCGCCATTGAAACGGGCGACCAGGAAACCGGTGTCAGTATCATGCTCATGGAGCCCGGCCTCGATACGGGTCCCGTGCTGCTGACCAGTCGCCTGCCCATTTTGGCGCACCACACCAGCGGCACATTGCTCGAGGACTTGGCCGCGTTGGGTACACAGGCGCTGTCCCAAACCTTGGCGGACATCGATTCGATGCTGGCCAACGCCGTGCCCCAAGATAACGTCAGCGCCACTTACGCGCATAAAATTGATAAGCAGGAAGCGGCGCTGAATTGGTCCTGCTCAGCAGTTGAGCTGGCGCGCCGCATTCGCGCCTTCCAGCCTGCGCCGGGCTGCCATACTTTCATCGACAACGATCGACTCAAAGTGATCGCCGCGCACGCCGCCGCGACCTCACAGCCCGGGGCCCCCGGGGAGATTCTGGCAGCAGACGAGTCTGGCCTGCAGGTCGCCTGCGGCGAGGGCATGCTCGTGATTACCGAGGCCCAGCTACCGGGCGCCAAAGCGCAACCTGTATCGGCGCTGTTAAACGGTCATCGCGAGCGAATGCTGCCGGGCAAACACCTCACCTTCGCAAGTGCTCAGTGACCATGAATAGCCCACGGGCGGTGACCGCTCGCATTCTCCATCGGGTACTCGATGGTGAGTCGCTAAACAAACTCCTCCCCCATGCGCTTGACCCGGCAGTGCCTGCTGACCGACCGCTATGTCAGGAATTGATCTACGGCTCGCTGCGACATTGGCCATACCTTGAGGCCCTGTCTCAGCGTTTCCTTCGCAAACCACTGCGGCGCAAGGATCAGGACGTTTTGGCGCTCATTTGTGTAGGGCTGTATGAACTCTTACACCTGCACACACCTGAACACGCGGTGGTGTCTGAAACGGTCAATGCCTGCAAAGCATTAAAAAAGCCCTGGGCAACCGGGCTCGTCAACGGTGTACTGCGGTCGTTCCAACGGCAGGATGGCGACCTCACCCCGCCACTGTCAGCGGCGGCAGAACACGCCCTTCCGGAGTGGCTTTATGAAGCGCTCCGTCGGGAATACGGTGAGCACGTGGAGCAGATTGCCGCGAGTGCCCGCCACCGACCGCCCATGACCCTCAGAGTGAATCAACGGCGCGCCTCCAGAGACCAGTATCTGAAAACCCTCGCTGTGCGCGATATCCCCGCAAAGCCCTGCACTACCAGCGAGGATGGCGTGATACTGGAGCGTCCTCTCGACGTCAGTCAGCTCCCGGGATTTGAGCAGGGCGAGGTCAGCGTGCAGGACAGCTCGGCACAGTTGACCGCACGGTTGATGAACCCGATGCCGGGCGAGCGCATTCTCGACGCCTGTGCGGCTCCGGGCGGAAAAGCCTGCCATTTGCTTGAGCAACAACCTGATCTTACAGAGCTGGTGGCACTAGACATTAGCGAAAATCGGTTACAGCGCGTCTCGGACAATAGTCACCGGCTCGGTCTCACGCTGAAAACAGCCGTGGCAGACAGCACCCATTTGCCAGATAGCATCCTGGCACCTCCCTTTGATGCCATTTTGGCCGACGTGCCCTGCTCTGCCACCGGCGTCATGCGCCGCAACCCCGACATCAAAATTCTGCGCCAGGCGGAGGATATTGACCGGTTCGCCACACAACAACTCGCTATTCTGTGTGGGCTTTGGCCGGCACTGAAACCCGGTGGGCGACTGCTTTATGTCACCTGCTCACTGTTGCACAGAGAAAATGACAACATCGTCAGCACCTTCTGCGCAGAGCAGGGTGCAGTAGCTGAACAGATCTCACTACCCGAGGGGGTCGCCAAGCACCATGGCTGGCAAGTGCTACCCCACCCCAATGGCGGCGACGGCCTGTATTTTGCCATGCTGCGTAAGGCGTCAACTTGAGCAGGCGAAGTTGAAAAACCAACGTGACTAATCCACATGGCGTGGCAGCTTTGACATGGTTTAAGGTGTGCGCGGGTCGTTGGGAGGGTCCAGAGGCCGGTGAAAATCATTATTCTCGGAGCGGGACAGGTCGGCGGAACACTCGCTGAGCACTTGGCCGATGAGCAAAACGATATCACCGTCGTTGACGAACAGGCGGCGACGCTAAAGCGCCTTCAAGAACGTCTTGATATCCGCACCGTCCTCGGTAATGGTGCCCACCCCTCAACGCTGATGAACGCCGGCGCCGAAGACGCCGACATGCTCGTTGCCGTCACGGACAGTGACGAGATCAACATGCTGGCGTGCTCTGTGGCGTTTACCTTGTACCGCACTCCCACCAAGATCAGCCGCGTACGATCCTCTGACTATCTCACTCAGCATCAGGCGCTATTTGCTTCGGGCGCGATCCCGGTCGATGTGATTATCGGCCCGGAGCAACTGGTCACCAGCAATATCGAGCAGTTGATTGCCAACCCCGGCGCGCTTCAAGTACTGGATTTCGCGGAGGGTCGCATCCGCTTGGTGGCCGTCAAGGCCGTCACTGGCGGGCCGATCGTCGGACGAGAGTTACAGGAAATTCGGGAGCACATGCCCAAAGTGGATACGCGGGTGGCTGCGATCTTCCGCGCCGGCGGCGACCCGATTATCCCGGAGGGGGCCACCGTGGTGGAACCCGACGATGAAGTGTTCTTCATTGCTGCTAGGGAACACATTCGCGCCGTCACCTCGGAACTGAGAGAGGTCGACAAGCCCTATCGGCGCATCATGATCGCCGGCGGCGGCAACATTGGCGCCAATCTCGCACAGCGCCTAGAAAAGCAGTATCAGGTCAAAGTCATCGAGCGGTCGTATGACCGGTGTCGACAGTTATCGGACATGTTGGAGAACAGCATCGTCCTGCACGGCAGTGGCAACGAGCCGCTGCTGTTACAGCAAGAGAATATCGAGAATACCGATGTCTTTTGTGCCCTCACTGACAACGACGAGTCCAACATCATGATGTCGATGTTGGCTAAGCGTCTCGGCGCTAAGAAGGCCATCACGCTGATCACCAATGCTGCCTACGCCGACTTGATTGGTGAAGAAATCGACATCGCGATTTCGCCACAGCAAATCACGATCAGTAGCCTGCTCATGCATGTTCGGCGCGGCGATATCAGTGCGGTGCACTCGCTCCGCAGAGGCGCAGCAGAAGCGATTGAGGTCACGGCCCATGGCGACGCCCGCTCTTCAAAAGTGGTAGGGCGCCGTCTGGATGAGCTGAATCTCCCATCCAGCGTCACCGTTGGCGCCATTTTGCGGGGAGAAGAGGTACTCATTGCCCACGGCCACATCGTCATTGAAGCCAATGATCACGTGATCCTTTTTCTAACAGACCGCGCACAGATCTCGGCGGTAGAAAAACTCTTCGCGGTGGGCTTCGGCTTTATCTGATGCAATTCGCGATGGCGTTCAAAATTATCGGCGTTCTGCTGATTCTCTTCAGCACCGCCATGTTGCCTTCGCTATTCCTGTCCCTCATTACAGAGGATGCCATCGAGTCGGCTTTCGCGACGGGGTTCGCCGCGACGCTGCTCGCCGGCGTTCTTTTATGGTTGCCCACACGCCACATCAGCCGCGATCTCAATATACGCGACGGGTTTCTTGTCACCGCTTTATTTTGGATTGTGCTGGGTTTATTTGGCGCCATACCGCTCTGGCTCACTCCCCAGCTGGCGATGTCGCCTGCGGGCGCCATTTTTGAGTCGATTTCTGGATTAACGACTACCGGTGCCACGGTGATTACGGGGCTAGACACGCTCCCCCAGTCGATTCTGCTTTATCGGCAATTACTCCAATGGCTGGGCGGTATCGGCATTGTGGTGCTGGCCGTGGCCATCCTTCCCATGCTGGGTATTGGCGGCATGCAGCTCTATCGGGCGGAGAGCGCCGGCCCCTCGAAAGACAGGAAACTGACGCCCCGTATTACCAGCACTGCGAAAGCACTGTTTGGTATTTATCTGTTGCTAACGCTTGCCTGCGCGGCCAGCTACTTCGTGGCCGGGATGTCGGTATTTGATGCCCTGTGTCACGCCTTTTCAACAGTCGCCATCGGCGGTTTTTCGACCCATGACGCGAGCTTGGGCTATTACGAGCAAAACCCGGTGTTGTTGGTGAGCTCCGTTTTCATGGTGCTATCCGCCCTCAATTTCGGGCTGCACTTTCTGGCGCTGCAGCGCCGCAATATCCGGGTTTATGCACAAGACTCGGAGGCGGCTTTCTTCATGACGGTTATCGCACTCGCCACGGTCGTCGTGTGGTGCCTGTTATTGACCACAGAAACCCTCAATCTGGAAGACAGCCTTATTCATGGTCTGTTCCAAACCGTTTCCATTGCCACGACCACCGGGTTCACAACGCAGGATTTCTCGATCTGGCCACTATTTCTGCCCGTGTTGCTATTAATGCTCAGCTTTATGGGTGGCTGTGTGGGCTCAACTGGCGGCGGCATGAAAGCCATGCGCATCCTGTTGATTTTCAGGCAGGGAATGCGGGAATTGCGGCAGCTGTTGCACCCTAACGCCGTCATTCCACTCAAACTGGATGCCCGACGTGTTCAAACCGAGGTCATCAGTGCGGTTTGGAGTTTTTTCGCTGTCTACATGTTCTGCTTCGTGCTCATTTGGTTGGCACTGCTGGCAACTGAACTCGATTTTATTTCGGCCTTCTCGGCCGTTGTTGCCACCATGAACAACCTCGGTCCGGGATTGGGCGAGGTGGCAGATCACTACGCGACGGTCAGCGAACCCGGCAAGGTCATCCTCTGCCTTGCCATGCTGATGGGTCGCCTCGAAGTGTTTACGCTGCTGGTGTTGCTCACGCCGGCCTTTTGGAGGCACTAGTTACCGCTTGGGCAAGGCGACTGCGTTACTTCAGACCCCTCGCGTTTTGTATCACCTCATAGGCGGCCGTGATCTCTTGAGCGCGTTCTGTTGCCACGCGCAATAACTCGTCAGGCACGCCCTCGGCGATCAGCTTGTCGGGATGGTTCTCACTCATTAATTTGCGATAACGACGTTTGATATCGGTATCGCTTGCGCCCTTATCAATACCCAGCGCAGCATAAGCGGTATCCAGTTCGGAGATACCCGGACCGGCAGATGAGTGCGCGCCACCAGTCGATCGTCGGTACTGGCCCTGCTGAAACTGCGCCTGGGCGTTCACCATGGAAATCAATTGATCGACCTCGCGGCGCGGCAACCTGAGCAGGTCTGAAAGGCGATAGATAGCGCCGCGCTCCGTCTCGGAAAAGGTCCCGTCGGCCATGGCAATGCCGACCAAAAACGCCATCAGCGTATGCTGTGCCTGCCGGCGCGGCCCGAGACAGTCGTTAAATTTGGCGACAGTAGGCGCTGGATCGAAGCCTGCCGTCGCGCCACACTTGAAGTGTTCGATGGCGCTACGCCGCTGTGCTGCGTTGAGACGTAACTGTGCAAACAACGCCTCTGTTTGGGCCACCTCAGCTTCAGAAACCCGCCCATCCGCTTTTGCAACGAAACCCAATAAGGTAAAGGTGGTTTCAAAAAATTGTGCACGCATAATGTGCACCGCTTCCGGCCCCGATAACTGCAGCGCGCGCCACAGCCCCTTGTCAAAGGCGTGACCCAAGACCAGGCCGAACAAAAGCCCGGCCGGACCGAAAGCCATCAGTCCGATGAGGCCCGCAATCAACTTGCCTGTCACCTGGGTGATCATTTCAAACCCACCTCATCCAGCAAAGGCGCGGCCACCCAATCGTAGTGATCGACCTGCCCCTGCGGGCGGCAGCGGAATCTTTTGTACTGCCACTGGTACTGTGATTCATGATCGGTAATCAGCTTCTCTACACCGCGGTTGATCGCTGTGAGGGCCTCCAGCAAATTGTCGCTTTGAACGGCCGGCTCGGCCGGTCTGTAAACGGCCCGGAAACCTGCCGCGGTGCGCAAGACGGTGCCCATCACCGGTGCCGCACCCGACTTTCTGATCAAATTGCTGGCCAACGACGCGGTGAAGCAATCGACCCCAAAAAAAGGCGCATTCAGGCCCGCGTTTTCGTCACTGGGAACCTGATCCGGCAGGATACCGGTGATCCCTCCCGCCCTCACAGACCGCACTAACTCTGCAATACCCCGTGGCGTGGTGGGCACCAGCTTCCCGCCCGTGCCTTGCCGGCCGCGATGGACCAGCGCATCCAGCTTCTTGAGCGTAATCGGCTCGTAAAGGGCGACCAAATCACCGAGGGTTGCGAGGTGCATGCCGAGTAACTCCCAGTTCCCGAGATGCGGACCCAGCACGATCACGCCTTGCCCTGTTGCGAGAGGTTCGGTCACATAGGCCATCCCATCCACCTCAAGAAGCCCCTCCGTCCGGGACCAAGGCTGACTCCACAGCCGACCCATCTCGGCCATCAGCTCTCCTGTTGACTGCACACTTTGTCGCGCCACCACTCTGCGCTGACTCGAGGTCCATTGCGGGTAGGCCAATTCGAGGTTTCGAATGGCCACTCGCCGCATGCGGCTATTCACGTGATACAAGCCCGCACCCACAGCTCTTCCCAGCGCGCGCGCCCAAGCAAGGGGCATAAGACGCGTCACAGTGATCAACAGCCCGACAAGGAAAGCAACGGTCCATTCCAGCCAGAGTGGTTTAGGTGATGCGGGCATAGGTAGAGGGGAAATTGGCGCAGTCAGTGCTGGGAAATTTGATTATGGCGCGGGCAACGCAGTTATACTAACCGCTCTCATCGACTTTAGGTTGTATCCCGTGGCGCCTGCGACATTTCAAGAGGTTATCCTGCGGTTGCAGGATTACTGGGCCCAGCACGGCTGTGTGGTTTTGCAGCCCCTTGATATGGAGGTTGGCGCCGGGACCTTTCATCCCGCCACCTTTCTGCGCGCACTGGGGCCCGAAAACTGGAATGCCGCCTACGTGCAGCCCAGCCGCCGACCTGCCGATGGCCGCTACGGTGAAAACCCCAACCGCTTGCAGCACTACTATCAGTTCCAAGTGGTCATGAAGCCATCTCCCGCCGACTTCCAGGATCTCTACCTGGGTAGCCTGTTTGCGCTGGGCGTGGACCCACTCGTCCATGACATCCGCTTCGTAGAAGACAACTGGGAATCGCCAACGCTGGGCGCCTGGGGTTTGGGCTGGGAGGTATGGTTGAACGGCATGGAAGTCAGCCAGTTCACCTACTTTCAGCAGGCGGGCGGGCTGGAGTGTTACCCCGTCACTGGCGAGCTGACTTACGGCCTCGAGAGAATTGCAATGTACCTGCAAGGCGTCGAGTCCGTTTACGACCTGGTATGGGCAGATACGCCCTCTGGCCCCGTGACCTATGGTGACGTTTACCACCAGAACGAAGTTGAGATGTCGACCTTTAATTTTGTCGAGGCTGATGTCGACTACCTGTTTTCACAGTTTGAGTTTTGTGAGCAGGAAGCCATGAGACTGGCCGAAAAGCAGCTACCACTTCCCGCCTACGAGCACGTGATGAAAGCCTCACATACTTTCAATCTGTTAGACGCTCGCCATGCGATCGGCGTCACGGAGCGCCAGCGCTACATTTTACGGGTACGCGCATTGGCGAGATCCGCTGCCGAGGCCTATGTGGCATCAAGGGGGGCGCTGGGCTTTCCTCAGGCTGACCCGGATCTGGCGGCCGCCGCGCTGGCACAGCTGTCAGCGGCACAAGGCGAGACAGCATGAGCACTTCGGATCTGCTTTTTGAGCTGGGCACCGAGGAGCTCCCCGCTGGGGAGATTACCGCCATGGCCGAAGCGCTTTGCCGGGGCGTGACTGCGGGACTGAACGAGCATGGGTTGCCATTTGGTATAGCACATCATTTTTCCACGCCGCGCCGACTGACCGTTTGGGTGGAAGATGTTGCCGCCAAAGGCCCCGATAAAGAGCAGCGCGTAGTGGGTCCACCCTTGAGTGCAGCGAAAGATGACCAAGGTCAATGGACCAAAGCCGCTGAAGGGTTTGCCCGAAAACAAGGCCTGACCCCGAACGACCTTTCTGTCGTTGAAGAACAAGGCGTGGAGAGGATTGCCGCGAATGTGTCACACGTCGGCGCGGCGGCCGCTGA
>JAYOUT010000005.1:27094-41156 GCA_038151055.1 Luminiphilus sp.
AAGGCGTGGAGAGGATTGCCGCGAATGTGTCACACGTCGGCGCGGCGGCCGCTGACGTCATTCCCGACATCATTACAGCGGCTGTCTCCGCCATCCCCGTTTCGAAGCGGATGAGATGGGGGCGCTCCCGGGATGAGTTTTTGCGGCCAGTGCAATGGTTGCTGTTGTTGTTTGGCGAGAACGTGCTGCCTCTCGAGCTTTTTGGACTCAAGAGTGGCCGAGACAGTCGCGGTCATCGGTTTCATCATAACGAGCCGGTAACCATCTCTACACCCGGCACCTACTGCGAGACACTGCGCGAGGCACGGGTACTGGTCGATAGCGAAGAGCGGCGGTCTCGTATCGCAGAACAAGTCATGGCACTGGCCAATGAAGGTGAGTCAGTCTCTTTATCTGATGACTTACTCGACGAGGTAACGGGTTTGGTGGAGTGGCCAACGGCACTGCGCGGTAGTTTTGATCCCGCATTTCTGGATGTGCCAGCCCAAGCCTTGATTTCGGCGATGAAAACGCATCAAAAGTACTTCCATCTTACCAACGCCGAGAGCGGCACACTGCTGCCCGCTTTCATCACAGTCTCCAATATCGAGAGCCGGCAACCAGAACAAGTCGTGTCGGGTAACGAACGTGTCATCCGACCGCGCTTAAGCGACGCGGCATTTTTCTTTGCCAATGACAAGCAGGTTCCGCTGGCGTCAAGGCAGGAGCGGTTGGGGAGTGTGGTATTCCAGCAAAAGCTGGGCAGCTTGCAGGATAAAACCGCGCGCATTGTCGCGATTACTAAACAGGTCGCCGCTCTGATCGACGCGGATGTCGATGTCGCCGAGAGGGCAGCGCAGCTGAGCAAGTGTGACCTGGTCTCTGAAATGGTGCTCGAGTTTCCCGAGCTGCAAGGTGTCGCCGGTGGGCACTATGCGACACATGATGGGGAGTCAGCTGCCGTCGCTGAAGCCATCGAGTCACACTATTACCCACGATTCGCCGGAGACGATCTACCTCCCTCTCCGGAGGCAACGTCCGTTGCCCTCGCAGACCGGCTCGATACATTGGTCGGCATTTTTGGTATTGGCGAACCCCCAACAGGTTCAAAAGATCCTTTTGCACTGCGCAGAGCATCTCTGGCAGTGATCAGAATGCTGATCGATCTGGGTAGACCCCTGGCCCTCGACACTTTGCTTCAGTCAGCGTGTGAACAACACGCCGCCGAGCTGGCACCCGATACCGCTGAGGTAGTAGCGCAGTACATCCTAGAGCGACTTGGCAGCTGGTACGACGACGAGGATATCCATATCTCGGTAGTGCGAGCCGCGCTCGCTGCTGGCAGCCAAGACCTCTACGACGCAGACCTCCGCGTCCGTGCGCTGGCCGCCTTTGCGCAGAGCGATACCGCTGAACATCTCGCCGCAGCCAATAAGCGAGTCGCCAATATTCTCGCTAAGGCTGAGAATATTGACGGTGTCACCCCCCCAGACCCCAAGCTGTTTGTCGAAGCCGCTGAGTCGGCCCTCTACGAAGCCATCAAGTCCAGCGGTGATCATTTGGCACCACTGCTCGCCGATCGGAACTATCAGAGCGCTCTGGACCAGCTAGCCCAACTGCGAGGGCCAGTCGACGCGTTCTTCGATACCGTTATGGTCAATGCAGAGAATCCCGCGGAGCGTTCGAACCGGCTGAGGCTGCTCGGCGAACTACGCGCATTGTTTACGCAAGTGGCTGATCTGGCATTGCTGTCTTCGGCGGCAGAGTGACTGCGGACGCCTTATTTTGGGTTGGACTGGCGACGGCCAGCGGTGCGGGGTTGCTTTACAGTTTGCTGCAACTCAGCAAGCGGCGGCAGGAACTGACTACGCTACAAGCGGAGTTAGTGGCGCAATCGACCTCGGCAACTCTGGCAGGTGAACGCACTCGCGAGCTAGAGGCGGAGCTGGCGGCGCTACAGCAGACCCTGACGGACCTGAATGCGCAGTTGAGCGCGCAGACCGCCACGCTGTCGGAGCGCGACTCACATCACCAGCAACAGATGAAGTGGGTCGAGGAATCGCGCAGCACCCTTCGAGCAGAGCTCGAGGTCATAGGCCAAAAATTGCTGTCATCGTCAGGCAAAGCACTGGAGACCACCAATCAAAAAAGTCTGGACAGCCTGCTCAAACCGCTGGCCGAGAAGATCGACCAGTTCCAAACACGGGTTAATCAAGTACACACTGACATGGTGCGCAACAGTGCGTCGCTAAGCGAGCAAATCAAACACCTCGAGTCGGTCGGAGTCTCGATGTCTGGAGAGGCACAAAACCTCACTCGTGCGCTCAAAGGGGACAAAAAATTAGTCGGCAACTGGGGAGAAGCGCAGCTCGAGAAGACCCTTGAGCTCGCCGGACTTCGCCGGGGTGAGCATTATGACGCGCAGGTGGCGTTCAAGGATGAGCAAGGGGACCGCCACTTGCCGGATTTTGTTATTCGACTACCCGAAGGGAAGAATCTCATCATCGACAGCAAGGTCTCTCTGGTGGACTACGAGCGTGCGGTCACTGCTGAGAATGATGCTGAGCGAGTCGCCGCACTCGAGGCGCATGCAAAGGCGGTGCGTAACCACATTGATGCGCTTTCCGCAAAAGACTACGCAAACCTGCCCGGCATGGAGAGCCCTGACTTTGTATTGATGTTTATGCCAGTGGAGCCTGCGTATATTGAAGTGATGCGCAGCCATCGAGAGCTGTTCAATCACGGGTACCAAAAAAATGTGGTGTTGGTCTCTCACACCACGCTAATGCCCATTCTCCGAACCGTCGCCAATTTATGGATGATCGAGCACAGCAACCGGGAGGCACGAGAAATCAGCGAACGGGCCGGCGACATCTACAACACGGTCTGCCTGCTGGGAGAGCGACTGTTCGCACTGGGGTCGTCAATTTCAACGACCGCGAATCGCTACAACGACGCAGTGAGGGCGGTTCAGGGAAAACAAGGTCTACTCGGAAAGGTCTCGCGGTTTCAGTCACTGTCGCAGCGAGCGAACAAAACTTTCCCGGAGACGCTGGCCCCTATCGAGCCGGATGTGGAGAACATGCGACTCGAGGACTTAAAAGACGCCGAACCCGGGCAGCTGGACACCGAGTAAGCGGCACACAACGGCCAGCCCCTTGAACACTGCCTTAAGGCCTGGCTCACCATAGACCTTTGCCAGCGCGTCGCTGCAATGCCAACGCACTGACCGCTGTGCCGCGACCAAGTCTGACTCAGTGATCAGATGTCGAGGTTTGCCACCGCCAAAGCGTTTTGTTCGATGAACTCCCGGCGTGGCTCAACGTCATCGCCCATCAATGTCGAGAACATTTGATCTGCCAAGAATGCATCTTCAATGGTGACCTGCAGCATTCTTCGCGCCTCGGGGTCCATGGTGGTCTCCCAGAGCTGCTCCGGATTCATCTCGCCAAGACCTTTGTACCGCTGGATGGTGCAGCCTTTCCGCGCTTCAGCCAACAACCAGTCCAAACCCGCAGCGAACTCCTGTGTCTCGTGACGCTTTTCGCCCCGCTGGAAAAATCCATCTGCCTCAATGAGGCCATCAAGACGTTCGCCGACAGCGCGCAAAGCGTGGTATTCAGGGGAGTCAAAAAACCCTCTGCCGAGCACCGTATCGGTCGCGACACTGTGTGCGGTTCGACGTACGACAGGGTAATAGAAACCCCGCTCCGGATCCTGTCGCACGAAGACTTCGTACTGTACTGACTTACCCTGAAGGGTTAGTAAGTGCTCACTCAATTCCGTTGCAAACGCCTGTACCCGGCCCTCATCTGCGAGGTCTGCGGTCGCCAGCGCCGACACCGCCATCATCGGCCAAAGGACATCTTTGGGGTAAACCCTCGCCAGTCGCTCGATATCAGCCGCAACTGCTTGGTAAGACGCCACCAGGTCAGCGAGCGCCTCACCCGCCATAGGCGGCGCCTCGGCATTGGCAAAGATAGCGGCATCCTCGAGCGCTGACTGCGTCAAATATTCTTCAAGCGCGGTTTCATCTTTGAGGTAGCGGCTCTGCTTGCCGCGCGCCAACTTGTAGAGCGGGGGCTGCGCGATGTAAACATGTCCGCGATCGATGAGCTCCCGCATCTCACGGAAGAAAAAGGTGAGATAGAGCGTGCGGATGTGCGACCCATCCACATCGGCGTCGGTCATAATGATGATTCGATGGTAGCGAAGCTTGTCTGGGTCGAACTCGTCTTTCCCGATGCCGCAGCCAAGAGCTGTTACCAAGTTGCCGATTTCGGCGGAGCTCAACATTTTGTCAAAGCGCGCCTTCTCCACATTTAGAATCTTCCCTTTGAGGGGCAGGATCGCTTGGAACTTTCGATCCCGCCCTTGCTTGGCTGATCCTCCCGCAGAGTCTCCCTCTACCAGGTACAGCTCGCTCAAGGCAGGATCACGCTCCTGACAGTCGGCCAACTTCCCGGGCAGACCCGCGATATCCAGCGCGCCTTTGCGGCGCGTCATTTCTCTTGCTTTGCGCGCCGCTTCCCGCGCCCTCGCGGCATCGATCATTTTGCCAACGACGAGCTTGGCATCGTTGGGGTTTTCCATCAGAAAGTCATTGAAGAACTGATTCATCGCCTGCTCAACAGCGCCCTTTACCTCACTGGACACCAACTTATCCTTCGTTTGTGAGGAAAATTTGGGGTCAGGCACTTTCACAGACACAATCGCGGTCAAACCCTCCCGCGCATCATCGCCCGTAGTAGAAATCTTGGCCTTTTTCGCAAGTCCTTCTTTTTCAATATAATTATTAAGGCAGCGAGTGAGGGCGGCACGAAAGCCCGCCAGGTGCGTACCACCGTCTCGCTGAGGAATATTATTGGTGTAGCAGTAGAGGCCCTCTTGGAATCCATCGTTCCACTGCAGCGCCACTTCAACCTCGACGCCCTCATCCGCCTCTGCCTGAAAATGGCAAACCTTTGCTATGGGTGTTTTGCTCTGGTTGAGAAACTCAACAAAGGCGCGCAAGCCGCCCTCATAGGCAAATAGCTCTTCCTCACCCGAGCGTTCGTCTTTTAGCAGAATTCGAACGCCACTGTTTAAGAAGGCGAGTTCTCTCAGCCTCTTCCCCAGCACGTCGTAATGAAAAACAATGTTGCTGAAGGTGTCGGGCGACGGCGTAAAGCGCACCGATGTGCCGGTTTCATTGGTCTCGCCCACAACCGTAAGCGGGGTCTCCGGGACGCCATGGGCATAGGTTTGCTCAAACAATTCGCCCTTACGCCGGATGGTCAGCTGTAAAGTAGAAGACAGGGCATTGACGACTGAAACACCTACACCGTGTAGCCCACCGGATACCTTGTAGGTGTTGTCATCAAACTTGCCGCCTGCATGCAGCACGGTCATGATGACTTCGGCAGCGGACACGCCCTCTTCATGTTGCTCGGTGGGGATGCCACGGCCATTATCGGAGACCGTCACTGATTCATCCGGGTGAATCACCACATCAATCTGGCTGCAGTGCCCCGCCAAGGCCTCATCGATACTGTTATCCACGAGCTCAAACACCATGTGGTGTAAACCGGTGCCATCATCCGTATCACCGATATACATACCTGGCCGCTTGCGCACGGCATCCAGCCCTTTGAGCACCTTGATGCTCGAGGAATCGTAATCTTCAGATCCGCTTTGTTGACTTATCTCGTCTGACATATGACCTCATTACTGGCTACTGATCAGCCAAGCGTTAAAAACTGGCGTTTTCCGACGTCACGCGCCGCAAGCCGTCACACTCCCTTGTTCCACGTGGAACATTTGCAACGGCCCACTACCCCAGGCCGCTTCCAGCGAGCCCCTATCCACTGCCGTCAGCACCACCTGCTGCCCGGACGCCAATTGCGAACACACGCTAGCGCAGTGGTTTTTGTCCAACTCTGCTGGCAGATCGTCTACCAGATACAGCGGCGACCGCGCAGCCGCCTGCTCCACGAGGCGGCCCTGCACCAGTTTTAACGCCACCACCAACAACTTCATCTGACCACGCGACAACAGGTCCGACGCCGCCACACCTTCAACCAGAAGACGAAGATCAGCCCGATGCGGCCCAATCTGAGTAAATCCTTGCGTCGCATCGCTCGCGGCCGACCGCTCCAGCGCCTCTGATAAGGCCACACTCCGATCCCAGCCAGGCCTAAACACCACCTGCACAGCCGCCAAATCAGACGAGATCACGGGGGCTAGGGCGGCCAATTCCGCCGCCAGCTCGGTCGCAATTCTGGCCCTCGCCGCCGTTAACTGTTCACCAATTTGAGCGAGCTCAGCGCGCCAGGCGGCGTCGCTAGCAATGATACCACGTCGCAAGCCACTGTTTCGCTGCCGGACCGCTTTCGCGTACCGCCTCCACAACGACAAGAATCCCTGTTCCACGTGGAACAATGTACCATCCAAAAGACGCCGCCGGCCCTCAGGCGGACCTGTTACCACGCCCAGTGCGTCGGTATCCAACACAATGAGCGGGAGGTTCTGCGCCAACTCAGACAGCGAGGGTGCGTTCTGGCCGGCGACTCGAGCACGCACCGCACCATCGCGATGTTTCTCCAAGCCCATGGTCACCCTGTGGCCTGCCGCCTCGATGCGGCCCACCACTCGACAAAAGTCGGTGTTATGTTGAATGACGGGTTTTGACTGGTGGGTGCGGAATGAGCGACCCACGCCCAAAAGGTGTATCGCCTCTAGGAAGCTGGTTTTACCTGAACCATTCGCGCCGTATAGTGCAGAGGCGCCAGGTGGCAACGCCACCTTCACATCAGACAGGTTTCTGACGCCCTCTATCGATACTTGCTCCAACATACGAAGCGGGCAGGGCGCGAATCAGAGCCTCATCGGCATCACAACGTAAAGTCGCTCAGGCTCCTGGTCAGAGGGCGGCTCAGCCTGCTCCAACAGTGCAGAGCTGGCCTCATCAGAGAGTGACAACTTGACCTGAGATTGGCTCAACACCGACAGCACGTCGAGCAAGTAACTGACATTAAAGCCTATTTCAAGCTCTGCGCCGGTATAATCAACCGCCACCACTTCTTCGGCCTGCTCTTGCTCAGGGTTGTTCGCCGTAATATCCAGATTATTATCAGACAGTCTTAAGCGGACCCCACGGTATTTCTCATTGGAAAGGATCGCCGTTCGTGTGAATGCCTGCTTGAGCTCGGCGCGATCCCCCACCACTGACTTGTCGGCATTTTTCGGGATTACGCGCTCATAATCCGGGAACTTGCCATCAACCAGCTTGGAAGTGAAGGTAAACTGCTCGTTGGTAGCCCGTATATGATTGCTGCCGATGGACAACTCCAAAGGCGCATCACCCTCGAGCAAGCGAGAAAGCTCCAGCACACCCTTGCGAGGAATGATGACACCTGTATCAGCTGCCTCGACCCTGTCAGGACCTGTCGCCAACGCCAGGCGGTGTCCATCGGTAGCCACGACGCGGAGTCTGCCGCCAAGCACCTCAAAATAAAGACCATTCAAGTAATAGCGGACATCTTGCTGAGCCATGGCAAAAGCGGTGCCATCGATCAACTGCTTCACCAACGACTGCTGGAGTGACAGCGCCACGTCACCTGCACCCCCCTCTACTGCGGGGAAATCTGCCGCCGGAAGGGTGGATAACGTAAAGCGGCTTCGGCCCGCTTTGACGGTGGCTTTGCCGGACTCAACAGAGAATTCTATAGTGGAACCTTCTGGCAGTGATTTGCAAATGTCGACCAGCTTTCGCGCTGGCACCGTCACCTCGCCGTTTACTCCCTTGGCGTCCAAGGCGACGCGACCCACTAACTCGACCTCGAGGTCAGTGCCCGTCAAGGACAGTGTTTTATCTTCAAGCACCAGTAGCACATTGGAGAGAATGGGCAGTGTTTGCCGCCGCTCAACGACCCCCGCCACCAGATTCAGTGGTTTGATCAAGGCGTCTCTTGAAATAGAGAATTTCATTTTTCAGCTCACTTCGTATTGCGCGGTAATCGACCAGCGGCCGATTAAAGTTGCTCGGGTAGTCAGGTTGTCAGCGCCCGCAGCAAGTTTTGATAGTCCTCGCTGATGTCGGGGCTGACATCTCTCAGCTCTTTGATTTTACGACACGCGTGCAGAACTGTCGTGTGGTCTCTACCACCGAAAGCATCACCAATTTCGGGCAGGCTGTGTTGCGTCAGCTCCTTGGAAAGCGCCATGGCCACCTGCCTAGGCCTTGCGACAGAACGGTTTCGGCGCTTTGACATGAGATCCGCCACCTTAATCTTGTAATACTCAGCCACTTTTCTTTTGATGTTGTCGAGGGAAATTTGTTTGTCCTGTAGGGCCAGCAAGTCCTTCAGGCTGTCTTTGATCAGCTCAATATCGAACGGCCTGCCCGTGAAGTTAGCACTGGCGATCACGCGTTTAAGCGCCCCCTCCAACTCACGTACGTTAGACCGGATCCGTTGAGCAATAAAAAACGCCGCATCCGGTGCCAGCGAAATATGGCTCTGCTCCGCCTTCTTCATCAGAATCGCGACCCGGGTCTCCAGGTCCGGCGGATCCACCGCCACCGTTAAGCCCCAACCGAACCTCGACTTCAATCTCTCTTCGACGCCCTCGATTTCCTTCGGGTAACGGTCGCAAGTCAGGATCATTTGCTGGCCGCCCTCAAGCAGTGCATTGAAGGTGTGAAAGAACTCCTCCTGAGATCGATCTTTATTGGCGAAGAACTGGATATCGTCGATTAACAGCGCATCCACCGAACGGTAGAACCGTTTAAAATCGTTGATGGCGTTGAGTTGCAGCGCCTTGACCATGTCCGCCACGAATCTCTCAGAATGAAGATAAACAATTTTGGCGTCGGGGTTTTTACGCCGCATGGCATTGCCCACGGCATGCATTAAGTGCGTCTTACCGAGCCCGACACCGCCGTACAAAAATAGCGGGTTGTAGGAAAGCCCGGGGTGCTCCGCGACTTGTTGCGCCGCCGCCAATGCCAGCTGGTTGCTCTTGCCCTCGACAAACCGCTCGAAGGTGTAGCCTTCAACTAGGTTGGATGGAGACAGCAGCGCAGCTGGCGCCGGTCGATGGGTGGGTGTCGAGGCTGTCGCCACGGGTGGGCGATCTGAAGTCGTGGCAGGTTGCGTCGCCGCACCTATTTGAGCATGCCGAGCTGGGTGCACTGCGGTCACTGGTGCACTGGGCGTCGAGGCGCCTGTTGCAACCACCACCGACACCTGCGCACTGGCAGGTGCCGCGACATCCAACAAGTAGCTGTTGATCATGGGAACATATTTGTCGACGACAAAGTCGCGAATAAAGCGATTCGGTGCAGACAGCACCAGGCCCGTCTCCTGCCAATCGGCCTGTAAGGGGCGTATCCAAGTATTGAACTGCTGCTGAGGAATATCGCCGCTAAGTCGATTCAAGCAGTGCTGCCAGGGGTCCGTTAAAGGCTGTGGGGCGGCCAATTGTTCTCTCCGGTATTTCTGAGTGGTGCTTGTTCTTCTAATGTGTTGCCGAAGGGTGGTCAGCTCCTGCCTACAACGAACGAGTCCTTTAAAGTGTTCGCCCTGCCCCAGACTGTCGACGCGTAGTTATCCACACTTTAAAAGTGGCTTCAACTACTTTTTTATATATGTTTTTCAGTGATTTAAAACAATTCACCCCCGCTAGAGGATTAGCGCGCCCAAAGCAAGAAAAACTTTCTTTGGTTGTGGATAACCTGTGCTTATCTTTTGGTCAAGCTGTGATTTTTCAGCGTTGTAGCGAGGCGGACAGGTGCCAAAAAGCGATGGTGTGCTGCAGCTGATATGGGGCAAAAACACAACCGGAGCAGGTGTTTGAGCGATATCCGCCAGCTCCGGTGGTATCCGCTTTGCGCTGTTTTATGCGGTGGATGAGATTTTTTTCGCTGATTCGTCAGAGCATGGCAGTCACCCTCGGCGCGCTTGCCTTTGCGCTTTTCGCCTCCTATAATCCGCGCCCCTCAAGTTTGCAGACCCGGTTTTAGCGGCGCTTCGACAAACTCAGGGAAACCAAAAAGGATATCGACATTCGATATTCGGGAAGTTGACACCAACTTGCGAAGGAAAAGGTAGCCACCATGAAGCGGACATTTCAGCCCAGCGTTCTCAAGCGAAAGCGCAATCATGGATTTCGTGCCCGCATGGCCACCAAGAATGGCCGAAAAGTGTTGGCCCGTCGCCGAGCACGCGGCCGTCGTCGCCTGTCGGCTTAAGTCATTCGCAGGGCTCCCGTAGCCCATGCCGGTTTTTCAGCCTCAATCTCGATTAAACACGCCTGACCATTACCGGCCTGTTTTTGCAGATCCGGTGTATCGCGTTAGTAGCGGCTGCTTCTTATTCCTTGCCAATCCCGGGCAGACCTCCGTGTCCCGGCTGGGTGTGGTGGTGGCAAAAAAAAACATCCGCAAGGCAACTCGGCGCAATCGCATCAAGCGACTAGTGCGGGAGTGCTTCAGGCATCATTATTTTGCGGCGCCACTAGACTTGGTTGTACTAGCCAGAAAAACGGCTGATACCTTGGATAACACAGCCGTCACAAGAGACCTGCAGGCACTCTGCCGAGCACTCGACCAAAAGGTTTCGCCAAAATGAAATGGCTTCGCTGGATCGACGACAGGGTCGCAGCCGGGTTAATCATGGCCGTCCGTGGATATCAGCTCACATTGAGTCCATGGCTCGGCCGGAGCTGCCGATTTTCGCCAAGCTGCTCCCAATACGGGATTGACGCTTTGGAGCACCACGGTACTCTGTCCGGCGTTTGGCTTACCGTAAAACGACTGCTCCGTTGCCACCCTTGGTGCGAAGGGGGTTATGATCCCGTGCCGCAGTCCACCACCCGTCAGCACCGCTGCAACAGTCACTGAGGTCCCAACATGGATATCCCGCGCCTAGCCTTGATTGCCGCCAGCATTTTGTTGGGCTTAATGCTGCTGGGAGAATGGACCCGCTTCTCCGCAGAACAACAAAACGCGGGGTCAACTGCTGTCCCGATGGTAGATGAATTCGCTGGCCTCGACGCACCCGCCGCACCTGACGCGGTCGCCGCCAACGCCATGACTGCGACAGCGCCCAATACTGACCTGCCCATCAACGAAGATGTAGACCTACCAACGCTCGACAGTGCCGCCAGCACGACGGCTGCCGCGAATGGCTATCGCGGCAATGTCATCACCGTAGAAACAGACGTTCTCGAGGTGATCATCGATTTAGAAGGTGGCGACGTGGTTGGCGCCGCACTCAAAGCTTATCCGAAGACGCTCGATGATCCGTCCGACCCATTTGTCCTGCTTGAGCGAAATTCGCTGCGAACTTATGTCGCGCAAAGTGGGCTGGTCGGTAGCGACGGCGTCGATCAATCTGAACGCGCGCGATATCGCGCGAAACAATCCGAGTACCGCCAGAACGGGCAGACACCTTTAGAAGTTACGCTTGAGTACGTGGGTGACAACAGCGCCTTACAAGTCAACAAGGTGTTCACCTTTATGCCAGGCAGCCACACGATTTCGGTACGCCACGACGTTTTCAATCCAACCGCCCGCCCGGCGCAATTCACCCCTTTTGCACAGCTCAAGCGTGATAGTTCCCCCGCACCAGCCAACAGTGGTGCGGGCATGGGCATGCAACCTTTTCTTGGTTCTGCACTGACACAGCCTGATCAGCGATTCACCAAGTTCGATTTTGATGACATGGCGGATGATCCCTTTAAGGCAGATATGACCGGTGGGTGGATTGCCATGTTGCAACACTATTTCGTCAGCGCCTGGATACCGTCAGCTGACCACACCTATCGCTTTCGCACGCGGCAAACACGATCGGGCTTCAACATCATCGGCTATACCGGACCGGCACAGACAGTAGAGGCGGGCGGTGCCGTCTCTGTTGAATCCCAGCTCTATGCTGGCCCGAAGAACCAAAAAGTCTTAGCAGATCTATCCCCTCATCTGGATCTGGTGGTGGACTACGGGTGGCTTTGGTGGCTGGCGCAACCTTTGTTCTGGCTGTTAACGCTAATTCAAAGCTTTGTCATTAATTGGGGCGTGGCGATCATTATCCTGACGCTCCTTGTGAAGCTCGCCTTCTTCCAATTGTCGGCTGCCGGCTACAAATCGATGGCGCGGATGCGCAAAGTTCAGCCGCGCATGCTTGCCATTCGCGAGGAGTATGCAAACGACAAGGCAAAGCAGTCCCAAGCGATGATGGAGCTCTATAAGAAAGAGAAAATCAACCCGCTAGGCGGGTGCTTTCCTATTCTGATACAGATGCCTGTTTTCCTCGCTCTTTATTGGGTGCTGATGGAATCGGTCGAACTTAGACAGGCGCCCTTCGCTCTATGGATCAACGACCTGTCTGCAATGGATCCCTTCTTTGTCTTACCGCTGTTAATGGGCGGCAGCATGTACTTCATGCAAAAACTGAATCCGGCTCCGCCAGATCCCATGCAGGCGAAAATCATGCAGTGGATGCCCATCGTATTCACCTTCTTTTTCCTATGGTTTCCAGCGGGCTTGGTGCTGTACTGGGTCTGCAACAACCTGCTCTCCATGGCGCAGCAGTACATCATCAACCGCCGTATCGACAGCGGTGCCATCTGACTCGGCATTCTGGATAAAGCACTGTGACAGTGCCCAGTCGCGCTCTTGACCATGACACGATCGCTGCCATCGCCACACCCGCTGGTCGTGGCGGAATCGGCATCATTCGTGTCTCGGGACCAGAGGCTTGGTCTATCGCGGAGCAACTCACACACAAATCACCAACAACGGGTCAACCGATTTTCTCGCGCTTCACAACTGCTGAAGGTGAAGTGATCGACGAGGGCTTAATGCTCGTGTTCAAGGGACCCGCATCGTTTACCGGCGAGGACGTCGCTGAGTTTCATGGACACGGCGGCACAGTGGTGACGAACCTAGTGTTGGAGACTTGTCTGTCTTTTGGGGCTCGTCTAGCCAGGCCAGGGGAGTTTTCCGAGCGCGCTTTTCTCAATGACAAACTGGATCTCGCTCAAGCGGAGGGACTGGCTGATCTGATTGACGCGCCAACCCAGCAAGCTGCTCGTCAAGCAGCCGCATCGCTGAGGGGGGCGTTTTCCGAGGCGGTGAATCTTCTTAGCCAACAAATCATCGAGCTACGGGTCTTCGTCGAGGCAGCCATCGACTTCCCGGAGGAAGAGGTCGACTTCCTGAGCGAAAAAAAGGTTGAGTTGTCTTTGCGGTCACTGGAGAGTCAGCTGAATCAGCTCATCACGCAGGCTCGTCAAGGCGCCATCATGTCTCGAGGGGCCCGAGTGGTCATGACAGGCGCGCCAAACGCGGGCAAAAGCAGTCTGATGAATCAGCTCGCCAAAGACACTATCGCCATCGTCACAGACATTCCGGGGACCACCCGTGACGTTATCCGACAGGCTATCTCCCTTAACGGTGTTCCGGTGCAGATATCTGACACCGCAGGCATTCGCCAGGCCTCTGATGCAATAGAAAAAGAGGGCATTAACCGGGCCCGGGCCGAGGTCGACGAAGCGGACATCGTGATCGAGGTCATAGACGATGCCGCGGGCGACAGCCCAGACCAAACGGCACAATTAGGTGGTGCACGGGAACACCAGCCTCTTATTCAGGTACTGAATAAAATTGATCTCTCACATCGGTCTCCAGGGCCCGTAACAACGAGCAGTGCCTCTTCAGGAGACGAAGACAGCGCGGCCAAAATGACCACTATCGCTGTTTCCGCCACAACCGGACAGGGCTTGCCTGCCCTAGAACAAGCCATTTTGTCTCACCTGGGGTTTGGTGACGCAGCCATTGAAACCCCTTTTTCTGCCCGGGAGCGTCATGTGATCTGCCTCGAGCGCGCCAGCGTTGCGCTCTCGGAAACGATTCAACGCTTTGAAGTGCATCAAGCAGGGGAGTTGTTGGCTGAGGATCTCCGCTCGGTTCACTCACACCTCAGCGAAACCACAGGTGCCTTTGGCGCCGACGACCTGTTGGGCGAAATCTTTTCCTCATTCTGCATCGGAAAATAAGCGCTTTAGTATCGATGGGGCACCGGAAATCACCTTTGCAACATTG
>JAYOUT010000005.1:41256-45438 GCA_038151055.1 Luminiphilus sp.
CCCTTACAAAGATTATAAGGCTATGAATTTATTTGATATTAATGAGTTTTCTACAATATCGTAGCCCTCTAATAACAACAGTATTTAAATAATCTTTTTATAAAAATAACTTCTTATTAATGATGTGTTTTAAGCGCTCATTATCCGTTCAGTTCCAACCGCAGTGTTTAGGTCAGGTCGTTAGGTCTTAAATCGCGGTTTTTGCTAAGGCCCACACCCACACAATGACCAAAAGGAGCGGTTAGTGGGATCGGGTTGACCCGTTTATACTCTGGCCCCCTTTTTAAAGGCGTGATCAGCACCATGGTGATTCACCCTCAACATTACGACGTCATCGTTGTTGGCGGCGGCCATTCTGGAACCGAGGCGGCACTGGCAGCAGCGCGGGTTGGCGTGCGCGTATTACTGGTGACCCATGCCATCGACACGCTGGGACAGATGTCCTGCAACCCGGCTATTGGCGGGATTGGAAAAAGCCACCTGGTAAAAGAAATCGATGCGTTGGGCGGTGTCATGGCCAGAGCAACGGATCGAGCGGGTATTCAGTTCCGGGTGCTGAACGCGCGAAAAGGTCCTGCAGTAAGGGCGACGAGAGCCCAAGCCGATCGCGTGTTATATCGCAATGCCATTCGGTCTTTTTTGGAATCTGAAGAGCGCATCGATATTTTTCAGGATGGTGTTGAAGATATCCAACTAAAGGGTAATCGCGTGTCCGCGGTGGTTACCCGTTCGGGAATTCTCTTTCATGCCTCTGCAATTGTGCTGACTGCCGGGACGTTCCTGCATGGCAGGATGCACGTGGGAGAGGAAAACCAGTCTGGTGGCAGGATGGGGGACCAAGCGGCGCTCGGACTTGCCGATCGTCTCCGAGAAATCTGCCCCAGAGTAGGTCGATTGAAGACCGGTACACCACCCCGGATTGATGCCCGTTCTGTCAATTTCTCTGTCATGGCTGAGCAGTGGGGAGACGACCCCAGACCCGTAATGTCGCTAATGGGGCATCGAGACGAGCACCCCGAGCAGCGATGTTGCTGGGTCACAGAAACCAACACGCGAACCCACGAGATTATCCGTAGCGGTTTAGACAGGTCCCCGCTCTTCAGCGGCACTATTGAGGGCGTTGGTCCTCGCTACTGCCCCAGTATCGAGGACAAGATTCATCGCTTTGCTGACAAAGACTCCCATCAGATTTTTATCGAGCCAGAGGGCCTTACTTCGATAGAGCTCTATCCAAATGGCATCTCCACCTCGCTGCCGTTTGATGTGCAACTGCAACTGGTGAGGTCTATCAGAGGCCTCGAAGCAGCCAACATAACCCGGCCAGGTTATGCGATTGAATACGATTATTTTGATCCGCGTGATCTGCGCCACAGCCTCGAAACTAAAACGGTGACGGGTCTCTATTTTGCAGGGCAAATCAACGGGACGACGGGATACGAAGAAGCAGCGGCGCAGGGGCTGATGGCCGGTTTAAATGCAGCGAGACAAACATTAGATCTGCCACATTGGGAGCCAGGCCGGGATGAAGCCTATATCGGTGTGCTGATTGATGACCTTGTTACGCTGGGCACTAATGAGCCGTATCGGATGTTTACTTCTCGTGCCGAATATCGCTTGCAGTTGAGAGAGGACAACGCCGATCTCAGACTCACAGAAATCGGCCATTCGTTGGGTTTGGTAACGGATAGGCAATGGCAGTGTTTTACGCAAAAGCGAGAAGATATTGAGCGCGAGCGTGAACGCCTCGAGCGGACTTATGTGCAAGCGGGCAGTGCAACGGCGATAGCGTTGCAATCCCGACTGACTAAGCCGCTATCCAGAGAATATTCGCTGGCGGAGCTGTTGAAGCGCCCCGAGATCGATTACCCGACACTGAGCGAGCTCGTACCGGCACCCGAACCCGTTGCTGAGGCGGTATCAGCGCAAGTGACCATACAAATGAAATACGCTGGTTATATTGATCGGCAACAGCAAGATATCGACCGTTTGCAGCGGCATGAGGCGACCACCATTCCCGATGATTTGGATTTCATGCAAGTGGAGGGACTGTCTAACGAGATTCGACAGAAATTGAGCGATACGCGGCCAAGCAATCTAGCCCGAGCCTCACGTATCCCGGGAATGACGCCGGCGGCGCTTTCGCTTTTATTGGTTCACCTGAAAAAACGAGACCTCAGTGGTGCGTTGCGCGCGACAGCGCATGGATAACCCCCAAACACCCGTCGCTCAGCATCCAGATGCCGACTTGCTATGTGCTGCCTCGCGCGCGCTGGGGCTACACATGTCAGATGAACAGATTCACCGTTTGATTGCCTACGTAGATTGTCTGGAAAAGTGGAACCGTGCTTATAGCCTGACTGCTGTCCGCGATCGATCCACGATGTTGCAGCGTCACATTATTGAAAGCTTGGCCATTGCGCCTCACGTGACCGGTTGTCGTATCGCTGATGTGGGGACAGGGGCTGGGTTACCCGGCATTCCATTGGCCATTGCCGCCCCTGATCGAGAGTATGTGTTGCTTGACAGCAACAGTAAGAAAACACGCTTCCTCTCGGAGGTGAAAAGGTTGTTGGGTTTATCTAACATCAAGGTCGAGACCACCAGAGTGGAAACGTGGCATCCTGAGCCGCCTGTTGATGCGGTCATAACGAGAGCTTTCGCAGATTTGCCCACCACGTTAAAGCGAATCGATCATGTGCTTGGTGATCATGGTGTGTTGTTCGCGATGAAAACAGAGAGTGCTTCTGAGGAGTTGACAGCCTTGCCCGAAGGGATCCAGCACACAGCTACCCAGCAAATTGTGGTCCCTGGACGTCAATGGGGGTTTCAGCTGTTGACCTTCAATCGGTTGGGTGGAGCGTTGCCGTGAAGGTCATTGCCGTCGCCAATCAAAAAGGGGGGGTGGGCAAAACCACGACCAGCGTAAATCTCGCTGCCGCCCTCGCGGCCATGGAGAAACAGGTCCTGTTGGTTGACCTTGATCCACAGGGCAATGCCACCGTGTCGGTGGGGTTGAACAAGGGCGACCTGAACGCGACTGCTTTTGAGCTGATGGTCGAGCAACAGCCACTCAGTGACGTCGTCACACCACTCGAAACATTTGGCTTGCACTGTGTGCCAGCGGATGGCGACCTGACGGCGGCCGAAGTGGCCCTGTTATCGGTGGATGATCGGGAGCAACGCCTGAAAGCGGCTCTCGCTGCGGGCGCGAGCGTTTACGACTTCGTCATAATCGATTGTCCGCCATCGCTCAACATGTTGACGCTGAACGCGCTAGTGGCCGCTGATTCTGTGCTGATTACCATGCAATGCGAGTACTTTGCCTTGGAAGGGCTGTCTGCGCTGATGGAGACCATTAACACGGTGCGGCAGACCGTGAACCCTTCGTTAAGTATTGAGGGCATTTTACGAACGCTGTATGACCCACGTAACGCACTGACAAACGAGGTGTCTGAACAGTTGCATCAACACTTTGAGGGCCTCGTGTACCGAACAGTGATCCCCAGGAACGTGAAACTGGCTGAGGCTCCCAGCCATGGCCTGCCTGGAATCGTCTATGATCGCTTGTCCCGGGGCGCAACCGCATACATGGCGTTGGCGGGCGAGTTTATGCGTCGACAGGAACAACACCAAAAGGAATCGCTGTAGATGGCGCAAAAACGAAAGCTGAATCGAGGTCTCGAGGCGCTGCTGGGATCGGGACTGCTCGCCAATTCCAGCGAACCCCCCCAACCCGATAGCTCGGAAGGCTCGTCGGAAACGAGTAAGGCGCCATTGGCCGACCTCCCAGTGGAGCGGCTTCAACGAGGCGCTTATCAGCCTCGTCGCGAATTTGAGGCCGAAGCGTTGGAGTCTCTGGCTAGCAGCATCAAGGCTCAGGGGGTCCTGCAACCCATTGTGGCGCGACCACTCGATGGTGACCGTTACGAGATTCTCTCCGGAGAGCGTCGTTGGCGAGCTGCCCAGTTAGCAGGTCTTGATCGGATACCCGTCGTTATCAAGGCTGTAACCGATGAGGCGGCTATCGCGATCGGTTTGATTGAGAACATTCAACGCGAAGATCTGAACCCGGTGGAGGAGGGGCTTGGCCTGAAGCGCCTGCAGGACGAATTCGGGCTTAGCCAGGAGCAAGTGGCCTCAGCCGTTGGGCGCTCCCGACCAGCCGTGGCCAATTTGCTCAGG
>JAYOUT010000005.1:45538-50605 GCA_038151055.1 Luminiphilus sp.
CAGCAAAGTGGGCGGGGCCGGCTCGAGATTCAGTATTCCAGCCTCGACGAACTGGACGGTTTGCTCAAGCGAATCCAGTAAATCCCACGTATTGAAGGGTTTAGGCCTTTCTACTACACTCCGTCCCGCATGAAAGGGGGGCTGGGTTCACCTTGGCCAGACACGTCGCTTCCGCACCCTTTGCTACCACAAGAACGCACCTTTTGAGTGCGATTGTGCTGTCAGCGGTGTTGTTAGGGTGTGCGGCGTTGATCACCGGAATTTTTCGGGGTTTTAACACTTCTCTCGACATGTTGCTGGGCGCTGCGATTGTGCTGTTGCCCAGTGTGTGGGTGGCGATGAGTCTGACGTCAGGCCGGTCGCTCATCAGCCCCGCTTGGATGGGTTTCGTGCGGTACACCCTTGCGGGAATGGGTTTTGCAGCGCTGTTTGCGCTGCGGCCAGCAAGTGAACCGCTGCCGGTGTTGTTGGGCAGTGTCATAGGTGTGGTAGGTCCACCCCTTATCTTGGTGTGGCTGCAACGACAGCGGGAAAAGGTGCCCTAGCGGGCGCATTGGCAACAACAGAACGACGCGTGGCGGACACGCGGGAAACTAGAGGCTCTTAGGGCCCGGGAGTACGCGAGAAACAATGGCGGCAAATGGCGACAGTCAGACCGTATCGGAATACATCGTTCACCACCTGACCAACTTGACCTATGGCAAGTTACCGGAAGGCTTTGAGCGATATGACGGCAGCGTAGTCCAGGCGGGTGGTCAATGGACCATGGCGCACGGCGCGGATGAAATTACCGCCATGGGTTTCAACGCTATCCATGTCGACTCCATGATCTGGTCAGTCGGACTCGGCGTCATTTTTTGCTGGCTGTTCCGCCGCGTAGCCGTTCGCGCTACCTCCGGTGTGCCAACAGGGCTGGTGAACTTCGTTGAAATGATCGTCGAGTTTGTCGACGGTACCGTGAAAGACACCTTCCATGGCCGCAATCCGCTGATCGCGCCATTGGCGCTGACGATTTTTGTCTGGGTATTTCTGATGAACCTGATGGACCTGATCCCGGTCGATCTAATCCCCCACTCTTTGATGTTGGCCGGGGTCGAGTATCAGAAAATTGTGCCCTCAACGGACCCCAACATCACTATGGGCATGGCCATTGGCGTGTTTGTGCTGATGCTGTTTTATTCCATAAAGGTGAAAGGTTTCGGCTTTGTGAAAGAGCTCACGCTGAACCCCTTTAACCACCCGTTGTTTATTCCCGTGAACCTGTTCATGGAAGTTGTCGGCCTGTTGGCCAAGCCCTTCTCTCTCGGGCTTCGTTTGTTCGGCAACATGTATGCGGGCGAGATGATCTTTATTCTGATTGCTGCGCTGTTTAGCGTTGGGCTTTTCTGGCTGCTGCCGGCAGCGCTGCTGCAAATCGGCTGGGCGATTTTCCATATTCTGGTGATCACGCTACAGGCCTTTATTTTTATGGTTCTCACCATCGTGTACCTCAGCATGGCACACGAGGACCATTGATTTTTAGTTAACAGTTACCTTTAGGAGACAACCATGGAACTGATTTACGTTGCCGCCGCCATCATGATGGGCCTCGGTGGAATGGGTGCCGCGATCGGCGTAGGCATTTTGGGCGGCAAGCTGATTGAAGGCTCTGCCCGTCAGCCGGAGCTGGCTCCAAAGCTGCAGGGCACGTTCTTCCTGGGCGCGGGCCTGGTTGATGCGATCCCGATTATTGGTGTGGGTATCGCCATGTACCTCATTTTTGTGGTCGCAGGCTAAGAGCCACGTTGATTGCGAGGGTGGGCAGGTCCCTCTCTTGCACCACAGGAGTAACGAGTGAATATTAATCTCACCCTGATAGGACAGCTGATTGCCTTTGTGGCTTTCGTGGCGTTCTGTATGCGTTACGTGTGGCCCCCAATTGCTGGCGCCATGGCAGAGCGGCAAAACAAGATCGCTGACGGCCTCGCCGCCGCTGATCGCGCCGGGCATGACCTGGAGGTCGCGAAGCAGCAGGCGGACGAGCAGCTCGCTGAGGCCAAACGAGAGGCCGCCGGCATCATTGAGGCCGCGAACAAGCGCGCCCAAGCGGTGGTTGAAGAGGCCAAAGACGCAGCGAGTGCCGAGGCCGATCGGGTCAAAGCGGCCGCCGCCGCCGAGATCGAGCAAGAGCGGGCCCGGGCGCAAGAGCAGCTGATGACACAGGTCAGCGCGCTGGCGCTGGCTGGGGCAGAAAAGATTCTTGCTGCGGAGATCGATGCCGATAAGCACGCAGATCTGCTCAAGTCGCTGGCGGCGGAGTCCTGATCGATGATTGAACCGACGACCCTTGCCAGGCCTTACGCGCGCGCAGCTTTTGAGCATGCTCGAGCGGCCGGTGAATTGGCGGCATGGCAAGCGGCGTTGTCGGAGTTGGCGGCGATTACCGCTGAGCCAAAAGTCGCAGCCGCCATGCGCGACCCGAATCAAACTGCCGCGCAGCGCGCAGCAACGCTCTCCGGTCTGGCGGGGGATGCCGCACCCTCAGCAGTGGCAAACCTGCTGTCTATCATGGCGGACAATGGCCGCCTCTCACTGCTGCCAGACGTGGCAATGCTGTTTGACCAGCTCAAGCAGGCGGTAGAGAGCACCGTAGCGGTCCATGTGACCTCCGCATACCCCTTAAGTGATGCCGAAACACAGCAACTTGCCGACACGATGCAGGAAAAGTTGGCGCGCAGCATCACCCTGACATCTGAAACCGACCCCTCATTACTTGGAGGGGCACTCATTCGCGCCGACGATCTGGTGATCGACGGCTCAGTTCGCGGCCGCCTGAATAAATTGGCGGGCACGCTGACCCAATGACAGAGGAATAGGTCATGCAACAGCTCAACCCCTCGGAAATTAGCGACCTGATCAAGCAGCGTATCGACCAGCTTGAAGTCACTTCGCAGGCTACCAATGAGGGCACTATTGTTTCGGTGACGGACGGCATTATCCGCATCCACGGCCTGACAGAGGTCCAGTACGGCGAGATGATCGAGTTCGATGGCGGTGTTTACGGCCTGGCTTTGAACCTCGAGCGTGACTCGGTGGGCGCGGTGGTATTGGGCGACTATAAGCAGCTGGCCGAAGGCCAGACCTGTCGCTGTACGGGGCGGATTCTCGAGGTACCGGTTGGCCCGGCGCTGCAGGGACGCGTTGTGGACTCTCTCGGTAACCCGATTGATGGCAAGGGTGCCATCGAGACGACCGAGACCGACGCCATTGAAAAGATTGCACCGGGCGTGATCGCCAGACAATCGGTTGACCAGCCGGTGCAGATTGGCTTGAAAGCGATCGACGCCATGGTGCCGATTGGTCGTGGCCAGCGCGAGCTGATTATTGGTGACCGCCAGGTGGGCAAGACCGCTATTGCAGTCGACGCGATCATCAACCAAAAGGGTACCGGCATTAAGTGTATCTATGTGGCGGTCGGCCAGAAGGCCTCATCCGTTGCATCGGTGGTACGCAAGCTCGAAGAGCACGGCGCGATGGAGCACACCATCGTGGTGGCCGCCAACGCCTCTGATCCGGCGGCGATGCAATACCTCGCGCCGTTTGCGGGCTGCACCATGGGTGAGTACTACCGCGACCGAGGTGAGGACGCGCTGATCATTTATGACGACCTGTCCAAGCAGGCCGTCGCCTATCGGCAGATCTCACTGCTCCTGCGCCGGCCTCCCGGCAGAGAGGCGTATCCCGGTGATGTTTTCTATCTCCACTCGCGCCTGCTTGAGCGTGCGGCGAGGGTGAATGCTGATTACGTAGAGCAATTTACCGGCGGCGATGTGAAGGGTCAGACAGGCTCGCTCACCGCACTGCCTGTGATCGAAACCCAGGCGGGAGACGTCTCGGCGTTTGTACCGACCAACGTGATCTCGATTACCGACGGCCAGATCTTCCTCGAGGCGGATATGTTCAACGCTGGCGTGCGCCCAGCCATGAACGCAGGTATTTCAGTTTCTCGTGTGGGTGGTGCTGCGCAGACCAAGATCGTGAAGAAGCTATCAGGCGGTATTCGAACGGCGCTGGCCCAGTACCGTGAACTGGCAGCGTTCTCGCAGTTCGCGTCGGATCTCGATGACGCCACCAAGGCGCAGCTGGAACACGGTGAGCGCATTACCGAGTTGATGAAGCAAAAGCAGTATGCACCGCTGTCAATTGCCGAGATGGGCGTGCTGCTTTACGCGGGTAACGAGGGGTATTTGCAGGATGTTGAGGTGGCCAAAATCGGTGACTTTGAGTCGGCCCTGCTGGGTTACATGCGATCCGAGTGCGCTGATGTGATGCAGGCGATCGAGGCTGACGGCGGTTGGGATGACGACCGCGAGGCTGCCTTCAAGTCTGCGATTGAAGCCTTCAAGTCGACGCAAACCTGGTAATCACGCATGGCTGTCGGTAAGGAAATCCGCACCAAGATCTCGAGTATTCAGAGTACTCAAAAGATCACCAGCGCGATGGAAATGGTCGCGGCCAGCAAAATGCGCCGCGCCCAGGACCGTATGGAGCTGGGCAAGCCCTATGCGCAGCGTATGCGCGCCGTCGTAGGCCACATTGCCAACTCTACGCCCGAATATCGCCATGCTTACATGCAAGAGCGCGAAGTGAAGCGGGCGGGGTACATCATTGTCTCTACAGATCGCGGCTTGTGTGGTGGCTTGAACATCAACCTGTTTAAGGCATCCATTCAATCCATGAAGGCGATGCAGGACGAAGGCGTTGAAGTCGAGCTTTGTCTCGTCGGCGCCAAGTCAGCAGGCTTCTTTGCCAGCGTGGGCGGCAATGTCACCGCGTCAGTGAGAGATCTCGGTGAAGAGCCTGCCTTGGAAGATTTGATTGGTGGCGTAAAGACCATGCTGGACGCCTACACAGAAGGCCGCATTGATGCGTTGTACCTCGCCAGCAACGAGTTTGTGAACACGATGACCCAGGCGCCCCAGGTAGAGCAGTTGTTGCCCCTGAAGGCAGAGGAAAACGAAACACTGTCTCATCATTGGGATTATGTGTACGAGCCCGATGCGCGTGAGCTCTTAGACGCCTTGATGG